>JADHZE010000083.1 GCA_026934365.1 Isoptericola sp. QY 916 | reverse complement strand
CCGCCGCGCTCGCCGCCGTGGACGCCTGGGCGGACGTCGCGCTCGAGCCCGGTCGCGACACGTCCGACGACCACGAGGGCGCGCCCGGCGTCCTGGCGCGGGCCGTGAACGCGCTGCTGGGCGTCCGGCTCTGACGCGGCGTCCCTGACGCCGGCGCAGGGGGGTCAGCTCTTGTCCGGACCCCTGTCCCCGCCGCGGTCGGGGCCCTTGTCCCCGCCCTTCTCGCCGCCCTTGTCGCCGCCGACGTCGCGCCGCCGCAGGTAGCGCTCGAACTCGCGCGCGATGGCCTCGCCGGTCGCCTCGGGCAGGTCGGCGGTGTCCTTCGCCTCCTCGAGCTGCTGCACGTACTCGGCGATCTCGGCGTCGTCCGAGGCGAGCTCGTCGACGCCGTGCTGCCAGGCTTCGGCGTCCTCGGGCAGGTCGCCGAGGGGCACCGACGCGGCGATGAGCTCCTCGACGCGGGCGAGGATCGCGAGCGTGGCCTTGGGCGACGGCGGGTTGGCCACGTAGTGGGGGACGGCGGCCCACAGCGACACGGCCTGGAACCCGCGGCGGTCGGCCTCGTGCTGCAGCACGCCCACGATGCCGGTCGGGCCCTCGTACGTGCTCGGCTCGACGTCGAGCACCGCCTGCAGGCCGTCGCTCTCCGTCGTGGCGGTCATCGGGATGGGCCGGGTGTGGGGCACGTCGGCCAGCAGGGCGCCGAGGGTCACGACCGTGCGCACGCCCAGCTCGGCGGCCAGGTCGAGCAGCTCGGCGCAGTAGGAGCGCCACCGGAACGACGGCTCGATGCCGCGCACCAGCACCACGGTGCGGTCCGGCAGGTCAGCGACCGACACCGTCGTGGTGGGCCACGTGATCGTGCGCACGCCGTCCGGCCCGGTCTCCATCACGGGCCGGTTCACCTGGAAGTCGTGGTAGTCCTCGGGGTCGAGCTCGCGCACCTGGCGGGCGTCCCACACGTGAGCGAGGTGCTCGAGCGCGGCGGTGGCGGCGCTGCCGGCGTCGTTCCACCCCTCGAACGCGGCGATCATCACGGTCTGCCGTGCGGCGTGGCGCCCGGTGGTCTCCGGCTCGGTCGTCATCCGTCCAGCGTATACAGCGGGCGGTCGGCCTGAGGTCGCCGCGCGGGAACGGTCGTTGACACGCGGGTGCCACCCTGGTTCGGTGTGGGAAGGCGCTTACCAACGGAGGTGACCGTGCCTGCGACAGCGAGGTCGACGAGCTTCATCCCCCTGGCAGTCCCGCGTTCCACCTGGCAGCGCGTCCGGCGGCCTGTCCGGCGGCGGGCGACGGCGGCCTCCGCGCTGGCCGTGCTGTCGCTGCTGCTCGCCGGGCCGGCAGGCCCCGTGGCACAGGCGGGCGCGGTCGGTGGCCCGCCGGTCATCTCGGCCGACGACACGGCCACGGTCGGCTGGGCCACGGTGGGCGGCGGGACGGACGGCGGGGCCGGGGCGCCGGCGGGATCCGTCGCGGTCGTGACCGACCGCGCCGGGCTGCTCGCCGCGCTGGACAACGGCGGGCGCCGGGACGAGCCCAAGGTGGTGTACATCAGGGGCACGATCCACGGCAACGAGGCCGCCGACGGGCGCCTGCTCGACGAGCAGGACTACGCGCCCGGGTACGACCTGGACAAGTACCTCAGCTGCTTCGGCGACGAGGGGTGGAGCGACACCCTGCACGAGTACTGCGGTCCGCAGCGGCGGCTGCGGACCACGGGCAGCAACAACCTCAAGCGACAGATCGAGATCTCCGTCCCCAGCAACACGACGATCCTCGGCCTCGGCGACGACGCCGGCCTCGACGCGGCGACCCTCATGCTCCACCTGAGCCACGACGTCGTGATCCGGAACCTCACCCTCGAGGCCCCGGTCGACCACTTCACCTCGTGGGACCCGTGGGACGGCGAGCTGGGCGCGTGGAACGCACGCTTCGACGCGATGTCGTCCGTGACGTCGACGAACGTGTGGGTCGACCACGTCACCTTCACGGACGGCCGGTTCCCGGACGGCTCCGCCCCCGCGGGGCCGAACGGGCGCCCGGTGAACTTCCACGACGGCTTGTTCGACGTCAAGGACGGCAGCGACCTGTTCACCGTGTCGAACAGCCGGTTCACCGACCATGACAAGACCTTGCTCATCGGCTCCGGCGACGACAACGCCGACACCGACGCGGGCCGCCTGCGGATGACGTTCGTGGGCAACGCCTTCGAGGGCATCTGCCAGCGGGCGCCGCGGGTGCGGTACGGGCAGGTGCACGTGCTGAACAACTGGTACAGCGGGTCGTCGAGGGACCCTGTCGCCCCCGTGACGGGGGACCGCTGCTACGGCATCGGGCTGGGGATCGAGTCCAGCGTGGTGTCGGAGGGCAACGCGTTCGACTACACCGGGCCCGGCACAGGGTCGGGGATGGCGGTGTCGAACTGGAACGCGACCCGGTTCTCGGACACCGGGTCGTGGTTCCGGGGCAGCGCCGTCGACCTCGACGACGTGGTCACCGACGGCACGGCGGGCCCGGTCGGGCCCGCGGGCTGGGACCCGGCCGACGTCTACCCGTACGAGGCGCTGGACGGGTACGCCGCGGTGAAGCACCACGGGAAGCACGGGACGGGCGCGGGGGTGCTGCAGGTGGCCCTGCCCTGACGGCGTGCCCCATCTCACGAGGGCGCGGGGGCCGCTGCGCGCGGGCCGGTCCGTACGATGGACGGGTGCCCGAGACCCTCGCCCCCGCCCCGCAGACCGCCACCCCGACGTTGCCCGCGGCCGTCCTGTGGGACATGGACGGCACCCTCGTGGACACCGAGCCGTACTGGATCCGGGCCGAGCAGGAGCTGGTCGCGGAGCACGGCGGCACCTGGACGCACGAGCAGGCGCTGCAGCTCGTGGGGAACGCGCTGACGGTCTCGGCGACGATCCTGCGTGACCAGGGCGGGGTCGACCTGCCGGCCGACGCGATCGTCGACCGCCTGCTGGGTCAGGTCGTGGAGCAGGTCCGCGAGCGGGTGCCGTGGCAGCCGGGCGCGCTGGAGCTCCTCACGAGCCTCGCCGAGGCGGGCGTGCCGTGCGCGCTGGTGACGATGAGCTACTCGGCCCTCGCGGAGGAGGTCGTGTCGCGCGGCCCCGCCGGCGCGTTCGCGACGCTCGTCACGGGCGACCAGGTGACCCGGGGCAAGCCGGACCCCGAGCCCTACCTCGTCGCGGCCGAGCGGCTCGGCGTCGACGCCGGGGCCTGCGTGGCGATCGAGGACTCGCCCACCGGCATCGCCTCGGCGCGGGCCGCGGGCATCGCGACCCTGGGCGTCGAGGCGGTCCTGCCCGTGCCGCACCTGGACGGGCTCAGCCGCGCCGCGTCGCTGGAGAAGGTCGACGTCGCGACGCTCTCGCGCATCGGCGCCGGCGAGGTCGTGGACCTCACGCTCTGACGGGGTCGTCGTCCGGCGCCGCGTCGGGGATCGCACCGAGGATCACGTCCGAGGCCGCGCCGGCCCCGGGGTCCACCCCGAGCCGTTCGCGCAGCGCGCCCGGCGGGATCGCCGGCGGCGTGCCGCCGAACGCGGGGCACAGCGCCTGGTGGGCGCACCACCCGCACAGCCGGCTGCGGCGCGGCCGCCAGTCGCCGGTGCGGGCGGCGTCCTGGATGGCCGACCACAGGGCGCGCACCTTGGTCTCCGTGGCCTCGAGCTCCCGCTCGGCCGGCTCGGCGCGCAGCACCTGGCCGTCCCCGAGGTAGAGCAGCTGCAGCATGCGCGGCAGGTCGCCGCGCTCGCGCCACAGCACCAGGCCGTAGAACCGCATCTGGAACAGGGCGGAGCCCTCGAAGCCCGGCCCGGGCGCGCGGCCCGTCTTGTAGTCGACCACCCGCAGCGCGCCGTCGGGCGCGACGTCGAGCCGGTCGACGATCCCGCGCAGCACGGGCCCGTCGTCGAGCGACGTCTCGACGCGCAGCTCCCGGGACGCGGGCTCCAGCCGGTTGGGGTCCTCCAGCGTGAAGTACGTGCCGACGAGCCGCCGCGCCCGGCCGAGCCACTCCGTCGGCGTGGTGCCGGCCGCGTCGCCGCCGTCGTCGAAGAGCGTCGCGTACCGCGGCTCCGCCTCGACGAGCCGCTCCCACTCGACCGGCAGGAGGGCGGCCGCCGCCTCCGGCGTGCGCTCGCCGCGCGGGGCGTCGTAGAGCCGCTCGAGCACGGCGTGCACCAGCGTGCCCCGCGCGGCGGCGGACGCCGGGGGCTCGGGCAGCCGGTCGACCACGCGGAACCGGAACAGCAGGGGGCAGCGCATGAAGTCCGCCGCCCGCGACGGCGACAGCGCCGGGGCCCGCGACGCCGTCGGCGACGAGTCGGGAGCGGCGGTCGTCGTCATGCGCGCCACCCTACGGGCGGACGGTGACAGGCCGTCCCACGCCCTCTGACGAGCAACCGTCGACCGGCCGTCGACCGGCCGTCGATCGGTCGGCGCGCGGCCGACCGGCAACCCGGCCGGATAGCCTGACCGGGTGACCTCTCGCTCCCGGGGATGGGTGGTCGGCCGCATCGCGGGCGCGCCCGTCCTCGTCACCCCGTCGTGGTTCCTCGGAGCCGTCGTCCTCACCCTCGTGTTCGCGCCCTCGGTGCGGACGTGGTTCGCACCCCAGCTGGGGACGACGGCCGTGCTCGTCGTCGCCGCCGCGTTCGTGCTGCTCCTCTTCGGGTCCGTGTTCCTGCACGAGGTCGCGCACGCCCTCGTCGCGCGGTCGCGCGGGCACCGCGTCACCGAGATCGCGCTGACGCTGTGGGGCGGACACACCGCGTACACCGGGTCGGGCGGGCGCCCGCTCGACGGCGCCCTCGTGGCCGTGGTCGGCCCGCTCACCAACCTCGTGCTCGCGGCCGCGTTCTGGGTCGTGTACCTGCTGCAGCCGGTGTCGTCGGTCGTGACGGCGCTGCTCCTCGCCGGTGCGTTCTCGAACGCGTTCGTCGGGCTGTTCAACCTGGTGCCGGGGCTGCCGCTGGACGGCGGGCAGATCCTCGAGTCCGCGGTCTGGGGCGCGACCGGCTCGCGCACGCGGGGCACGCTCGCGGCGGGCTGGGCCGGACGGGTGGTGGCGGTCGGCGTGCTGGTCGTGGCGTTGCTGTGGCCGCTGCTCGAGGGGCGGAGGCCGTCGTGGGTGACGGTCGCGTGGGCGGCGCTCATCGGCGCGTTCCTGTGGTCCGGCGCGGGCGACGCGATCAAGGGCGCGCGGACCAGGGCCAGGGTCGCGACGCTGTCTGCGCGCGGCCTGGCCGTGCCGGCCGTCGTGCTCCCCGTCACCGCCACCGTCGCCGGCGTCTCCGAGGCGGCGGCGCGACAGCCCGGCGCGGTCGTGGCCGTCGTCGGGCCCGCCGGGGAGCCCGTGGGCTGGGTGGACCCGACCGCGGTCGCGAACGTTCCCGCGGGTCAGGCCGCAGCCACGCCGGTGGAGGCCGTCGTCGTCCCGTTCCCGCCCGGGTCCGCGGTGAGCCCCGAGCTCGAGGGCGACGACCTCCTCGACCGCCTCGCCCGCGGCTCGTCCGGGGCGCGCGTGGTGCCGGTCGTGGACGCCGGCCGCCTGACGGGCGTGCTCGACGTCGCCCGGGTCGCGGCCGCGCTCCGCCGATGAGGTGGCGGGAGGCGGGCCGGTAGACTCGCCCGTCGTGACCTCCGCCGACGCCACCGTGCCCGAGAACCGCCCGACCGCCGACCCGACCGGCCGCGCCACGGGTGCGGACCTGCGCCGCGGACCCCTGCGCGAGGGCGACCGGGTGCAGCTCACGGACCCCAAGGGGCGCCTGCACACCATCACGCTCAAGCCCGGCGGCACCTTCCACACGCACAAGGGGTACTTCCGCCACGAGGACCTCATCGGCCGCCCCGAGGGGTGGGTCGTGACCAACACGGCGGGGATCGAGTACCTCGCCCTGCGCCCCCTGCTGAGCGACTACGTGCTGTCCATGCCGCGCGGTGCCGCCGTCGTCTACCCCAAGGACGCGGGCCAGATCGTGCAGATGGCGGACATCTTCCCGGGTGCCCGCGTCGTCGAGGCCGGCGTCGGCTCCGGGGCGCTGACCATGTCGCTGCTGCGCGCCGTGGGCGACGCCGGCGAGCTGCACTCCATCGAGCGGCGCGAGGACTTCGCGGCGATCGCGCGCGGCAACGTCGAGTCGTTCTTCGGCGGCGAGCACCCGGCGTGGCGGCTGTCGGTCGGCGACCTCGCCGACGTGCTGCCCACCGTGGCCGAGCCGGGTAGCGTCGACCGCGTCGTCCTCGACATGCTCGCGCCCTGGGAGAACGTCGACCCCGTCGCCCGGGCCCTCGTCCCCGGCGGCGTGCTCATCTGCTACGTCGCGACCGCCACGCAGCTGTCCCGCACGGCCGAGGACCTGCGTGCCGACGGCCGGTTCGCGGAGCCGCAGGCATGGGAGTCCATGGTGCGCGGCTGGCACCTCGAGGGCCTCGCGGTCCGCCCGCAGCACCGGATGATCGGGCACACCGGCTTCCTCGTCACGGCCCGGCGGCTGGCCGACGGCGTCACGCCGCCGGAGCGCACGCGACGCCCGGCCAAGGGTTCCTACCCCGCCCCCGACGCGGAGTGGTCGGAGGAGGAGCTGGGCGAGCGCGCCGTCTCGGACAAGAAGATCCGCCGCGTCCGGCGCGACCTCGGCGTCGCCCCTGACGACGCGCAGGCCTGACGCCCCTCGGGCGGCCGTCGGCCCCGCGGCAGGTCACCGGGAGGTCTCGGTCGTGTGAACCTCGCGACCGCTCCGTGAAATGAACCCCCGGACGACCGTGTTGATGTCTAGGGTGCTGTACTCCGGGGACGCCTTCCCGCCCGGGGAGGCGGTCACCCGGGCCGCACGAGAGGGGATGCGATGTCCGACAACCCTGTCCGCCCGGAGCCTCGACCGGAGCAGCCGACGCTGCCCACCGGACCGAGCCACGACGCACAGCTCGCCCTTCTCGCCGCCAAGAACGAGCGGCTCGCCGAGGCGCTCCGCGCCGCCCGCGACCAGATCGTGGAGCTCAAGGGCCAGATCGACGAGCTCGCCAAGCCCCCCGGGACGTACGCGACGTTCCTCGCCGCACACGACGACGGCTCGGTCGACATCTCGTCGGCCGGCCGGAAGATGCACGTGCAGGCGAGCCCGGGCCTCGACGTCGCCGAGCTGCGCCCCGGGCAGGAGGTCAAGCTCAACGAGGCCATGACGGTCGTCGAGGTCGGCGGCTACGAGCGCACGGGCGAGCTGGTGACCGTCAAGGAGGTGCTCGACGCCGAGCGGGTGCTCGTCGTCGGGCGTGCCGACGAGGAGCGGGTCGTGCGCCTCGCCGGGTCGGTCGCCGACGCGGAGCTGCGGGTGGGCGACGCGCTCACGGTCGACGTGCGCAGCGGGTTCGTCTACGAGGTGGTCCCGAAGTCGGAGGTCGAGGAGCTCGTCCTCGAAGAGGTGCCCGACATCGCCTACGAGGACATCGGCGGGCTGGGGCCGCAGATCGAGCAGATCCGCGACGCCGTCGAGCTGCCGTTCTCGCACCCCGACCTCTTCCGCGAGCACGGGCTGCGGCCGCCCAAGGGCGTGCTGCTGTACGGCCCGCCCGGGTGCGGCAAGACGCTCATCGCGAAGGCGGTGGCCAGCTCGCTGGCCGGGATGGTCGCCAGCGCGCAGGGCGGCGACCCGACGGCCAAGAGCTACTTCCTCAACGTCAAGGGCCCGGAGCTGCTCAACAAGTACGTGGGCGAGACCGAGCGGCACATCCGCCTGATCTTCGCCCGCGCGCGCGAGAAGGCGACGCAGGGTGCGCCCGTCGTGGTGTTCTTCGATGAGATGGAGTCGCTGTTCCGCACCCGCGGCACGGGCCTCTCGTCGGACGTCGAGACGACGATCGTGCCCCAGCTGCTCGCCGAGATCGACGGCGTCGAGCGGCTCGACAACGTCATCGTCATCGGCGCGTCGAACCGCGAGGACATGATCGACCCCGCGATCCTGCGGCCCGGCCGCCTGGACGTGAAGATCAAGATCGAGCGGCCGGACGCCGAGGGCGCCACCGAGATCTTCGGCAAGTACCTCACGCCGCAGCTGCCCATCCACCCCGACGACCTGGCCGAGCACGGCGGCAGCCAGAACGAGGCCGTCGGGGCGATGATCCGCAGCGTGGTGGAGCGGATGTACTCCGAGGACGAGGAGAACCAGTTCCTCGAGGTCACGTACGCGTCGGGCGACAAGGAGACCCTGTACTTCAAGGACTTCAACTCCGGCGCGATGATCCAGAACGTCGTGGACCGGGCCAAGAAGTCGGCGATCAAGGACTTCCTGGCCACCGGGCAGCGCGGCATCCGGGTCGAGCACCTCCTGTCGGCGTGCGTCGACGAGTTCAAGGAGAACGAGGACCTGCCCAACACCACCAACCCCGACGACTGGGCGCGCATCAGCGGCAAGAAGGGCGAGCGCATCGTCTTCATCCGCACGATCGTCCAGAAGAAGGGCGGCGACGGCACCCCGCGCACCATCGACACGGTGACCAGCACGGGGCAGTACCTGTAGCACCGGCCCGTCGCGAGCCCACCAGATCGAGGTACCCGCCGCGAGGTCGACCCACCGTGGGTCGACTTCGGGACGGGTACCTCGATCTCGTTCCCGGCCACCTAGGGTGGTGGCGTGAGCGTTCGTCGCGTGATGGGGATCGAGACCGAGTACGGCGTGCTGGCACCGGGGCGGCCGATGGCCAACCCGATGCTCATGAGCTCGCAGGTGGTCATGACGTACCGCGCCCTGGTGGCGCGGGCGGGCGGGCGCCCGCCGGCCCGCTGGGACTACGACGACGAGGACCCGCTGCAGGACGCGCGCGGGTTCCACCTCCAGCGCGCCTCGGCGCACCCCTCGCTCCTCACCGACGACCCGTCGCGCCCCGCGCCGTCCGGACCCTCGTCGTCCGGCCCGACGTCCGGCAGCACCCCCGCGTCGGCCCAGGTGGCCTCCGCGGCGGGCGCGCCCGGGTCCTCCCGCGGTCGGGCGCGCCCCGTCCGGCAGGAGCCCGAGGAGGTGGAGCGGCCGTCGGTCGAGGACTACGACGACCCGAGCGCCGCGAACTGCATCCTCACCAACGGCGCGCGCCTCTACGTGGACCACGCGCACCCGGAGTACTCGTCGCCCGAGGTCACCGGGCCGCGCGACGGTGTCCTGTGGGACGTCGCGGGGGAGCGGGTCATGCTCGCGGCCGTGCGGTCGCTCGCGGAGGTGCCCGGCGGCGAGGTGGTCCTCTACAAGAACAACGTGGACGGCAAGGGCGCCAGCTACGGCACGCACGAGAACTTCCTGGTGGACCGGGCGCTGCCGTTCGGCACGCTCGTCGAGCTGCTGACGCCGTTCCTCGTCACGCGGCAGGTGTTCGCCGGGTCGGGGCGGGTCGGTCTCGGCCCGACGGGCTCGGACGCCGGCTTCCAGCTCTCCCAGCGCGCCGACTACATCGAGGCGGAGGTGGGGCTCGAGACGACGCTGCGCCGCCCCATCGTCAACACCCGCGACGAGCCGCACGCGGACCGCACGCGGTGGCGCCGCCTGCACCTCATCATCGGCGACGCCAACCTCTTCGAGGTCGCGACCTTCCTCAAGCTCGGCACCACCTCGCTCGTGCTGTGGGTGCTCGAGCACCTCGACGAGCTGGCCGAGGCGGGCGTCCCCGCCCGGGAGGAGCTCGCCGCCCTGCGGCTCGCCGACCCGGTCGCCGACGTCCAGCGGGTGTCGCGCGACCTCACCCTCGCCGTCCCCCTCGAGCTCGCCGACGGCCGCCGGCTCACGGCGCTGGAGGTCCAGGAGGCGTACGCCGACGTCGTGGCCCGGTCGGTCGCGGCGCTCGCGGCAGCGGGTACGGCAGCGGGTACGGCAGCGGGTTCGGCAGGGGGCACGGCGGCCTCCGGCGCGCCGGGCGACGACGAGACCGCCGCGGTGCTGGACCGCTGGCGCTCGGTGCTCCACCGGCTGGGCACCGACCCGTCGACGTGCGCGCGCGAGGTGGAGTGGGTGGCGAAGCACCGGCTCCTGGAGCGGATGCGGTCGCGGGACGGGCTCGGCTGGGACCACCCCCGGCTGCACGCGCTGGACCTGCAGTGGACGGACGTGCGCCCCGAGCGCGGCGTCTACCACCGGCTCGTCGCGTCGGGCGCCGTCGAGCGCCTCGTGGACGACGAGCGGGTCGCGGACGCGGTGCACCACGCGCCGGCGGACACGCGGGCGTGGTTCCGCGGCGAGGTGATGGCCCGGTACGCCGACCAGGTGTCGGCGGCGAGCTGGGACTCGGTGATCTTCGACGTCCCGGGGGCCGCCGCCCTGCAGCGGGTGCCGATGCTCGATCCCTCCCGCGGCACCCGCGCGCACATCGGCGCGCTCCTGGACGCCAGCCCGGACGCGGCGGCGCTGCTCAAGGGGCTGCGGGGTGACGGGTGACCGCCTGACCGGCGACGACGTCGTCCACCCCGTGCCCGGGGCGGGCACGGGGTGGAGTCGTTCAGCCCTGGGCGCAACCGGCGTGGACGTCGCCGCGCGGTGTCGGCCGCAGCGCATAGGCTGGCGTCGCGAGACTCTCCCGGAGCTCCTTGTCGGGGGCTCCGCAGCAGCAAAGGAGGCGGACCATGGCCGGTCAGGAACGGATCAACCCGCAGCACGAGGACCGCACGCCCGACGACGACGCGGACACCCCCGCCCCGGTCGCCCCGGCGGCGACCGAGCGCGACGCCGAGGTGGACGCCCTGCTGGAGGAGATCGACGAGGTCCTCGAGACGAACGCCGAGTCGTTCGTTCGGGGCTTCGTGCAGAAGGGCGGTCAGTGAGCGCCCATGACCCACGCTGACACCTCGGGACGGCTGCCGGACGCGTTCCTGCGCCCCGGCTCGTCCTCGTTCGTGGACTTCCTCGCGGGCCACGCGCCCGACCTGCTGCCCGGGCGTCGCGACGTCGGCGGGGCGAGCGCCGACGGCCTCGCTCCGCACGCCACCACCATCGTCGCGCTGACCTTCGGCACCGACGACGGCGGCCGCGGCGTGATCATGGCCGGCGACCGCCGGGCCACGGCGGGCAACCTCATCGCGAGCCGCGAGATGGAGAAGGTCTTCGCCGCCGACGCCTACTCGGTGGTCGGCATCGCGGGGTCCGCGGGCGTGGCGATCGAGCTCGTGCGGCTCTTCCAGCTCGAGCTGGAGCACTACGAGAAGATCGAGGGCTCCCTGCTCTCCCTCGACGGCAAGGCCAACCGCCTGTCCACGATGATCCGCGGCAACCTGCCCCTCGCCCTGCAAGGTCTGGCCGTCGTGCCGCTGTTCGCGGGCTACGACCTCGACCGCGGGTACGGACGGCTGTTCAGCTACGACGTCACCGGTGGCCGGTACGAGGAGCACGACCACCACACGGTCGGCTCCGGCTCGGTGTTCGCGCGCGGCGCGCTGAAGAAGCTGTGGCGGCCCGGGCTCGACGCCGACGCGGCGGTCGGCGTCGCGGTCGAGGCGCTCTACGACGCGGCCGACGACGACAGCGCGACCGGTGGCCCCGACCCCGTGCGCCAGATCTGGCCCGTGGTGAACGTCGTGACCGCCGACGGCGTGCGCCGGGTGGCGGACGAGGAGCTCGCCGCGTCGGTCGAGAGGATCGTCGACGAGCGCGGGGCCGCCCACCGGGCCGCCCACGGCGACCGCCCCGCCGGCGGTCCCCGGACCGGCCACCAGGGGGGTGCGCGCGCATGACGATGCCGTTCTACGTCTCGCCCGAGCAGCTGATGAAGGACCGGGCGGACTTCGCCCGCAAGGGCATCGCCCGCGGCCGGTCCGTCGTCGTGCTCGCGTACGAGGGCGGGATCGCGTTCGCCACGGAGAACCCGTCGCGAGCGCTGCACAAGATCTCGGAGATCTACGACCGCATCGCGTTCGCCGCGGTGGGCAAGTACAACGAGTTCGAGAACCTGCGGGTCGCCGGAGTCCGCTACGCCGACCTGCGCGGGTACTCCTACGACCGCACCGACGTCACCGCGCGCGGGCTGGCCAACGCGTACGCGCAGACGCTGGGCACGGTGTTCACCACCGAGTCCAAGCCGCTGGAGGTCGAGCTGGTCGTGGCGGAGGTGGGGGACACCCCGGCCGCCGACCAGATCTACCGGCTGTCCTACGACGGCTCCGTCGCGGACGAGCACGGGCACGTCGTGATGGGCGGCCAGGCGGAGCAGCTGGGCGCGCGCGTCGGCGAGGCCTGGCACGAGGGGATGACGCTGCCGCAGGTGCTCGCGCTCGCCGTGCGCACCCTCGGCGCCGTCGGGTCGGACGGTTCCGTCGCCGCCGAGGGGGAGGAGCGCGAGATCGCGCCCGCCGGCCTCGAGGTGGCGGTGCTGGAGCGCGCGGGCCGGCGGCGGGCGTTCCGCCGGCTGCAGGGCGCGACGCTGGCCGGGCTGCTCGAGCAGCCCGGTGAGTGAGACTGGCGACTGAGACGGGCGAGCAGGTCGCACCGCAGTCGGGCGCCAGGTGGGGCAGCAGGTCGGGCAGCAGGGCCGAGCGAGGGGAGACGTCGTGGACCGCAGGATCTTCGGTCTGGAGACCGAGTACGGGGTGACGTGCGCGGCGGACGACGGGCGCGGCCTGTCCGCGGACGAGGTGGCCCGCTACCTGTTCCGCAAGGTCGTGGCGTGGGGGCGGAGCTCGAACGTCTTCCTGCGCAACGGCTCGCGCCTCTACCTCGACGTGGGGTCGCACCCCGAGTACGCGACGGCGGAGTGCGACGACGTGCACCAGCTCGTGGCGTACGACCGGGGCGGCGAGCGCATCCTCGAGGGCCTGGTGGCCGACGCGCAGCAGCGGCTGGAGCACGAGGGCCTGTCCGGCAAGGTGCACCTGTTCAAGAACAACACCGACTCCGCGGGCAACTCCTACGGCTGCCACGAGAACTACCTCGTGCGCCGGCAGGGCGACTTCTCGCGCCTCTCCGAGGTGCTCGTGCCGTTCCTCATCACCCGCCAGGTGCTCACGGGTGCAGGGAAGGTGCTCGCCACCCCGCGCGGCGCCGTCTACTGCCTGTCCCAGCGTGCGGACCACATCTGGGAGGCCGTCTCCAGCGCCACCACCCGCTCCCGGCCGATCATCAACACGCGCGACGAGCCGCACGCCGACGCGGAGAGCTACCGCCGCCTGCACGTCATCGTCGGCGACTCGTCGATGGCCGAGCCGACCACGATGCTCAAGGTCGGCGCCACGGACCTCGTGCTGCGCCTCGTCGAGGCGGGCGTGCCGATGCGCGACCTCACCCTCGAGAACCCCATCCGCGCGATCCGCGAGATCAGCCACGACCGCACCGGCCTGCACCCCGTCCAGCTCGCCAACGGGCGCACCGCCACCGCCGTCGACATCCAGTGGGAGTACTACCACCGCGTGCGCGAGCACGTGGACGCGCACGCCGGTGCCACTCCCGTCGTCAAGCAGGTCCTGGACCTGTGGGAGCGCGGGCTGCGGGCGCTGGAGTCCGGCAACCTGTCCCTCGTGGACCGCGAGCTCGACTGGGTCATCAAGCTCAAGCTCATCGAGCGGTACCAGGCCAAGCACGACCTGCCGCTCGACGACCCCCGCATCGCGCGCCTCGACCTCGCCTACCACGACATCTCTCGCACCGAGGGGCTGTACAACCTGCTCGCCGCGCGCGGCATGGTGGAGCGCGTCGTCACCGACCTCGAGGTGTTCGAGTCGACGGCCGTGCCGCCGCCCACGACGCGCGCCAAGCTGCGGGGCGACTTCGTGCGCGCCGCGCAGGAGGCGCGTCGGGACTACACCGTGGACTGGGTGCACCTGAAGCTCAACGACCAGGCGCAGCGCACCGTGCTGTGCAAGGACCCGTTCAAGAGCGTGGACGAGCGTGTGGATCGGCTGATCGAGTCCATGTGAAGCGTCGCGCGTCGGCAGGTGCCGCCGTGCTCTCGGCTCACGGCTGGGCGTGGTCCGGTCGCGCGCGGGCGGTGGACGGGGGCCCCCGGTCGCCGGGTGGGCATGGCAGGATGACGCGGTGCTCCGCCGTCTCACCCTCCTGATCTCGCTGCTGCTCGGTGGCGCGCTCGTGCTCGGCGGGTGCGGCTCGTCGCTGCTGGACGACCTGGGCAAGCGGCCGTCGTCCGCGCCGTCGGCGGCGCCCGTGCAGGTGTCGGGGGCTGTGGGGGAGCCGCCCGCCCTCGACTACGAGCAGCCGTACGACGTCGTGCAGGCGGGCGCGCGGACGGTGTGGCCCGGGTCGGGCGAGCCCGTGGTGGACGGTGAGCCCGTGCTGCTGAACATGTACGCCGAGGACGGGCGCGACGGCACCGTCATCTCGAGCACGTACATCGACGCGCCGGGGTGGTACTCGATGTCGCCCGAGTCGCTCGGCTCGAACCTCTATGACACGCTGCGCGGCCAGAAGGTGGGGGCGCGCATGCTCCTGCTCGAGCAGGACGGCGACGTGCCCGTGATCCTCGTCGTCGACGTGCTGCCGACGCACGCCTCCGGTGCCGAGGTGAGCGCGGCGAAGGGGCTCCCGACCGTCGAGCGTGGCGACGGCGGCGCGCCGAGCGTGACCGTGCCACGGAAGGCCGACGCGCCCGCCGACCTGCAGGTGCAGCCGCTGGTGCGGGGCACCGGGCCGCAGGTGCAGGTGGGGCAGGTCGTCACGATGCGGTTCACCGCGGTGCGGTGGAGCGACGGGCGGCAGTTCGACACCACGTGGACCGCCGGGACGCGGCCGCAGTCCGCCACGATCGGCATCGGCCAGCTGGTCGACGGCCTCGACCAGGGGCTGGTCGAGCAGACCGTGGGCTCGCAGGTGCTGCTCGTGGTCCCCCCGAGCCTCGGCTACGGTGGCACCAGCAGCGACCTCGCCGACGAGACCCTGGTCTACGTCGTGGACATCCTGGACGCCCACTTCCAGGTCACCGAGGACGAGTCGACCGGCAAGGCCAAGGGCGACGACGGCGGTGACCCGGAGCAGAAGTCCGGCAAGGGCTCGGACGAGCCCGCCGGGAGCGACGACAGCAGCAAGGAAGGGTGAGTCCCGCATGTCCGTGGCCGTCCGCGTGATCCCGTGCCTCGACGTCGACGACGGTCGGGTGGTCAAGGGCGTCAACTTCACGAACCTGCGCGACGCGGGCGACCCTGTGGAGCTCGCCTCCCGGTACGACGGCGAGGGCGCCGACGAGGTGACCTTCCTGGACGTGTCCGCGTCCTCGGGCGGCCGCGACACGATGATCGACGTCGTGAGGCGGACCGCCGACCAGGTCTTCGTGCCCCTCACCGTGGGCGGCGGCGTCCGCTCGACGGAGGACGTCGACCGCCTGCTGCGTGCCGGCGCCGACAAGGTCGGCGTCAACACCGCCGCGATCGCGCGGCCCGAGCTGGTCGCGGAGATCGCGGCCCGCTTCGGCCGGCAGGTGCTGACGCTGTCGGTGGACGCCCGCCGCGTCACCGGTGAGACGGTGACCCCCTCGGGCTTCGAGGTCACGACCCACGGCGGCCGCCGGGGCACGGGCATCGACGCCGTCGAGTGGGCGGCGCGCGTCGCCCACCTGGGCGCGGGCGAGATCCTGCTGAACTCGATGGACGCCGACGGCACCACCGCGGGCTTCGACCTCGAGATGCTCGGCGCCGTGCGGGAGAAGGTCGACGTGCCGCTCGTGGCGTCGGGCGGCGCGGGGACCCCGGAGCACTTCGTCGCCGCGGCCCGCGCGGGCGCCGACGCGGTGCTCGCCGCGAGCGTCTTCCACTTCGGCACGCTGACGGTCGGCCAGGTCAAGACGGCCCTGGCCGAGGCGGGCGTCGAGGTGCGGAGGTGAGCGCGGGGTCGGTCGGGCGACGCTCCCGCCGACGGTGAGCGGAGCCGTCACGACCGCGCTCACGGGGTCGAGGCTGCGCCGCTCGGCGACGCTCGTGTGGCGCGGCATGCGCTCCGAGCCGCGCCTGTACGTGCTCGCCGTGGGCGCGTCCGCGCTGTTCGGCGCCGCCACCGTCGCGGTGAGCCGCGCCGTGGGCTGGGCCACCGACGCGGTCGTCGTCCCCGCGATCGCGGGCGACCCTGACGCGCGCTCGCGCATCTGGGTCGCCGGGCTCGTGCTCGCCGCGGTGGCGCTCACCCTCGCCCTCGGCGTCGCCGGGCGGCGCATCTGGGCCGGCTACGGGTTCGCGGCGATCCAGGCGCACCACCGGAGGGGGCTGTCCCGGCAGTACCTGCGCCTGCCCGTGTCGTGGCACCGCGCGCACCCCGCGGGCCGGCTGCTGTCCGCGGCGAGCGCCGACGTCGAGGCCGCCACCGGAGTCTTCAACCCCCTGCCCTTTGCGCTCGGCGTCGTGGTGATGATCGGGGTCGCCGCGGGGATGCTCCTCGCGGTCGACGTGTGGCTGGCCGTCGCCGCCCTGCTGGTCGTGCCCGCCGCGGTCGCCGCGAACGTCGTCTTCCAACGGCACATGACGCCCGCCGTGACGCGGGCGCAGCAGCTGCGGGCCGAGGTGGCCGACGTCGCGCACGAGTCCTTCGAGGGCGCGCTGCTCGTCACGTCGCTCGGCACCGCGGACCGCGAGGAGCGTCGGTTCGCCGAGCGCACGGACGCGCTGCGCGCCGCGAACGTGCGCGTCGGCACCGTCCGGGCCGTCTTCGACCCGGTCATCGAGCTGCTGCCCTCCCTGGGCACCCTGGCCGTGCTCGGCGTGGGCACCTGGCGCGCTTCCACCGGGGCCGTCGACGCGGGCGACGTCGTGACGGCGGCCTACCTGCTGACCGTCATGGCGGTGCCGGTGCGCGCGTTCGGCTGGGTGCTCGGCGAGCTGCCGCGCGCCCTCGTCGGCTACGACCGGATCGCGGGCATCCTCGACGCCCCGTCGACGCTGGTCCCGGGCACGCAGGCGCTCCCGCACGCGGCGGGGGGCCTGGCGGTCCGCCTCGTGGGCGTCGGGGTCGACGTCCCGGCGGCGGGCACGACGGCCACCCTGCTCGACGGCGTCGACCTCGAGGTCGCGCCCGGGACCACCGTCGCGGTCGTGGGCAGCACGGGCGCGGGCAAGACGACCCTGGTGTCGCTGCTCGCGCGCCTGAGCGACCCGACGCGAGGCCGGGTGCTGCTCGACGGCGCGGACGTGCGCGGCCTCGCCGCGGGCGAGGTCCCCGCGCAGGTGGCGCTCGTGACGCAGCAGACGTTCGTCTTCGAGGACACGGTCCGCGCCAACGTGACCCTCGCGGACCCGGGCGACGACGGCGCCCCCGACGACCCCGCGGTCTGGGAGGCGCTGCGCGTCGCCCGCGTCGACGACGTCGTGCGCGCGCTGCCTGGCGGGCTCGACGCGCCCCTCGGCGAGCGCGGGGCCAACCTGTCCGGCGGGCAGCGCCAGCGGCTCGCCGTCGCGCGG
>JADHZE010000082.1 GCA_026934365.1 Isoptericola sp. QY 916 | reverse complement strand
GCGAGCGCGTCGGCGACGAGCGCGGCCAGCCGGGTCCGGGCGGCGTCGCGGTTGCGCAGCTGCGCGCGGTGCTCGGACGCCACGACGGTCAGCACGCCGTCGGGCGCCCGCCGTCCGAGCCGCTCGAGGATCCGTGCGCGCTGGGTCTCGGTGAGGACCCGCGACGCCGTGACGTCCCACGACAGCTCGACGCGCGAGTCGGTCGTGTTCACGCCCTGACCCCCCGGCCCCGAGGAGCGCGAGAAGCGCCAGGACAGCTCCGCCTCGGGAAGGACGAGAGCTGGCGTCACGCGCAGGCCGCTTCGGGCGTGGTCGGGCATCCGACCATCATGCCCGGCACGCGTCCGCGGGGCGTCGCCGGTCACGTCGCCGCGGTGCGCCAACCGGTCCTCACCCCGCTCGCACGCGGGTCGGTTCGCGCTACGCCAGGACCAGGTCCGTGCCGTCGGCCGGATGGTCGGCCAGCGCGACGCTGCGGATCGCCGGGTCGTCGTAGGTGTTCCAGTAGTACGTCGAGGTCTGGGAGGAGAAGAGCCCCGTGTAGATCGTGATCTCGAACTCGCCCGAGCCCATCGCAGCGCAGCCATCGACCATCGCCACCTGCTGCAGGGTGTGGAAGGCGCGGCTGACGTTCTCCGTCTCGCTCTCCCTGGAAGGGTAGTGCGCGTTGACGTACGCCGCGCGGACGAACCGGGACGGCGAGTAGTAGTCGCCGGGGATCCCGCGCATGTGCGAACCCGACCCGAACGGGCTGAGGACCGCCCTGCCCAGCGCGACGTCCTGAGGGAACTCCGGCGAGGTGTTGAGGTAGTTGCGCAGGTTCTCGTGGTGCCAGGCGAACCCGGGCTGGTTCGTCAGCACGTCGACGTCGTCGTCGAACACGTGCATGCCGTCGCTCGTGTGCTCCACCACGATCGCCCGCGTGCCGTCGCCGACGATCCAGTGGAGCAGCGAGCTGGGGTACCTGTCGTTGATCGGCCGGTCGACGATCACCACGTCCGCGAGCGCGGCCTCGACCTCGTCCACGCTCGCGAACTGCGAGCACACCCACAGGGGGAACTCGAACGCGGCGACGTTGACGGCGACGTCCACCGGGGCGGGGGCGTAGGCCGCGTATCCCGGGAAGTTGAGCCCTGCGACCGCCAGCCCCACGTCGTTCCCGCAGTCGAAGTAGAGCGGCGTCGACTCTTCCACGATGCCCATGCCGATGGTGGCGTGCCTGATGTCGGGGACCGCACCGAACGGTGAGCTCGGCGCGAAACCTGTGGGCGTCATCACCACCTGCTGCCCGTAGCCGCTGGTCCAGTCGAGGTTTCGCGCCAGGTAGACGCTGCCGTGGCCGTCCGAGAACCGGATTCCCGTGCACATGTCGTGTTTCCCATCGTCGTGCCGATACGACGTGCCTGAGGCGTGCTCGCCCACGCCGTGTCCCGCCCCGTCTCGTGGCCATCGTGACCCGCAGCGGACATGCGCGCCCGTGGGGCGATGCACGGGGCCGCAGACGCGTCCGTCCGGTGGCGGCGTCAGGACACGTCGGCAGCAGGTCCGGCGGAAGCGAGTGCCGGCAGCCTGTACCGGGCGTACGAGCCCACGTGGATCGCGTGCAGCCCGCCCACGACGGCGGCGGGGATCAGGTACTGCCGCAGCTCGCCGTCGATGACGAAGAAATCGTCGACTCGTCCGGGTCGTACGTACGCCGTTCGCCACGAGAGGTCGAGAGGTAGACCTTCCAGGTCGCGCCGGCGCGCGTGGTCGTCGTCTTCACCTGGACCCGGCGCGTGCCGGACCTGGTCGTCACGAGCAGGTCGTAGCGAGCAGGTTCGAGCGGCCACGAGACATCGGCGCCGCACAGGGTGAACCACGCTGCGGCGAGGAGCGGCCCCGCACGGTCGAGGCGAGCGATATCGGGCCGCGGAGCACCCGTCACATCGACGTCCGACGTCGTGAGGTGGTCGGTATCCAGGCCGAGACGCGCGGCGTGCCCCTTCGCCGTGACGATCCCGGACCCACCCCTGAGACCCAGTCGAACGGCGACATCCGTCCACGTGCTCGCCTCGCGGACCGCCGTCATCAGTTCGCCCTCGGTCCACCCGCGCTGCCCGGTGAAGTGGCGGTAGTCGAGGCCGAGCGCGTCCGCGCGCCCCCGCACCGATCTCATCGACCCCGCCGACGTGCCCGACATCCCGAGCTCTCGAAGGGTCCCGCGCCATGACCGCGCGCTCGCGACGGCCTCGGCGAGCTGCTCGTCGGTGTACCGGCGTTGCCGTCCCATGGGAGGACCGTAGGGCGCGGGACCGACGGGGACCGCAGGGCCGACCGACGCGAACGACGAGAGGCTCGGACCACCTCCGGTCCGAGCCTCTCGTTCGCGTGCTGGTCGGGCTGACAGGATTTGAACCTGCGACCCCCTGGTAGAGGTTCTGGCGAAACGCTCGATCTTCTGACCTGTATGAAATAGCTCTGACCTGCATCGATGGCACGCATCGGGTGGCCACGTGATGGTCGATCACTGGCGCCAATGGGCCTTGGCAGTCGTAGTTTCTTGACACTTTTTGGACACCTCAACGAGAGCCGGCTCGGGCGGCCGAGATGCACGGCCGAGGCCCCTCCACCCGCTCCCGAGAGCCCCTTAACGACCGCACGGGGGTTAGCCGCGGAGTCCGTACGGGCGGGGACGGTGAGCACGCCTTGGATGCTAGTTGGCGACTCCACGTTGAGTCGCCCTCCAAGTTGTCGGCGCTGCAAGGATCACCCGGCCGCGTTGCCGGGTCGTACCCCAATCGTGCGCACTTACGTGCGATGGACGGTCGGTGGGCCGGATGTCGCCCGTCGGCGTCGTAGTCGGTGCACCACGCGGGTGTCCGAGACCCCGAATCGGGCCAAACCAGGTATGACGGTCGTTCTGCGACAGGCCGTAGCGCAGCGATGGCTCGAGCGCTCAGGTCGCCGCGAGCATCTGTTCTGTGAAGTAGCGCCAGTAGGCGCTGACGATCCCTTGCAGCAGGTCGGCGTCGTTTTCGCGGACCGCCGCGATGATTGAAGCGAATTGCTGCGCCTGCTCCAAGCGGACAAGGCGGTCTTGCCGGGCGTGCACGAGCCGGTCTATGTGGGGCCGCAACCCAGCCGTCACTTTCTCGAGCACCGCGTTGTCCGCTCGGGCTATGAATAAGTCATGCAGCTCGATCGCGTGCAGTTCGTAGTTCTCAGGAGCCCGAAGCGCGGTCCGCATCTGCTTCTCGCCCAGCGTGGTCAGCCAGCTGACGTCCTGGCCGGACAGTCGCGGGAGGGCCAGACGGCTCGCGTATCCGACGAGTTCAGCCAGCAGGTCGCCTACCTGCCTCAGGTGGTTGGGATCAAGGTCTGCGATCCGACTCCCGCGGTTGACCTCGATCCGGAGCATGCCGATCTCGGCCAGACGGCGGAACGCCTCGCGCACCGGCGTGCGGGAGACGCCGAGGAGTTCTCCGACCTCCGACTCCTTGACGACCTCGCCCGGCGCCAGCTCGCCCTCGACGATCGCGTCGAGCAGGACCTGGTACACGCCGTCCACGAGGGCGCTCGTGGCGGGCAGGGGACGGCGGGGTGGGCTGAGCGGCACGGTTCCTCCTCGGGTTCGGCACGAGACTAGAGGCTGCGGGCCCCCGCGCCCCGGTCGGGCGCGCTGGCCCGGGCGAGCACAGGACGACGGCGGGCCGACGCCCCGAGGACGACCGGCCCGCTGTACCGCTCCTGCTGTCTCATCCGCGCCGTGCGGCACGTCTGCTGCGCAGGCGCAGCAGGACCGCGCCCACGAGGACGAGCCCCGCGGCCGCGAGGGCGAACCATCCCAGGCCCGCTTGCGCCCCGGTCATGGCCAGCACCGCCATGCCACCACCGGTCGCCATCGGCATCCCATCGCTCATGATCTGTGTCACCTCCCTTGTCCGTATCCGTGTATACATGCATACTAGAGGTGTCAGCACGAAGAGTTCAACCCCGAACCTCGAAAGAAGCGCGATCATGACCACCGTCACCACGAACCGCCCGGCCACGTCCCCGGCGCCCGCCCTCCCCAGCACGAGCACCACGTTCGACCTCGCCGTCGTCGGGCTCGGCTACGTCGGCCTCCCCCTGGCGCAGGAGGCCGTCGCCTCCGGCCTGCGCGTGGCCGGCTTCGACATCGACGAGGCCCGGGTCGAGGGGCTGCGCGCCGGCCGCTCGGCCGTGGACGACATCTCCAACCGGCAGGTCGCCGAGATGACCGCGGCAGGCTTCGTTGCCGGCACGGACGAGCGGCTGCTACGCCGCGCCCGGGCGGTCGTCATCTGCGTTCCCACCCCGTTGGGGGCGGACGGCGGGCCCGACCTTACCGCGGTGCGCAGCGCCGTCGTCACGGTGGGCCGTAACCTCCAGCCGGGCACGCTTGTCGTGCTGGAGTCCACGACGTTCCCCGGTACCACCGAGGACATCGTGGCGCCCATCCTCTCGGAGCACTCCGGGCTCAGCGCCGGCACGGACTTCCACCTCGCCTTCTCGCCGGAACGGGTCGACCCGGGCAACGGCACGTTCGGTGTCCGGAACACGCCCAAGGTCGTCGGCGGGCTCACCCCGGCCTGCACCGACCGCGCGACCGCGCTCTACTCCGCGTTCGTCGACCGCGTCGTCCCGGTGTCCTCGCCGCGCGAGGCAGAGACTGCGAAGCTGCTGGAGAACACCTACAGGCAGGTGAACATCGCCCTCGTGAACGAGCTCGCCCAGGCGTGCCACGACCTGGGCATCGACGTGTGGGACGTGATCGGGGCCGCCTCTACCAAGCCGTTCGGCTTCCAGCCGTTCCGGCCGGGGGTCGGCGTCGGCGGGCACTGCATCCCGATCGACCCCATGTACCTCAGCGCCCACCTGCGCGAGCAGACCGGGCGTCCCCTGCGGATGGCGGAGCTGGCACAGGAGATCAACGTCGCGATGCCCTCGTACGTCGCGCGCCGCAGCCAGGACCTGCTCAACGACGCGGGGGTCCCGCTGCGCGGTGCCCGCGTGCTCCTCCTCGGCGTCGCCTACAAGCGGGATATCTCCGACGACCGCGAGACACCCGCCCGACCGCTGGCCCAGGCCCTGCTGAGCCACGGCGCCCAGGTCGAGTACCACGACCCGCACGTCCCGGAGTGGGGCGAGCCCGGCGTCGGGCGGGTCGACGACGAGGAGCTGCGCGCCGCCGTCGCCGAGGCCGACCTCGTCATCCTCGTCCAGAAGCACAGCGCGTACGACCTGGCCGGCCTCGCGGCGACGGCGCAGCGCTTCTTCGACACGACCGGCACGCTTGACCAGGCCTCTGACCGGCTCTGACCGGCCCGCCAGGTCTGCACCGTCCCGTCCACCCGCGCCATCACCGCCGGAGAGAGCATCATGACCGCATCAACGCACGCACCGCTCGCCGCCACCCGCGTCCCGGGACGCGTCCGCTGGGTCCTCGTCGCCGGGGCGGTCCTCGGCATCGTCTGGGCCACCCATCGTCTGGCCTTCCTCCTGACCGGCCATAGCCCGGTGCTGTGGGTGTACGTCGCCGGCATGCTCTTCCTCGTCTGGCAGCTCGCCACCGCCGCGTTCGACCGGCCCGTCGCCGCATCCACCGAGGGCGCCGCGCGGATGGCCACCGCGCGGGTCGCCGTCCTCGTGCCCGTTTACAACGAGGCCGACGACATCCTGCGCGGCAACCTCGAGGCGCTCCTGCGCCAGACGCACCCGCCGGCCGCCGTCTGCGTCGTCGACGACGGGTCGACCACCGGCGACTACGCGCCGGTGCGCGACTGGTTCGTCGAGGCCGCCCCGAGGGCCGGTGTCGCTGCGACCTGGCAGCGGCAGGAGAACGGCGGCAAGCGGAGTGCCCAGGTCGCCGGGGCGCGCGCGTTCCCGGACGCCGACTTCTACGTCACCGTCGACAGCGACACCCAACTCGACGCGCGGGCCATCGAGGAGAGCCTCCAGCCGTTCGACGACCCGCAGGTCCAGTCGGTGGCGGGCACCATCCTCGTGACCAACTACCGCACGAATGTGCTGACCCGGATGCAGGAGGTCTGGTATCTGTCCATGCAGATGGTCGACCGCGCGGCCCTGTCCCGCGCGGGCGCCGTCCTGGTGAACTCCGGCGGCCTGGCGACCTATCGCGCCGCCGTCCTGTGGGACCACGTCGAGGACTACCTGACCGAGACCTTCCGCGGCCGCCCCGTGCACACCTCGGACGACAGCCTGCTGACCCTCTTCGCCCAGCAGCGCGGACGCACGGTGCACCAGCCCAGCGCCTTCGCGTTCACCGCGATGCCGTCCACCTTCGACGGGCACCGGCGCCAGCAGCTGCGCTGGATGAGGGGATCCTTCCTGCGGTCGGGCACCCGGCTCCGCAGCTTGCCCCTCGGCCGGTTCTCCTACTGGTACCACGTGGCCCGCTGGATGCAGTACACCGCCGCCACCGCCGCGCTCGTCGTCCTCCTCGTCTCCGGCACGCTCCTGCAGCCCGCCACCCTGGCGCTCGGCGCGTGCATCGTCGGGGGCGTCCAGCTCGTCGTCGCCTCCCCCTACCTCGCGCTGCGACGCAGCGACCAGACGACAGCCCAGCGGCTGGCCGTCTACGCCTGCGCACCCCTCGTCGGCCTGTGGAGCGTGACCTTCCTCCGTGTCCTGCGCTGGTACGCGATGGCCACCGTCAGCAACGTCTCCTGGGGAACCAGGCAGTCCATCGAGATCACCGCTCCTGTCACGGGGTGACGATCGGGAAGTTCGGGTCGAACTTGTCGAGCAGGGTGGCGTAGGAGTCGCGCCGGCGTCGCCCTCGATCGTGATCTTCCCGGCGGCGGCGAGCCCATTACCGACACCACGCCGCTCCGACTACCGTCGAAGCGTCAGTTCCGAGCCTCCACTGAACCCGGGGCGCAACAAGGTCTTGATAAAGCGGCCGATGAGCAGCCTCGACGGCGCCCTAGAGGCGATGGCGAGAGCCCTCCCCGTCAACGGTACGGAAGCCCTAGCGACCACGGACCTCGTCAAGGGGTTGCGCGCCTCCGGTCGGGCGAGCTCGACACCCGAGGCGCTTCGGCTCGTGCGCAACGACCTCGCCCAAGGCAACCGTGGCTACCCGGCCGACGAACTCGACGAAGCCGTCGCGGTGCTTGAGCGGATCGTGCGGGGCCACGCACTTCGGCTCCTTGGATGTCCGGACCTCGTGGTTACCCGGCTATTCGACGAGCACTGACAGGCAAAGTCCTCGAAGCCCTCCAAGTCCGCGCTTGCCAACGCGAGCAATTCGTTTGCGATCGACGGCTGTAGCAGGGCCGCCAAGGCGAAGGTACGTTCGGCGCTGGATAAGGGGTGAACGCCGGAGGGCCCGGCCCGACAAGTTCGGTCCGTGCCCTCCCTCACCTGAATACCTCAGGCGACGTGTCCCCACCTCGATGTGAGGCGACCGCTGACCCGAGCCGGGGTCAAGCCCCTGGGAGTGGTGTAGCGCTCGGTGATCCTTCTTGGGTTACGCGCTGAGTTCGAGCATGGGGTCGGTGTTCACCTCCGTCGACGTGTTGGTGACCGGGCTCAGGCGGCATCGGGCGAGGACTTCGAGGCCGAGGTAGCGGCGGCCTTCGGCCCATTCGTCGGTCTGTTCGGCCAGCACGGCCCCGACCAGGCGCACCACCGCGCTTCGGTTGGGGAAGATGCCCACGGCGTCGGTGCGGCGGCGGATCTCGCGGTTGAGTCGTTCGGTCGGGTTGTTCGACCAGATCTGGGACCACACGTCCTTCGGGAAGTCGGTGAACGCGAGGATGTCGGCGCGGGCGGCGTCCAGGTGCTCGGCGACCTCGGGCAGTTTGCCGCCGACGTAGTCGAGCAGCCGGTCGAACTGGGCCTGCACCGCCTTGGCGTCGGGCTGGTCGTAGACCGAGTGCAGCATCGCCTTCACGGCGGGCCACATGCTCTTGGGGCAGATGCTCATCAGGTTGGCCGCGTAGTGCGTGCGGCATCGCTGCCACGTGGCGCCGGGCAGGTTCGCGGCCACGGCCTCGACGAGGCCGGCGTGCGCATCGCTCGTGACGAGGCGGACTCCGGCCAGACCGCGGGCGACGAGGTCGGCGAAGAACTCGTTCCACGCCGGCCCGGTCTCGCTCGTGGCGACCCGCATGCCCAGGACCTCGCGGTGACCGTCACCGTTGACCGCGGTCGCGAGAAGTACGACGGCGTTGATGACGCGCCCGTTCTCGCGGACCTTCATCGTCAGGGCGTCGGCGGTCACGAACGTGAACGGGCCCGCCTCGTCCAGGGGACGGTGACGGAAGGCCTCGACCTGTTCGTCCAGGTCGGTCGCCATCCGCGAGACCTGCGACTTGCTCAACGAGTTGATCCCGAGGGTCTTGACCAGCTTGTCCATCCGGCGGGTGGACACTCCGGCCAAGTAGCAGTCCGCGACCACCGTGATCAGTGCGGACTCGGCCCGCTTGCGGCGCTCGAGCAGCTACTCAGGGAAGTACGAACCGGACCGCAGCTTCGGGATCGCGACATCCAGGGTCCCGACCCGGGTGTCCAGGTCGCGGTGGCGGTAGCCGTTGCGCTGCGTCGTGCGCGTCGCCGATCGCTGGCCCCATTCCGCGCCCACCACCGCGTCGGCATCGGCACTGAGCAGGGCGTTGATCACCGTCTGCAACAGCGATCGCATCAGGTCCGGCGAGGCCTCGGTCAGGGCCTCGCCAAGCAGGCCGGCAGGGTCGACAATGGCAGGTGCGGTCATCGTGATGCTCCGTTCGAGGGTGCTGTGAAGGGTTTCTCTCGAAGGATCACGCGGTGGCCGCACTTCGTCTCGTCGAAGACGATCCCGGCGACCGCGCTACACCACTCTGCGGGACTCAACTCAGCCCCTCAGCCCTACCCCATGTGAAGCCCGGGATTCCGCGGATTTTGCAGTCTCATCGCCGTGAGATCAGGCACCAGCGCCACGATCGACCACCCGGCAAGGACCCGAGTTTCCTGCGAGTTGCCGTCAAACAACGACCGGAAACGACAAATGCCCAGGTGAGAAACAGCTCTCACCTGGGCTTTTGTCGGGCTGACAGGATTTGAACCTGCGACCCCCTGACCCCCAGTCAGGTGCGCTACCAAGCTGCGCCACAGCCCGTCGACCCCACACGTGGCACCGTGGTGCCACCCCGCAGGGCCGACCGAAATACTACCCCAGGTCGGACACTGCTCCTGCATCGACTCGGGCACCGCCGACCGTTGCCTTCCGGACGTCACCGAGCACCCGTGCGGTGGCGAGCGCGGCGGCGGCGGCCTCGTACCCCTTGTCCTCGTGCGAGCCGTCCAGCCCGGCGCGGTCGAGCGCCTGCCGCTCGTCGTCGCACGTCAGGAGCCCGAAGCCCACGGGGACGGTGTGGTCGAGGGCTACCCGGTTCAGCCCGTCAGTCGCGGCCGCGCACACGTAGTCGAAGTGCGGTGTGCCGCCGCGGATCACGACGCCCAGCGCGACGACGGCGTCATACCCGGAGGCCGCGAGCGCCTGGGCGGCCACGGGCAGCTCGAACGAGCCGGGCACCCGCACGACGCGCGGCTCCGCGACCGCGTGGTCGGCGCAGGCGCGCAGCGCGCCGTCGAGCAGACCGTCCATGACGACCTGGTGCCAGCTCGCCGCGACGACGGCGACGCGGAGGTCGGAGCAGTCGACGGGCGCGGCGGCGGGGGCGCCGGCGCCGCTCATCGGGCCGCTCCGGCGACGATCGGGGCGGTCGGGGTGCGGTCCATCGTGGTTCCTCCGGTGTCGTGCGGGATGTCGTGCGGGATGTCGTGCAGGGCGTCGGACACGTGGGGCAGGTCGTGCCCCATGCGGTCGCGCTTGGTGCGCAGGTACCCCAGCGTGCGCGGGTGGGCGGGCAGGACGAGGGGCAGCCGCTCGGCGACGGCCGCTCCCCCGGCGACGAGGCCGTCGACCTTGGCGGGGTTGTTGGTCAGCAGGCGCACGCCGGGTACCCCGAGGTCGCGCAGCACGTGAGCGGCGGCGGTGTAGTCGCGGGCGTCGGCGGGCAGCCCCTGGTCGAGGTTGGCGTCGACGGTGTCGCGGCCGCCGTCCTGCAGGGCGTAGGCGGCGAGCTTGGCGGCCAGGCCGATCCCCCGCCCCTCGTGACCGCGCAGGTAGACGACGACGCCGCGGCCGGCCTCGGCGACCCGGCGCAGCGACTCGTCGAGCTGCGGCCCGCAGTCGCACCGGAGGCTGCCGAACGCGTCACCCGTGAGGCACTCGGAGTGCACGCGCGCGAGCACCGGCCCGTGCGCCGGGTCCGCGAGGGAGTCGAGGGGCCCGGCCACCAGCGCCACGTGCTCGTCCCCGGTGCGGGTGTCCCGGTAGGCGACGGCGACGAGGTCGCCGTGCCGGGTGGGCAGGGTCGTGACGGCGACGCGCTCGACGAGGATCTCGGTGGCGCGCCGGTAGGCGGCGAGGTCGGCCACGCTGATCAGGGCGAGGCCGTGCTCGGCCGCGAACTCCCGCAGCGCGGGCAGCCGCATCATCGTGCCGTCGTCGTGCACCAGCTCGGCGAGCACCCCGGCCTCGCCCCGCCCGGCCAGCCGCGCGAGGTCGACCGCGGCCTCGGTGTGCCCGCGTCGCTCCAGGACGCCGCCGGGGCGCGCCCGCAGCGGCAGCACGTGCCCGGGCCGGGTGAGGTCGGCGGGACCGGTCGCCGGGTCGGCGAGCAGGCGCGCGGTGCGGGCGCGGTCGGCGCCGGAGATGCCGGTCGAGACGCCCGTGGCGGCGTCGACCGTCACCGTGTACGCCGTGCGGTAGGCGTCCTCGTTCGCCTCGACCATGAGGGGCAGCCCGAGCCGGTCGAGCGAGTCCCCCGCCACGCCCACGCACACGAGGCCGCTCGTGTGCCGCACGAGGAAGCCCATGAGCTCCGGCGTCGCGGCGTCGGCGGCGAGGATGAGGTCGCCCTCGTTCTCCCGGTCCGCGTCGTCCGCGACGACGACGGGGCGGCCCGCCGCGACGTCGTCGATCGCCCGCGCCACGCGCTCGACGGCGCCGCTCATCGTGCCGCCACCGTCGCCGCGAGGTGCCGCTCGACGTACTTGCTCAGCACGTCGACCTCGAGGTTGACCCGCTCTCCGACGGCGCGGGAGCCGAGCGTCGTGCGGGCCCTGGTCTCGGGGATGAGGCTCACGGTGAACGCGTCGTCGCGGGCGTCCACGACGGTGAGGCTCACGCCGTCGACGGCGATCGAGCCCTGCGCCACCACGTACCGCGCCAGCGCCGGGGGCAGCGCGACGTCGACGACCTCCCACTGCGTGCCCGGCGTGCGGGCGAGCACCGTCCCGACGCCGTCGACGTGGCCCTGCACGACGTGCCCGCCGAACCGTCCGTCCGCCGCGAGCGCGCGCTCGAGGTTGACCGGGTCGCCGGCTCGCCGCCCGCCGAGGCTCGTACGGGCCAGGGTCTCGGCCATGAGGTCGGCGGTCCAGGTGGCGCGGCCGTCGTGCACCCCCGTCTCCGCCACGGTCAGGCAGCAGCCGTCGACGGCGATCGAGTCGCCGAGCCGGACGCCCTCGAGCACGGCGTCGGCGGCGACGGTGAGGCGGGCGCCGTCGGCGTGCTCGCGCACCGCGACGACGGTGCCGAGCTCCTCCACGATTCCGGTGAACATGGCTCAGCGCTCCTTCCGCGGCCGCAGGGCGAGCCGCACGGTGGGGATGTCGGTGGGGTCGTCCGGGTCCCGGGGCAGGACGGCGACGTCGAGGAGGTCGAGGCGCGCGGCGTCGGCGATGGTCCCGATGCCGAGGTCGGCGACGGCCGACGCGCCGACCCCGAGCAGCACGGGCGCGACGTACGCGACGACGTCGTCGACCAGGCCGGCGCGCCAGAAGGCGGCGGCCAGCGCCGGCCCGCCCTCGAGCAGCACGTGCCGGTGCTCGCGGTACCAGAGCAGGTCCAGCACCTCGTGCGGGTCGTGGGTGCGCAGGTGCATCACGGCCTCCCCCGCGGCCGCGGCGCGCGCGAGGCGCGACGACGGCGGCAGGTCCCGCAGCCCGACGACGACGCGGTCCGGCTGCTGCCCCGTCAGCGGGGCGTGCCGCACGGTGAGGTCGGGGTCGTCGGCGAGCGCGGTGCCGGTGCCGACGACGACGGCGTCCACCCCGGCGCGCAGGCGGTGCACGTCGTGGCGCGCGGCCCGTCCCGTGATCCAGCGCGAGGTGCCGTCGGCGGCCGCGGAGCGCCCGTCGAGCGTGCTCGCGACCTTCCAGGTGACGACGGGACGGCCGAGCTCCTGCGCGCGCGTCCAGACGGCGTTGAGCGCGCGCGCCTCGTCCGCCAGCACGCCGCCGACGACCTCGACGCCCGCGGCGCGCAGGCGTGCGGCGCCGCCCGACGCGGCGGGGTTGGGGTCGTGCTGGCCGTGCACGACCCGCGCGACCCCCGCGGCCAGCAGCGCGTCGGCGCAGGGACCGGTGCGGCCGTGGTGGTTGCAGGGCTCGAGCGTGACGACGGCGGTGGTCCCGCGCGCGGCGCCCGGGCCGCGGGACTCGGTCGCACGGCGCAGCGCCTCGACCTCGGCGTGCGGCGTGCCCGCGCCGCGGTGGAAGCCCTCCGCGATCGGAGCACCGTCGGCGTCGAGGAGCACGCACCCGACGCGCGGGTTGGGTCCTCGTGCCGGCCCCTGCGCGGCCAGCTCGAGCGCACGCTGCATCGCGGCGCGCTCTGCCGTGGTGGCACTCATCCGTCCTGCCCCTGTCGTCCGGTCGCGGACCCCGGGGCAGGAAGGCGGGGTCGGACGTGCTCGCACCGACCGGTCGCGGACGGTCGTCACGAAGGACGACACCGGCCGAGGGGCCGGGGGTCGGACCGGACGGGGAGCCGTCGCGTGCGCTTCCCATCCGGACTTTGACCGTCGGTCCAGGAGTTCCACCTGGTCAACCGGTCACAGGCTGTGACCGGGTCGCGGACTTTCACCGCCGGCTCGGAATTTCACCGACCCCAGAGCACGCGAGCAATTCGCTCGTCATCGCCGACCGTGCCACGGCCCGCGCCCGCGTGGCAAGCCCGAGTGGCGCACGTCTCACCCGCGACCGCGCGCCGTGCGCCGCTCGTCGTCCCGCCCCAGCGCGACGCCGAGGGCGACGAGCACGAGGAGATCCACCACCAGGCCCGCCACCGCCACCCACTGCACCGCGCGGAACGCGAGCAGCTGGGTGACCAGCAGGCTGACGAGGACCCCGCGCCGCACCCACACCGCCCCCGCGCGGTGGTCCCGCGGGCCGACGACGAGCGCCCGCACGACGCACGCCACGGTCGCGGCGACGGCCACGAGGATCCCGACGCCGACCCAGGACGGCACCGCGATCCCGCCGAGCAGCACCCGCAGCGCCACCACGACCGACCCGGCACTGGTGGCGAGCACCGCCACCGTCACGACCGCGGCGGCCCACCGGTGCTCCATCGCCTCGGCGAACCACGCGGACACCCGGACGACCAGCGCCCGGACGGGGTCCGGCACGGTCACGTCGTCGCGCGGCACGGCCTCCACCAGCGCGGCGACCTCCTCCGCCGCCGGCTCGCCGCGGCCCCGCTCCACGAGCGCCCGCGCCTCCTCGCGCTCCGCGTCCGTGAAGCCGCCCGCCACGCCGGCCACGGCGCGGTCGGCCGCCACCGCGAGGTACTCCGCGGGGTGGTGCGCCCGTCGCCCGTGCAGGGCCTCCACGAGCAGCACGAGCACGACGACGACCGCGTAGATCAGCGCCGCCGTCGGCTCGTAGAAGTAGTCGTTGTCGGAGGTGACGAACTTGCCGATCTCGTCGACGAACAGCCCGAAGCCGACGCCGCCCAGCACCGCGCCGAGCGACCGCGGCGCCGGCCCGACCCACGACAGCAGCACCACCACCGCGAGCGCCATGCCTAGCCCGCCCCACAGGACGTGCGCCACGTGCAGCCCGCCGCCGCCCACCTGCGGGTACCCGGACGCCGCGAGCAGGAACCGCGTGACGAGCACCGTCGCCACCGTCACGACCAGGAACGTCACCAGGTGGCGCACCGCGGACGTGTCGCGCGCCGCGCCCAGGCGCAGCAGGCGACCACGGCGGGCCAGCGGGGCCCGGCTCATCGGCGGCTCATCAGCTGCTCATCAGCGACTCGTCGGCGGCTCACCGGCGCGTCAGCGCCGCCGCTTCTCCCGCACGCGGACGCTGATCTCGATGGGCGACCCCTCGAACCCGAAGGTCTCGCGCAGGCGGCGCTCGATGAAGCGTCGGTACCCGGCCTCGAGGAACCCGGTGGCGAAGATGACGAACCGCGGCGGGCGCGTCGAGGCCTGGGTGCCGAACAGGATGCGCGGCTGCTTGCCGCCGCGCAGCGGGTGCGGGTGGGCGGCCACGAGCTCGCCGAGGAACGCGTTGAGGCGCCCGGTCGGGATGCGGGTGTCCCACGACTCGAGCGACGTCTCGAGCGCGCGCGTCAGCTTGTCGGTGTGCCAGCCCGTGCGGGCCGAGACGTTGACGCGCGGCGCCCACTGCACCTGCACCAGGTCCCGCTCGATCTCGCGCTCGAGGTACGGGCGACGGTCGTCGTCCATGAGGTCCCACTTGTTGTACGCGATGACGAGCGCCCGGCCCGCGTCGACGGCCTGCGAGATGACGCGCGTGTCCTGCTCGGTCATCGGCTGCGAGGCGTCGACGAGCACGACGGCGACCTCGGCCTTCTCGATCGCGGCCTGGGTGCGCAGCGAGGCGTAGAAGTCGGCGCCGCGCGTCTGGTGCACGCGGCGGCGGATGCCCGCGGTGTCGACGAACCAGTAGGGCACGCCCTTGATCTCGACGAGCTCGTCGACCGGGTCGCGGGTGGTGCCCGCGGTCTCGTCGACGACGACGCGCTCGGCGCCGGCGATCTTGTTCAGCAGCGACGACTTGCCGACGTTCGGGCGGCCGACGAGGGCGACGCGGCGCGGGCCGGCGGGCCGCAGCTCCCCGTGCTCGGAGACCTCGGGCAGCACCTTCATCGCGGCGTCCAGCAGGTCCCCGGTGCCGCGCCCGTGCAGCGCGGAGACCGGGTGCGGCTCGCCGAGGCCGAGGGCCCAGAGGTAGGCGGCGTCCGCCTCGCCCGACGGCCCGTCGACCTTGTTGGCGCACAGCACGACCGGCTTGCCCGAACGGCGCAGCAGCTCCACGACGCGCTCGTCCGTCGACGTCGCGCCCACGGTGGAGTCGACGACGAAGATGACGGCGTCGGCCAGCTCGACGGCGACCTCCGCCTGCTCGGCGACCTTCGACTCGATGCCCGCGACGTCGACCTCCCAGCCGCCCGTGTCCACGAGGGTGAACTCGCGGCCGGCCCACTCGCCGGGGTAGCTCACCCGGTCGCGGGTGACGCCCGGGGTGTCCTCCACGACGGCCTCGCGGCGGCCGAGGATGCGGTTGACGAGCGTCGACTTGCCGACGTTCGGGCGGCCGACGACGGCGAGCACCGGCAGCGGCGCCTCGCCGGGGCCGAAGCCCTCCTCGTCCCACTCGGCGTCCAGCAGCGCTCGGTCGGCCTCGTCGAGCTCGAAGTCCTCCAGGCCGGCGCGCAGCGCGCGCTCGCGCGCCTCGTCGTCGCCGTCGGACTCGAGGACCTCCGCCACGGCGTCACGGCCCTCGGTGTCCGCATGGTCCGCGGGCGCCGCGGCGACGCCGGGCGCAGGCGGGGCGGTGGGCTCGTCGGTGGGCTCGGCAGCGGGCACGGAGCCGTCGGCGGGAGTGGTCATGCGCACCATTCTCCCAGGCCGAGCGGCCTGTCACGAACGAGACCCGCGTCACCGGGTCCGGACGGTGCCGCGCGCACGCGCCGGGTGGCGGGTCAGGCGGTGACCTGCGCGACGACCGCGAGGACGGCGTCGACCGTCTGGTCGAAGTCGAGGTCGGACGAGTCGACGGTGACGACGCCGTCGGCCGCGACCTGGAACTGGCTGACGGTGGAGTCGTCGCGGTCGCGGCGCAGCACCTGGTCGCGCGTCGCCTCGACGGCCGACTCGTCGGCCGCGCCGTGCACCTCGAGCGAGCGGCGGCGCAGCCGGGCCTCCTCGCTCGCGGTGAGCAGCACGCGGGCGTCCGCGTCGGGGGCGACGACGGTCGTGATGTCGCGCCCTTCCGCGACGACGCCCTTGCCGCCCGAGAAACCGCCCGGCGCGCTCTCGGTCTCGATCACGGCGCGCTGCCGGCGCCGGAGCTCGGCGCGCACGTCGAGGTTGGTGGCCACCTGCGAGACGGCCGTGGAGACCTCGGTGGTGCGGATCGCCGCGGCGACGTCGCGACCGCCCAGGCGGACGGTCGGGGCAGCCGGGTCCACCCCCATCTCGAGCGGCATGGCGCGCACGGCGTCGGCCACCGCCGCCTGGTCGGCGAGGTCGGTGCCGCCGTCGACGCACCACAGCGTCGCGGCCCGGTACATCGCGCCGGTGTCGAGGTAGGCGAGCCCCAGCCGGGCCGCCACCGCCTTGGAGACGCTGGACTTGCCGGACCCGGAGGGACCGTCGACGGCGATGACGACCACGAGTGCTCACCTTCTGTTGTCGCGCGGGGTGTCGCGCGGGACTACGGGACTTCGGGGGCTGCGGGGGGGCTGCGGGGACTGCTGGACGGGGTGCGACGACGTCACATGTCGACGTCGCGCATGAGGGTGCCGAGCTCGGTGCGCCCGAGCACCCGCGAGCGCCCGACCCGCAGGTCGCCCAGCACGATCGGGCCGATGCGGGTGCGGACGAGGCGCGTGACCGGGAACCCGACGGCGTCGAGCATGCGACGCACGATCCGGTTGCGGCCCTCGTGCAGCACCACCTCGAGCATCGTCTCGCCGGGCACGGAGTCCACCACGCGCACCTTGTCGGCGCGGGCGAGGCCGTCCTCGAGCTCGACACCGTCGGTGAGCTGCTTGGCGTGGCGGGGGTAGAACTCGCCGCCCGTCACGGTGACGAGGTACGTCTTGCGGATCTCGTACCGCGGGTGGGCGAGCCGGTTCGCGAGCTCGCCGTCGTTCGTGAGGAGCAGCAGGCCCTCGCTGTCGGCGTCGAGCCGGCCGACGTGGAACAGCCGCTCCGGCCGGTCCTTGACCAGGTCGGCGAGGGTGGGGCGGCCCTCGGGGTCGCTCATCGTGGAGACCACGCCGAGCGGCTTGTTCAGCGCGAGGGTGATCTTCGAGGTGTCGAGCTGCACGCGCATGCCGTCGACGTGCACGACGGCCTTCGCCGGGTCGACGCGCAGCCCGAGCTCGGTGACCAGGACGCCGTCGACCTCGACGTGCCCCTCGGCGATGAGCTCCTCGCACTTGCGGCGCGACCCCAGGCCCGCCTGGGCGAGCACCTTCTGCAGCCGGACGCCGTCCGCGACGTGCACGTCGCGGTCCGGCTCGCCGGAGCGCGGCGCCGGACGGCGGGGCGGGGCCTGGCGCTGCG
>JADHZE010000081.1 GCA_026934365.1 Isoptericola sp. QY 916 | reverse complement strand
CGCCGCGGCGGGGACGGCGGGAGCGGGGGCGGGCGGCGTCGTGGCGTCGCTCCTCGTGGTCGCCCTGGTGCTCGGCGCGCGCGTCTGGGTGGCCGGCGCGACGGCGGCGCCTCCCGGGCTCTTCACGCCGATGATGACGCCGAACGGCGACATGTCGATGCTGGTGCTGGGCGCCTGGTACCTGCGCGGGTGGCTCGTGGTGGCGAGCGCGGCCTGGCTGCTCCAGCGGGTCGGCCCCGGCGCGACGGCGGCGGTGCTCGTCCTGGCCCTCGCGGCCGGGCTCGCGGCGGCCGGGGTGAGTCGGTTCGCGCGGGCGTGAGCCGGCGCGGGCCGACAGGTGAGCGACGTCACACGCGGAGCGGCGACCCGGGGAAGTTAGGCTCGCCTCACCATGTCTGACTCGCAGCCCCAGGCCCCCGCCGGCCCGCCCGCCCGCAAGCGCACCCCTCGGCACGCGACGGTCACGGCCGTCCGCCGGGTCACCCCGCACCTGGTGCGGGTCACGATCGCCGGCCCCGAGCTCGCGGCGCTCGAGCCCACCGGGCACACCGACACCTATGTCAAGCTCGTGCTCGGCGAGCTGGCGGACGGCCGCCCCCTGCTGCGCGCGTACACGGTGCGGTCCCGGCGCGACGCGGACGTCGCCGCGTCGGGCGAGGCCGAGTGGGACCTCGACCTCGTCGTGCACGGGGACGAGGGCGTGGGCGGGCCGTGGGCGACGGGGGTGCAGCCGGGGGAGCCGGTGACGTTCCTCGGTCCGGGCGCCGGATACGCGCCCGACCCGGAGGCGCCGTGGCACCTGCTCGTCGGGGACGACGCCGCGCTGCCCGCCATCGCGGCGGCGCTCGAGGCGCTCCCCGCCGGCGCCGTCGCGCACGCCGTCGTCGAGGTCCCCGGGCCCGAGGACGAGCAGGAGCTGGTCAGCGCCGCCGACCTCACGCTCACCTGGGTGCACCGCGGTGCCGGCGACCTCGCCGGCACCGTGCGCGCCGCGCACGCCGCCGGAGAACTCCCCACGGGCGCGCCGCACGTCTTCCTGCACGGCGAGGCCGGCATGGTGCGCGACCTGCGCCGGTGGGTCCGCACCGAGCTGGACGTGCCGCGCGAGCTGCTGTCGGCGTCCGGCTACTGGCGTCGTGGCAGCGACGACGAGGACTGGCGCGCCCGCAAGGGCGAGTGGAAGGCCGCCGTCGACCAGGACGACGCCGCCCTGGTCGGCTGAGACGGGGTCAGAGGCCGAGCGCCGTCCGGAGGTCGGCCTTGATCCGGTCCAGCTTCTTGTGCGCCGCGACGCGCAGCCGACCGACGTCGATCGCCGACGCGTCCGGGGCCACGGGCTCCACGACCTCCAGGTAGCACTTGACCTTCGGCTCGGTCCCGCTGGGCCGCACCACGACGCGCGTGTCGTCCGCGCCGAGCAGCACGATGCCGTCCGTGGGCGGCAGTCCGTCGACGCCGTCGGAGAGGTCGAGCACCTCGGCGACGCCGGCCCCCGCGAGCGTGCGCGGCGGCGCCGTGCGCAACCGCGCCATCGTGTCGGGGATGCGGGACAGGTCGTCGAACCGGACGGAGAGCTGGTCGGTGACGAAGAGGCCGTTCTCGCGGGCGACGTCGTCGAGCGCGTCCACGAGGGTGCGGCCGGCGGCCTTCTCCCGGGCGGCGAGCAGCGCCACGAGCACGGCGGTGCTGAGCCCGTCCTTGTCGCGCACGCGGGCCGGGTCCACGCAGTAGCCCAGCGCCTCCTCGTACCCGAAGACCAGCCCGGGGGTGCGGGCGATCCACTTGAAGCCCGTGAGGGTCGTCGCGTGCCCGACCCCGTAGCGGACCGCGATCGAGGACAGCACCCGCGACGAGACGACCGAGGACGCCACGACCGGGCCCGTGCCCGAGCCGTCCGGCGCGGGCACGTCGCCGCGGGCGATGCGGCGCACCGCCTCGCGCCCGAGGAGGGCGCCCACCTCGTCGCCGTGCAGCATCCGCCAGCCGTGCGAGCGGGCCGTCTCGGCGCCCTGGTGCGTGCCGTGGCTCGGGTCGTACACGGCGACCGCGCACCGGTCGGCGTCGGGGTCGTTGGCGATGACCACGTCGGCGTGCGCCTCCGCGAGGGCGACCGCCATGTCGATGGCGCCGGGCTCCTCCGGGTTGGGGAAGCGGACCGTGGGGAACGCCGGGTCCGGGTCGAGCTGCTCCTCGACCGGCAGCACGCGCGTGAACCCCGCGTCGGCCAGCACCCGGGCGAGCACACGACCGCCGACGCCGTGCAGGGACGTCGTGACGACGCGCAGCGCCGCCCGCTCCGTCGGACCGGTGGACGTGCCGGCGCGCTCGGCCAGGTCATGAACCGACGCGACGTACGCGTCGACCACCTCGCGGCCCAGGACCCGCCAGCCGGACTCGACGCGCGGGACGCCCGACGGCGGCCCCGCGGCGGCGATGGCCTCGGCGATGCGGGCGTCGTGGGGCGGCACGATCTGCGCACCCTGGCCGGCGTCGGTGACGACCCGCCCGCCCAGGTACACCTTGTAGCCGTTGTCCTGGGCCGGGTTGTGGCTCGCGGTGACCATGACGCCCGCGTCGGCGTCGAGGTGGCGCACCGCGAACGACAGCACCGGGGTGGGCAGGGCGGAGGGAAGCAGCAGCACCTCGTGGCCGGCGGCGGTGAGGACCGCTGCGGTGTCCGTGGCGAACGTCGACGACCGGTCGCGGGCGTCGTAGCCGATCACCACGCGCGCCGCCACCCCCCGGCCCAGCACCGACGTGAGGTACGTGCCGAGCCCGGACGCCGCGGTCGTCACGACCGCGCGGTTCATCCGGTTCGGGCCGGGTGCCATCGCGCCGCGCAGCCCCGCGGTGCCGAACTGGAGCGGACCGGCGAACCGGTCGCGCAGCAGCGCGACGGCGTGCTCGCGGGTGCTCGGTCGCTCGGACGACGTCTGCTGGGCGAGCCGTGACAGCTCGGCCTTGTCGTCGTCGTCGACGTCGTAGCGGATCCAGCGCTCCACCGCGTCGAGCAGCGTGGGCAGGTCGGTCGCCGTCGCGGCCGGCTCGAAGGCCGGGTCGTCGGTGTCCAGGCTCATGGCGGGGTCCCCTCCGTCGGGTGCTCGGCTCGGTGCGCGCTTACAGGGCGGTGACGATGCGGGCGAGGAGCTCGCTGATGCGCGGGCCGGCGGCCTGGCCGGCCTCCAGCACCTCCTCGTGCGACAGCGGCTGCGGGCTGATGCCCGCGGCGAGGTTCGTCACGAGGGACACGCCGAGCACCTCCATGCCGGCGTGCCGGGCGGCGATGGCCTCCAGCGTGGTCGACATGCCGACGAGGTCCGCGCCCATGAGGCCGGCCATCTTCACCTCGGCGGGCGTCTCGTAGTGCGGCCCGTGGAACTGCGCGTACACGCCCTCGGGCAGCTCCGGGTCGACGCCGCGGGCGATCTCGCGCAGCCGCGGCGAGTACAGGTCGGTGAGGTCGACGAACGTGGCGCCCTCGAGCGGCGACGTGGCCGTCAGGTTGAGGTGGTCGCGGATGAGCACCGGCTGGCCGGGCCGCCACGCGATGTGCAGGCCGCCGCAGCCGTTGGTGAGCACGACGGTCTCGCAGCCCGTGGCCGCCGCGGTGCGCACCCCGTGGGCGACGCGCCGCACGCCCTTGCCCTCGTACAGGTGCGTGCGTCCGCCGATGACGAGCGCGTGCCGCACGGCGCCGTCGGGCCGCTCCACGCGGATCGAGCGCGTGGTCGCCGCGTGCCCGGCCACGGCGGGGCGGGCGAAACCGGGGATCTCGTGCGTCGGGATCTCCGCGACGACGTCGCCGACCAGCTCGGCGGCGCCGCCCCAGCCGGAGCCCAGCACGAGGGCGACGTCGTGACCGGGCACCCCCGTCGCCTCGGCGATGTGGTCGGCCGCGGCGCGGGCGACGTCGAACGGGTCGGTGGTCGGGTCGTCGAGGTCCCCGACGCTGCGGCTCGTGGTGCTCATGGTCCCGAGGGTAGTCCGGGCCGCGACCCGTCGCCGCGCCGACGCCGGGGGCCCGGCGGCCTGACACAATGACCCCCGTGCCCTCCGTGAACACCCCTTCCCCGGACACCTCGCCGGCCACCACCCCCGACAGCCCGGCCTCCACCGTCGCCGCCACTCCTGGCGTCCCCGAGGCCGACCCGCGCCTGCCGCACGTCGTCGTCGTCGGCGGGGGCCCGGGCGGCTACGAGGCCGCTCTCGTGGCCCGCCGGCTCGGCGCCCGCGTCACCGTGGTCGAGCGCCACGGGCTCGGCGGCGCCGCCGTGCTCACCGACGTGGTTCCCTCCAAGACCCTCATCGCCACCGCCGAGTGGTTCACCACGGCCGAGCAGGGGCCCGAGCTCGGCGTCCGCGGGGAGGCCCCCGCGGGTGAGCGTCGCGACCTGGTCGACCTCGAGGCCGTGAACGCCCGTGTGCTCGCGCTCGCCGACGCGCAGTCGCGCGACATCCACTCCCGGCTCGAGCGCGAGGGCGTCGAGATCGTCGCCGGAGCGGGCCGCCTCGACGGCCCGTCGCGGGTCGTCGTCGACACGGAGACGGGCACGACGACGCTCGACGCCGACACCGTGCTGCTCGCCGTCGGCGCCACGCCGCGCACGCTGCCGACCGCCGTCCCCGACGGGGAGCGCATCCTCACCTGGACGCAGCTCTACGGCCTCGCCGAGCTGCCCGAGAAGCTGATCGTCGTGGGGTCCGGCGTCACCGGCGCGGAGTTCGCGGGCGCCTACCAGGCACTGGGCTCGCAGGTGGTGCTCGTCTCCTCCCGCGACCGGGTGCTGCCCGGCGAGGACATGGACGCCGCCGAGCTGCTGGAGGGCGTCTTCCGGGCCCGCGGCATGACCGTCATGTCACGGTCGCGTGCGGCGTCCGCCGTGCGCACCGAGGACGGCGTCGCCGTCACGCTGACCGACGGGCGCGTCGTCGAGGGCTCGCACGTGCTCATCGCCGTCGGCGGGGTGCCGTCCACCGCCGGCATCGGCCTCGAGGAGGCGGGCGTGCGCCTGTCGGCGAGCGGCCACGTCGAGGTGGACCGCGTGTCGCGCACCTCCGTTCCCGGCGTCTACGCCGCGGGCGACTGCACCGGCGTGCTGCCGCTCGCGTCCGTCGCGGCCATGCAGGGCCGCATCGCGATGTCGCACGCCCTGGGCGACGCCGTCGCGCCGCTCAAGCCTGGTCGCGTCGCCGCCAACATCTTCACCGCTCCGGAGATCGCGACGGTCGGCCTCAGCGAGTCGACGCTCCGCGAGCGGGGCTACCGGTACGTCACGACGACGCTGCCGCTGGCGCGCAACCCGCGCGCCAAGATGCTGGGCATGCGCGACGGCTTCGTGAAGCTCTTCGCCCACCCGGACGCCGGCGTCGTGCTCGGCGGAGTCGTCGTGGCCCCGCGCGCCAGCGAGCTGATCTTCCCGATCACCCTCGCCGTCGCGCACCGCCTCACGGTGGACGACGTCGCCGACTCGTTCACCGTCTACCCGTCGCTGTCCGGGTCGATCGCCGAGGCCGCCCGCGTGCTGCACGGGCAGTCGGGGGAGGACGCCGCCGTCTGACGGCCCGTGCCGGGCGCGTCGGGACGGACCGGGTCAGGACCTGCCGTCGAGCCGCGCCCGCAGCGCGGGCCACGCCGTCGCGAACGCGGGCAGCAGGGGGAGGGCCGTCACCTCGTCGACGGCGACCCATCGCACCTCCAGGCTCTCCGGGTCGGCCGCGCCGGGCGTCACGCGGGCGCCCGGCGCGACGTCCGCGAGCACGGTCGTGTAGGCCCAGGGTCCGTGGTCGAGCACGTGCGTGCCCAGCACGTGCACCGCGCGCGGCTCGACGGCCGCCTCCTCGAGGCTCTCGCGCAGCGCCCCGTCGACGGGCGTCTCGTCCGGGGCCAGCGCGCCGCCCGGCACGCCCCACGTGCCGCCCTGGTCCGACCAGACCGCGCGGTGCTGCAGCACGACGTCGGTCACGGGGCCGAGCGCGCCCGGGGTGCCCGGCCCGCGCCGCGCGAGCAGCAGCCCCGCCGCGCCGTAGAGGCCCCAGTGCCGGTGGTCGCCGCAGGTCACCCAGCCGTCCCCGGGGTGCCGGTGGAGGGTCTCGCGCGGGGGAAATCGGCTGGGCACGCGGTCAGGCTACAGGCGACGATGGCACGGTGAGCGCGCACGGCACCGATGAGTTCCCCGACCCCGCACCGTCTTCCACCACCATGAACGACGAGGCGGCGGACCCGCGCGACGAGATGCCCGGGTGGAAGCGGAACGTCGCGATCTTCCTCACCGGCCAGACGATCTCGCTGCTCGGGTCGATGCTCGTGCAGTTCGCCGTGATGTGGCACCTGACGATCGTCACGCAGTCGGGTTCCGTGCTCATGCTCAGCATCGTGTTCGGCATGCTGCCGCAGGCCTTCATGTCGATCTTCGGCGGGGTGTGGGCGGACCGGCACTCCCGCAAGCTGCTGATCATCGGCGCGGACAGCGCCATCGCGGCGATCACGCTGGCGCTCGCGCTGCTCATGCTCTCCGGCGTCGACGACCTGTGGCTGATCTACGTGGCGCTCGCCGTCCGCTCCACGTTCGCGGGGATACAGACCCCCGCGGTGAACGCGATGGTGCCGCAGATCGTGCCGGCGCCCCAGCTCATCCGCATCAACGGGATCAACCAGTCCATCCAGTCCGGCATGATGCTGCTCGCCCCCGTGGTCGCCGCCGCGATCTACGCGAGCTTCGACATCGTCGCGGTGTTCTTCGTGGACGTCGTCACCGCGGTGCTCGGCATCGGCATGCTGATGCTGGTCACCGTGCCGCGACTGGTCCGGCACGACGACGCCGCGCCCGAGGGGGCCGGTCCGGAGAAGCCGAGCTACTTCGGCGACCTGGCCGCGGGCGTCCGCTACATCCGTGGACACGGCGCCGTGAAGTGGCTCATGACGATCTTCGCCACCACGATGGTGCTCATCGGCGCGCCGTCCTACCTCACGCCGCTCATGGTGACCCGCACCTTCGGCGACGAGGTCTGGAAGCTCACCACCAACGAGGTGTTCTGGGCGGCCGGCATGCTCGCGGGCGGGCTCGCGATGGCGTTCGTCGGGACCCGCGTGACTCACCGCGTGGCGCTGATCGTCGGGAGCACCCTCGCGGCGGGGGTGCTCACCGCCGGGCTCGGCCTGTCCACGAACATGTGGGTGTTCTTCGTCCTGGGACTGCTGATCGGCGTCACGTTCACACTCATGTCCGCGCCGAGCATGGCCATCCTGCAGGAGACGGTCGAGCCCGAGATGCAAGGGCGCGTCTTCGGGTTCGTCGGCATCGTCATGACCGTCGCCATGCCGCTGAGCATGGTGGTCTTCGGCCCGCTCGCCGATCGGTACTCCGTGCAGGTGCTGCTCGTCGTCGCCGGCGCGCTGCTCGTCGCCTTCGTGGCCGCTGTGCTGTCGGTGCCGTCCGCCCGCCGCTCCCTCGCCGCCATCGCGCGGCCGGCGACGTCCGAACCCGCCGAGGTCGCGCGAGATCCCGCGAGGTAGGACGAGAGCCCGCGACGGACTACTCCCTCGGGTCAGTCGACGATCTCGCAGATGGCGGCGCCGGCGGTGACGCCGTCGCCGGGGGTCGCGGACAGGGACCGCACGGTGCCCGCCTTGTGCGCGAGCAGCGGCTGCTCCATCTTCATCGCCTCGAGCACGACGACGAGGTCGCCCTCGGCCACCTGGGCCCCGTCCTCGACCGCGACCTTCACGATGGTGCCCTGCATGGGCGAGGCGAGGGTCGCGCCGCTCGCGGCGGAGGACGTGCGCCCGTTGCCGCGGCGGGCGGGGCGGCGGGCGGCGTTCGCGCGGCGGGCGCGCCCGGCGGCCACGCCGAGCCCGGCGGGCAGCACGACCTCGAGACGGCGGCCACCGACCTCGACGACGACGCGCTCGGCGAGCTCCTCGGCCGGCTCCTCGGCGTCGGGCACCGGGGCCGGGGCGGCCGGCGCGAGCCTGCCCAGCTCGTCCGCGAAGTCGGTCTCGATCCAGCGGGTGTGCACGCGGAAGGGGGAGCCGTCGGTGGGGACGAAGTCCTCGGCCTCCATCACCGCGCGGTGGAACGGCACGACGGTGGGGATGCCCGCGACCTCGAGCTCGCGCAGCGCACGGCGGGCACGCTGGGCCGCCTGCTCGCGGGTGGCGCCCGTGACGATGAGCTTGGCGATCATCGAGTCGAAGGCGCCCGAGATCGTGTCCCCCTCGACGACGCCGGTGTCGACGCGCACGCCCGGGCCGGACGGCCAGCGCAGCGTGGAGACGGTGCCGGGGGAGGGCAGGAAGCCCGCGGCCGGGTCCTCGCCGTTGATGCGGAACTCGAACGAGTGACCGCGCACCGTGGTGGAGTCGTACCCCAGCGGCTCGCCCGCCGCGATGCGCAGCTGCTCGCGCACCAGGTCGAGGCCGGTGACCTCCTCGGTGACCGGGTGCTCCACCTGCAGGCGGGTGTTGACCTCGAGGAACGACAGGGTGCCGTCCGTCCCGACGAGGAACTCGCACGTGCCGGCGCCCACGTACCCGGCCTCGGCGAGGATGGCCCGCGACGCCCGGTCGAGCTCGGCCTCCTGCTCCGGCGTGAGGAAGGGCGCGGGCGCCTCCTCGACGAGCTTCTGGTGCCGGCGCTGCAGCGAGCAGTCGCGGGTGGAGACCACCACGACGTTGCCGTGCGCGTCGGCCAGGCACTGCGTCTCGACGTGCCGCGGCCGGTCGAGGTACCGCTCCACGAAGCACTCGCCGCGGCCGAACGCGGCGACCGCCTCGCGCACCGCGGACTCGTACAGCTCGTCGATCTCGTCGTCCGTGCGGGCGACCTTGAGGCCGCGGCCGCCGCCGCCGAACGCCGCCTTGATGGCGATCGGCAGCCCGTGCTCGGCCGCGAAGGCGTGCACCTCGTCCGCGCCCTGGACCGGGTCGGACGTGCCGGGCACCAGCGGCGCGCCCGCGGCCTGCGCGATGTGCCGCGCGCTCACCTTGTCGCCGAGGGACTCGATGGCGGCGGGCGGCGGCCCGATCCACACCAGCCCGGCGTCGAGCACGGCCTGGGCGAACTGGGCGTTCTCCGACAGGAACCCGTAGCCGGGGTGCACCGCGTCCGCGCCGGAGCGGCGCGCGACGTCGAGCAGCTTCTCGACGTCGAGGTAGGTGTCGGCGGCGCGCTGGCCCTGCAGCGCGAACGCCTCGTCGGCGAGCCGGACGTGCAGCGCGTCCCGGTCGGAGTCGGCGTAGACGGCGACGGAGGCGATCCCGGCGTCGGTGCAGGCACGGGCGATGCGGACGGCGATCTCGCCGCGGTTCGCGACGAGGACCTTGCTGATGGTGGGCACGGCTCACGGTAACGCGTGCGCCGCCGTCCTCCGGCACCCGCGCGACGCCTGCGGAGAAGTCTGTGCCGGGTACCAACGACGATCCGGGCCGTTTGGAGGGATCCCACATGGACCCGGGCGGTAGGTAGTGCCGGAGGCGCCCGGAGTTGGTGGTTTCGGCAGTGGGTCTGAGCCGCTCAGCGGGGGTCGCGGAGCGAGCGCCAGGGGATCTCCAGCTCGCCCAGCAGCTCTCGCAGCAGCGGCAGGCTCAGCCCGACGACGCCGTGGTGGTCGCCCTCGATCCGGTCCACGTACGGGCCTCCGAGGCCGTCGATCGTGAACGCGCCGGCCACGTGCAGGGGCTCGCCCGTCGCGACGTAGGCGTCGATCTCCTCGTCGTCGACGTCGGCGAAGTGCACGGTGGTGGACGACGACGCGCCGAGCGTGCCGCCCGTGCCGCCGTCCTCGGGGTCGCGGGCGTCCACCAGCCAGTGGCCCGTGTGCAGGACGGCCGCGCGGCCGCGCATCGCACGCCAGCGGCGGCGGGCGTCCTTGGCGTCCGCGGGCTTGCCGAGGATCTCCCCGTCCAGCTCGAGCATCGAGTCGCAGCCGAGCACGAGGGCGGACGCCTCGTCCTCGCCGCCGTCCTCGAGGCGGGCGCTGACCTCCTCCGCCTTGGCCTGGGCCAGGACGAGGACGGCGTCGGCGGGGTCGAGGTCGCCGCCGAACCCGGCGCGCGCGGCGTCGAGCACGGCCGGCTCGTCGACGGACGAGACGACGACCCGCGGCGTGACGCCGGCTGCCGCCAGGGTGGCCAGGCGGGCGGGGGACTGCGAGGCGAGGACGAGGCGCACGGGCGCGGTGGAGGCAGGCACGTGCGCACCCTAACCAGTCAGCCGGTGTGCAGCAGCAGCGACGACACCAGCAGGACGACGGGCGACGCGACGGTCGTGACCAGGATGGTGTCGCGCGCGAGCAGCTCGCCGGTACGGAACCGCGCCGCGTAGTTGTACACGTTCTGGGCCACGGGGAGCGCGGCGAGCGTCACCGCCGTCGCCACCTGCGCGGGGTCCAGCCCGAACGCGTACCGCGCGAGGACGAAGGCGACCGCCGGCATGACGACCGCCTTGAGCACCGACGCCACCACGACGGCCGTGCGCCCGCCGGGCTGCTGGAAGGGACGCGACCCGTGGAGCGACATCCCGAAGGCGAGGAGGATCATCGGCACGGCCGCGCCGCCGAGGATCTCCAGCGGCGCGAGCACCGGGGCCGGGACGCTCCAGCCGGTGAGCGAGACGACCGCGCCCGCGAGCGAGCCGAGGATGATCGGGTTCCGCACCGGCTGGGCCAGCACGAACCCCACCGACACCCGCCCCGACGTCTGGGCGTCGAGCACCAGCAGCGTCACCGGGGCGAGGATCAGCAGCTGCAGCAGGATCACCGGCACGACGGCGGCGGGGTCGCCCAGCACGTACACGGCCACGGGCAGGCCGATGTTGTTGGCGTTCACATAGCCGGCCGAGACCGCGCCGATCGTCGCCTCCGTGGCGGGGCGGCGCAGCCAGAGCAGGTTGACGACGACGAACACCGCCGCGACCGCCACCGCGGCGATCGCCTGCACCAGCAGCGGCGCCTGGAAGAGCTCGCCGACGTCGGCGTCCGCGATGACCGTGAACAGCAGCGCGGGGCTGGCGACGAAGAACCCGATGCGGTTCAGCGCGGTCCGGGCGTCGGGCCCGCCGAGGCGCAGGCGCGCCGCGACGTACCCGACGGCGATGACCACGCCGATGATCGCGAAGCCGGTGAGGATGCCTTCCATGCGGGGCGGGGGGAGCGCGCCGCGTCAGCGGGCGTCGCGCAGGGCGCCGGTCAGCACGTCCAGGCCGACCGAGCCGAGGCCGAGCGCCCTGGCGTGGAACGCCCGCAGGTCGAACTCCTCGCCGCGCGCCCGCGCCGCCGTCCGGGCGTCGTCGCGCGCCTGCTCCCACAGCCGCTGGCCCACCTTGTACGACGGCGCCTGGCCGGGCCACCCGAGGTACCGGTTGAGCTCGAACCGCACGAACGACTCGGGCATGTTGACGTTCGCCTTGAGGAACGGCCACGCCTTCTCGGCGTCCCACACCCCGCCGCCCCACTGCTCGGGGGCTGGCTTGCCGAGGTGCACGCCGATGTCGAGCACCACGCGCGCCGCGCGCATCCGCTGCGCGTCGAGCATGCCGAAGCGGTCGCCCGGGTCGTCGAGGTGGCCGAGGTCGGCCATGAGCCGCTCGGCGTACAGGGCCCAGCCCTCGCCGTGCCCGGAGACCCAGCACATCAGGCGGCGCCACGAGTTCAGCGTGTCGCGCGCGACGACGGCGGCCGCGCACTGCAGGTGGTGGCCGGGCACGCCCTCGTGGTAGACGGTCGTCTTCTCGCGCCAGGTGTTGAACTCGGTGACGTCGGCGGGCACCGACCACCACATGCGCCCGGGACGGGAGAAGTCGTCGCTCGGGGGCGTGTAGTAGATGCCGCCGGTCTGGGTGGGGGCGATGCGGCACTCGATGGTGCGCACGGGCCCCTCGATGTCGAAGTGCGTGCCTGCGAGGTCCTCGATGGCGGCGTCCGCGGTCTCCTGCATCCAGCGGCGCAGCGCGTCGGTGCCGTGCAGCGTGCGGGCCGGGTCGGCGTCCAGCGCGGCGACGGCGTCCTCGACGCTCGCGCCGGCACCGGCGATCTGGCGGGCCACGGACTCCTGCTCGGCCACGATCCGGGCCAGCTCGTCCAGACCCCACTCGTACGTCTCGTCCAGGTCGACCTCGGCGCCGAGGAACTCGCGCGAGAAGCGCGCGTAGCGGTCGCGGCCCACGGCGTCGCGCTCCGGCGCCTGCGGCGCGAGGTCGCGCTCGAGGAACTCGGCGAGGCGCGCGTAGGCGTCGCGGGCCGCGGTCGCGCCGCGCTCCAGCTCGGCGCGCACGAGGCTGCACGCGCTCGACTCGTCCAGGACGGCGGCGGCGTCGTCGCTGCGCACGAGGCCGTCGAAGAACGACTCGTGCCCGTCGAGGCCGGCGAGCTCGCGCGACTGGGACACGCCTTCGCGCACCTGGCGGATCGCGGCGACCTGGCCGCGCCGCGCCGCCTCCGTGAGGGACGCGACGTAGCCGTCGATCGCGTCGGGTACCGCGTTGAGGCGCGCGGCGACGTCCTCCCAGGCCTCGACCGAGCCGGTGGGCATGAGATCGAAGACGTCGCGCAGCTGCTGCACCGGCGACTCGATGTTGTTGAGGCTGGCCAGCGGCTCGCCGGCGTCGTGCAGCTCGAGCGCCAGGCCCACCCGCTCGCGCATCGCGGCCAGGGTGACCTGGTCGACGGCGTCCAGCGGGCCGCCGTCGCGCTCGGCCGCGTCCAGCTCGCGCAGGACGGCGCGGTCCGACTCGGCCCGCGCCTCGTGCCCGGCGGGGGACAGGTCGGTCATGCGGTGGTCGTGACCGGGCAGCCCGATCGCAGTGGCGAGCAGCGGGTCGAGCTCGGCGGACCGGGTGACGTACGCGTCGGCGACGGCGTCGACCGCGGAAGGGGTGCGGGGCGGGGTGGGGGTGCTCGAGGTCACAGCACGCACCCTATCGACCCGCCCCGAGACGGCGCGCCGTCATTCCGGCCCTCCGGGTACGGTCTGTGCCCGTGCACAGTGTCGTGAAGAACGAGGACGTGAATCCCCCCGCCGCCCACGCGCCCCTCCGCGTCGTGGTCGCCCCCGACTCGTTCAAGGGCAGCGCGACGGCGACGCAGGTGGCCGCGGCGCTCGCGGCCGGGGCCCGCGCCGCTCTGGGCGGCGACGCCGACGTGCGCGCCGTGCCGTTCGCCGACGGCGGCGAGGGCACCCTGGACGCGATCCTCGGGGCGTGGGGCGAGGAGCCCCGCACCTGCGTCACGACCGACGCCCTCGGGCGCCCGACCACGGCGCGCTACGGCGTCTCGCCCGACGGCCGCACCCTCGCGGTCGAGGCGGCGGAGGCCTACGGCCTGCCGAAGGTCTCGGACGTCGCGCTGCGGCCGCTCGACGCGACCAGCCACGGCGTCGGCACCGTGGTGCTCGCCGCGCTCGACGCCGCCCCGGACGTCGAGGAGGTCGTCCTGTTCGTCGGCGGGTCGGCCTCGACCGACGGAGGGGCGGGGCTCCTGTCCGACCTCGGCGCCCGGTTCCACGACGCGGACGGCGCCCCCGTCCCTCCGGGGGGTGGCGGGCTGAGCGCCCTGGCCGCCGTCGACCTGTCCGGCCTCGACGCCCGCGCCGGCGCGTTGCGGTGGCGCATCGCGTGCGACGTCGACAACCCGCTGCTCGGGGCGCGCGGCGCGGCGGCCGTCTTCGGGCCGCAGAAGGGCGCGACTCCGGAGGACGTCGCGGTGCTCGACGACGGGCTCGCGCACCTCGCCGACGCCCTCGCCGCCGCGACCGGTCACGACGCGCGCGACCTGCCGGGCGCCGGTGCCTCCGGCGGGCTGCCGGTGGGCCTGTCGGCCGCGCTCGGGGCGGAACTGGTGCCCGGCGGCGAGCTCGTCGCCGAGGCGGTGGGGCTCGCGGAGGCGCTCGAGGGCGCCGACCTCGTGCTCACCGGGGAGGGCCGCCTCGACGAGCAGTCCCTGCACGGCAAGGTCGTGGACACCGTGGTGCGGCTCGTGGCGGGCCGCGCGGCGGTCGTCGTCGTGGCGGGCGGCGTGGAGCTCACGCCCGCCCAGGTCGCGGAGGCCGGGATCGCGGCGGCCTTCTCCCTCGCGCCGGGGCCGCGCACGCTCGCCGAGCTCTCCCGCGACGCCGTGGTCGAGCTGGAGCACACGGCCGCGCACGCGTGCCGCCTGTTCGCGGCGGGGCGCGCGTCGCGCTGACGCGTCAGCGCTTGCGGGTGCGGCGGCGGACGGCGTCGGCCCAGTCGCGGTGGTACCGCACCACGACGGTCTCGGTGCCCGGTGCCCACCAGACGGCGACCGGGTCGCCGTCGCGCGGGGGAGGCAGCCGCTCCTCGTCGTCCGGCCGCACCAGGGACGAGTAGGGGCGGTCGGCCGTGCCGTCGTCCGTCGGGTAGGACACCACGCCGCTGAGCAGGAGGCCGGAGCTCGTGCGGCGCTCGTTCACGGAGACCGACCCCGTGGCCGACCGCCTGTCCGCGCCGAACGCCGCGGCGTCGCGCCCCTCGGTGGCCTGGCGCTGGTCGTCCCGGTAGCGGACCAGGGCGGCGACGGCGGTGACCATGAGGCCGGCGAGCATGCCCATGAACAGCCACAGCTCGAGCTCGCCGGACGGGTCCTCGATCGTGCGCCGCAGCACGTAGAGGCCGGCGGTCACCACGAGGGCGGGCGCCCACAGCCACCGTCGCAGCCAACCCGGGCGCGGGGGAGCGGGCAGCTCCTCCAGCGGCGCGTCGACCTCGTCGGGGCCCTCGACCTGCTGCCAGACGACGCTCACGAGTGCAGGCTCCAGCGCCACGCGTCGGCGTTGTGGCGGCCCCAGCGACCGCCGAAGCTCTTCGCGGTCACGCCCGCGCCGTTGCCGCGCACCGTGCGGGCGCGGTTGGTCCACTCCTCGACGGGGGCCTCGTCGTCGGGCAGCCCGCTCGCCGACGCGACCGCCGCGAGCCCGGCCACCAGCGCGGCGACCTCGACGTCGTCGGGACGACCGCGCACCACGCGCACCTCGTTGCTCATCGCGCACCCCCGAGCGGGTCGTCGCCGTCCTCGTCGTCCAGCTGGTCGTCCAGCTCGTCGTCGAGGTCGTCGTCGCCGAACTCCACCGCCGCGCCGCGCGACGTCGCCCACTCCGCGACCTCGTAGCCGCCGTCGAACAGGCGCTGCGCGACGTCCCCGCCGGCCTCGTCGAGCAGCTCGACGACGCCGTCCAGGGTGCCGGGCGAGCCGGGCGTCGGGTCGGCCACGACGAAGCCGAGGTAGAACACCTCCGCCGGCACGGCGCCCTCCGGGGCGTCGTGGGTGTGCTCGTCCTCCTCCTCGCCGCCCTCCCACACGGAGCTCGTCAGGTCGGGGTGCATGCCCAGCCCGTCGTGCAGCGCGTCGAAGACGGCGGCGTTGAGCTGGCCCACCCGGCTCTCCAGCGCGAGCACGCGCGGGTCCTCGTCCGCCTCGGAGGCGCCGAACTCGGCGCGCACGCCGACCGCGGTCTGCACGTACTCGTGCAGGGCGGCCGCCAGCGCGTCGACGGCGCGGTGCATCGGCTCGGGGTCGACCGACCCCAGCGGGGCGGGTCCGTGCGTGGCGTCCTCGTGGCTCATCTGCTCATTCTTCCCGGTTTCGACGGCGCTCAACCACCGACGGTGTCACAGGGGGATGTTGCCGTGCTTCTTGGGCGGCAGGCTCGCGCGCTTGGTACGCAGCGCCCGCAGCGCGCGGACCACCTGCACGCGCGTCTCGGACGGGCGGATGACGGCGTCCACGTAGCCGCGCTCGGCGGCGTCCCACGGGTTGACGATCGCCTCCGTGTACTCGTCCGTGAGGCGCTGCCGCTCCGCCTCGACGTCGCCGCCGGACTCCGCGACCTCCTTGAGCGCCGAGCGCTGCAGGATGTTCACCGCGCCGGACGCGCCCATCACCGCGACCTGCGCCGTCGGCCAGGCGAGGTTGACGTCCGCCCCGAGCTGCTTGGAGCCCATGACGATGTACGCGCCGCCGTAGGCCTTGCGCGTGATGACGGTGACCAGCGGGACGGTCGCCTCGGCGTACGCGTAGATGAGCTTGGCGCCGCGCCGGATGATGCCCTGGTGCTCCTGGCCGACGCCGGGCAGGAAGCCGGGGACGTCGACGAAGGTCAGCACGGGCAGGTTGAACGCGTCGCAGGTGCGCACGAACCGGGCCGCCTTCTCGGCGGCGTCGATGTCGAGGGTGCCCGCCATGGACAGCGGCTGGTTGGCGATGATGCCCACCGACTGGCCCTCGACGTGGCCGAACCCGATCAGCACGTTCTGCGCGAACAGCGGCTGCACCTCGAGGAACGACTCGGGGTCGAGGACCGTCTCGACGACGGCGCGCATGTCGTAGGGCTGGTTGTCGCTGTCGGGGACGATGACGTCGAGCGCCTCGTCGTCCTCGGTGACCTCCAGCGGCGTCTCGTCCTCGGGCGGGAACGACGGCGCGTCGCCCAGGTTGTTCTGCGGCAGGTAGCCCACGAGGTGGCGCACGTAGTCGATCGCGTCGTCCTCGTCCGCACCCAGGTAGTGCGCCACGCCGGACGTCGCGTTGTGCGTGCGGCCGCCGCCGAGGGTCTCGAAGTCGACGTCCTCGCCCGTCACCGTGCGGATCACGTCCGGGCCGGTGATGAACATGTTGGACGTGCCGTCCGCCATGACGATGAAGTCGGTCAGGGCGGGGGAGTAGACGGCGCCGCCCGCGCTGGGACCGAGGATGAGCGAGATCTGCGGGATCACGCCGGAGGCCGCGACGTTGCGCCGGAACATCTCGGCGAACTGCGTCAGCGCCGCGACGCCCTCCTGGATGCGCGCCCCGCCACCGTCGGAGATGCCGATGATCGGCACGCCGGTGCGCAGCGCGAGGTCCTGCACCTTGGCGATCTTCTCGCCGTGCACCTCGCCGAGCGAGCCGCCGAAGACCGTGAAGTCCTGGCTGAACACGCACACCTGGCGCCCGTCGACCGTGCCGTGGCCGGTCACGACGCCGTCGCCCGCGACGCGCCGCTTGTCGAGGCCGAAGTTGCGGCTGCGGTGCATGGCCAGCGCGTCGAGCTCGACGAAGCTGCCCTCGTCCAGCAGCGCCTCGATGCGCTCGCGGGCAGTCTTCTTGCCGCGCGGGTGCTGCCGCGCCTTCGCCTTCTCCTCGGCGTCGGTCACGGCCTCGGCCCGCCGGCGCTCCAGGTCGGCGAGCTTGGCGGCGGTGCCGGAGGCGGCGGGCGGCTCGATGTCGGTCGAGGAGGTGGCGTCGTTCACCCGACCGACCCTAGTTGGTGGGTTGCCACGCATCGATGCGCGACAGGCTGCGGCCCGCCCGGATTCTTTGGAGGGACCCCACAAAGGGTCGGTGGCGGTGAGATGCGGGACGATCGGGGACGTGAGCCACGACCCCCGCGACGACCCCCGCCGAGACCCCCTCGATCTCCCCTCCTTGCGCCGCGACCTGCTCGCGCCCGCAGGCCCCCTCGCCCGCCTCGACGTCGTCGAGGCGTCCGGTTCCACGAACGCCGACCTGGCCGACGCCGTCCGCCGGGCGCCGGGGGAGTGGCCCGCGCCCGCGGCGCTCGTCGCCGAGCACCAGACGACCCGTACCGCCCGCCGCAGCCC
>JADHZE010000080.1 GCA_026934365.1 Isoptericola sp. QY 916 | reverse complement strand
GGCGGGCACGGTCTGCTCGCGGTGCAGCGCCGCGGACGCGACCTCGCCCAGCGCCTCGCCCACGCCGTCGACGGTGTAGCCCGCCGCCGTCAGGCCCGACCGCAGCGCGTCGACCAGGGGCGCGGCGTGCCCCGCCGCGCCGGGCACGGGCGCCGAGGCAGGTGTCGAGGCAGTGCCGCGCGTCGTCATCGGCCCGCGCACTCCGTCGACAGGAACACGGTGATGTCCTTGGCCGCGGCCGTGGCGGCGGCGGTGTCGTCGGCCGTGATCGCGCCGGCCATCGCGGAGCTGACCGCGTCCGCGTCGTCCTCGTCGACGTCGTCGAACGCCGTCTCCGCGCTGCCCAGGTAGTCGGCCATCACGCCCCAGGGCTTCGCCACCCCCTCGGGCGCCTCCACCGCGGCCATCGCCTCGTCCGCGGTGCGGAAGCTCTGCACCAGCGCGCGCGGATGCTCGGGGCTGAGGTCCACGAGCGCGCGGTTCGTCGTGGACCAGGCCTGCTGCAGCCCCGCGCACGTCTCGTGGTCGAGGCCGGACTCGTCCTTGCCGCCGTCCGTCGCGTCCGCGCTCGGGTCGGGCGACGCCGACCCGGAGTCCTTCGACCGGCTCGGCTCGCCCTCGACGCCCATCGAGAGGTCGCCCGGGATCGAGACCGCCGGGGCGGGCTCCGCGACCGGCTCCGCGCCGCCGTCGGACTGCCCGCAGCCGGCCAGCGCGGCGCCCGTCACGAGCATCCCCACGACGACGACCGGGAGCTGGCAGGGCAGGAGGCGGGCACGGCGCATCCCCCTATGGTGCGTCACCCGCCCGCGCGCGCGGAAATCACCGCTCAGCCGGCGGGCACGTCGCCCTGGGGGTCGTCGTCCGTGTCGTCCCCCGCGTCACCCTCCGCGTCGGTCGGCGCGTCGGTCGGCGCGTCGGCCGCGCCGCAGCCGGCCTTGAGGTAGGTCGTGACGCGGTTCGACGCGGCCGTCATCGCCGCCGTGTCCAGGTCCGCGAGCGCGTCCGCGACGGCGGACGCGACCTCGTCCTCGCCGGCCGCCTCGATCTCGTCGGCGACCGCGCCGACGTAGGTCGCGACGGTGAGCCAGTCGTCCCGCACCTCCGTGGGCGGACGGACCTCGGCGAGCGCGTCGCGGGCGCCCACGAAGCCGCGCCGCAGCGTGGCCGGGTCGTCGGCCGTCATCCCGATCTGCAGGGATGCCGACCGCGACCATGCGGCCTGCACCACCGGGCACTCGTCGGGCGGGCCGGCCGCGAGGACGGCCTCCGCGGGGGCGCCCGCGTCCGCCACGAAGCCGGCCGCCACCCCGACGCCGAGCCCCAGGAGCAGGGACAGCGCGCCCGCCGCGGCGAGGGAGGACCGACGGCGCCAGGGCCCCGGCACCGGTCGCCTCAGGCGACCGACCAGGCCGCGCGAGGCGCCGGAAGCGCGTCTCGTCCTGGCCCTCATGCTGCCGAAGGGTACCGGGAGAGCGCCCGGCGCCGGAACGTCGCCGCAGGTGGGAGGGCGCCGCTTGACCCGTGGCGGGCGTTCGGCCAGATTACGCGCGTGACCTCTACCACGCCCGGCCTGTGGGTGCATCCCGAGAATGACCCGCGAGCGACGGGCGTCGACCCGGTCGGTGAGAAGGAGACCCTCTGGGAGTACCTCTGCCGCTACCGCATGACCCTGGTCATGAAGTGCGAGGGCCTCGACGCCTCCCAGCTCGCGCGCCGCGCCGTGCCGCCGTCGACCCTCTCCCTGCTCGGGCTCGTCCGGCACCTCGCGAACGTCGAGCACCACTGGTTCCGCAGGGTGCTGCAGAGCCGCGACGAGCGCGGCCCGTTCGAGCTGCCCGGCTACCCCGACGTCGACTTCGACGGCGCCCTCCCGGACGCGACCTGCGTCGAGGAGGCGTGGGACGCCTGGCACCGCGCCGTCGAGGTCGCCGACGACTGCTTCGCCGGCGAGGACCTGGGCCGCGAGGTGCCCTACGACGGCGGCACCGTCGAGGCGCGCGACGTGCTGCTGCACGTGCTCGAGGAGTACGCCCGGCACATGGGCCACGTGGACCTGCTGCGCGAGTGCATCGACGGGCGCACCGGGCTGTAGCCCGCGCTGTGGCCCCGCCCGGGGCCGCGTAGCGTGCCGACCATGGCGGGTGTGCGGAGCTTCCTCAGCGGCGTCCTGGTCCTGCTCGCGGTGCTGGCGGCGGTGGTCACGGTGCCCGCCCGGTACGTCGAGGGCACGCTGCTGGACACGGAGGCGTACGTCGCGGCGACGGCGCCGCTCGCGGACGAGATCACCACGCAGGACGCCGTCGCCGAGGCGCTGACCGGCACCGTGGTCGGCCAGATCGACTCGGGGGTGCTCGCCGGCGCGCTGCGGCCCGTGATCGGCGAGGTGGCGGACCTCTTCGTCCGCTCCGACGCCTTCCCGCCCGCGTGGGAGGAGGCCACCCGGCAGGGGCACGCCGCGACCGTGGCGGTGCTGCGCGACGAGAGCGACGTCGTCGACGCCGCGGACGGCGTGGTGACGCTGCCCCTCGACCCGTTCCTGGAGTCGATCGGTCAGGCGCTGCGCGACCGGGGGCTGCCCGTCCCCGAGGGCTTCGCGTCGACCGGCGCGGACGTCGTCCTGTACGCGTCCGACGACCTCGCCACCGCCCAGTCGGCCGTCGCCGTCCTGGACCGGTGGACCCCCTGGGCGCTGCCGGCGACGGTGCTGCTCGCCGTGCTGGCGGCACTCGCCGCCCGGCCGGGCCGGCGCCTGCGCACGGTCGCCGCCACGGGGGCGCTGACCGCCGTCGCGATGCTGGTGCTCCTCGTGCTGCTGCCGGAGGCCGTGCAGGCGGGCTTCGCCGGGCTCGACGTCGGCGAGGCGGGACGCCAGGTGCTGGACGACACCGTCGACGCCCTGCTGGTGCCGCTGCGCACCCAGCTGTGGTGGGCGTTCGGGATCGCCGCGGCGGTGGGGGTCGGCGCGGGGGTCACAGCAGGCGTGCTGCGCCGCGGCCGCGCGGCCTGATCCTCGGCCCGGACCTGCCGCCCGGGCGTCGGCCCGGGCGGCAGGTGCGGGTCAGTCGCCGGAGGTCGCCCAGAAGAGGGCCTGGGCGGCCTGGCCCAGACCGCCCTTCGGGTGGGTGCGGAAGAACACCGACGTGCCGAAGACGACGGCCCGCGCGCCCGACTGCGCCTCGCCCGAGACCACGGCCGCCTGGCCCGCCGCCTCGTCGGGGCCGCCGGACCCCGTGTCCGACGGCGCCCAGTGGCCGGCGAGGAGCGGCCGGTCCGCGTCGTAGGACTGCTCGGCCGTGGTGCCCTCGCCGAGGTCGGTGAACCAGGTCGCCGGGTAGACGAACGCCTGGTCCTGCGGGTGCGCGGACAGGAACGACGAACCCGCGGTGTCGACGTCGACGATCCCGTTGCCCGACCGGTTGCCCGTGACCGCCGAGCCCTCCACGAGCCCGTACGTCTCGGCGACGGCGAACGCGGCCGCCGTGCGGCCCACGACCGAGCCGCCGTCGTCCACCCAGCCCTGCACGGCCGCCCGGCCCGCGCTCCCGGCCGGGAGCGTCAGCGACGACCCGACCCACAGGACGTCGGCGTCCTCGAGCCCCGTCGTCCCGGTGGCCGCGCCGGCCTCGATGCCGCCGGCCGACACCCGGACCAGGTCGTCGAAGCCGAGCTCGGTCAGGGACAGCAGGTCGTCCTGGGTGCCGGCGTACGCGACCGTGAGGTCGTCGAGCTCCGCCGCCTCGTCGAGCCGGCGCAGCTCCTGCCGGGTCGCGGCCTCGAAGGGGACGTCGTGCTCGCGCGCGACCTCTCGGACCGTCCGGCCGTCGGCGCGCCCGACGACGGCACGCCCGTCGTCCAGGAGCCAGACCGGGACGTCCTCCTCCAGCAGCGCGTTGAGCGCGCGGTAGTCCTCGACCCCCGCGACGTCGAACGTGACGTGGCGCGCCCCGTGCGGCACCCGCGCGTCCGACGGCTCACCGCGCAGCGGCACCACCTTCCCGACCGGCCGGTCCGTGGTCGACCCGACGCTGTCGACCGTCGCGCCCCACAGGGACGACAGGCTCCACGCCGAGATGTCGTACATCGACGGCACCTTCGCCGAGATGTCGGTGCCCAGGTCGAGCAGGGCGTTCGCCAGGCCGCGCAGCGGCTGGTGCAGGTCGACGACGAACGACCCGCGGGGGTACGTCGTGCCGCCGACGCGGGTGCTGCGCGTCAGCGTGCCCACCTCCACGCCGTGGAACAGGAGCTGGTCCACCAGCGCCTCGGCGTCGGCGGCGGAGCGCTGCCCGTCGCCGACGGGGATCACGTAGGCGCGCGGCAGGTCGACCGGGTCCTGGTCGTCGACCACGTCCCAGTGCTGCTTCCACTCGTCCGGTCCAGGCACGGCCGCCACGTCGTCGACCGTCAGCGCGTCCTTCGGCTCCCCGGCCGCGCCGCGGCGGAACGCCTCGATCTGGTCGGCCAGCATGGCGTCGTCGTGGCCGGCCACGTAGTCGATCATCGAGGTCATCGTCCGCTTCGCCACCGCCGTGTTGATGGCGGCGTCCTCGGGTGTGGTGGCCGGGCCGGTGCGGCCCTTCGGCAGCTCGACGGTGCTGGTCGTGGCGCCGTGGAAGGCCGCGTACTGGGCGGTGAAGATCGGCGGGTAGTCGTCCCACCCGGACGGCGTGTCGCGGTACGGGATCTTGATGAAGCCGGTGTTCTCGTCGACCGCCTCGTCCGTGGCCGGGTCGTAGTAGGTGTTCCCGGGGATCTCGGCCGCGACCACGTCGTCCTCCACCTGGCGCGCGATCGCGAACCCGTGGGGGATGAACAGGTCGTACTCGTAGTTCTCGCCGTGCGGCGGCCCGCACGGCTCCACCTGCAGCACGCCGGTGTACCCGTGGAAGTCGGCCGCGTAGAGCGGCTGGAGCGCCTGCGCCGTCGCGACGAAGGACCGCGACTCCGGAGTCGCCCCGGTGATCATGTCGCGGTTGGCGTCGAGGCTCAGGCTCGTCGCCCTGGTGCCGAGGGTGCGCCCGTCGGGGTTGAGCGTCAGCGAGAAGTACAGCCGGTGGTCCTCGAGCAGGGCTGCGGTGGCCGCGTCGTCCGACGTCGCCAGGTCGTCGATGACCTGCATCGCGGCGTCGGTGCCCTCCCACTCGTTGCCGTGGATGTTGGCGCTGATCCACAGCGGCGTCTTGTAGCCCTCGGCGAGGCGGCGGTCGGCCGCGGCCCGCTCCGGGGACGTGCGGATCTCCTCCCGCCAGCGGGTCTGCTGCGCCGTCTCGCGGCGGGACTCCGGCGCCGTCACGGTCACCAGGTACAGGTCGCGACCCGCCGTGGAGCGACCCACCACCTGGGTCGAGACCCGGTCGCTCGAGGCCATGAGGGCCGTCAGCCGCGGGGCGATCTCGGCGTGACTGATCGTGCCGTTGAGGTCGGTCGCGTCGTCGTCCTCCGGCGGGTACACGGTCAGGTCGGGCTGGGACGGGTAGGCGCGGGGCATGTCGATCGCGCCGCTCGTCGTCCCGCCGCCGTGGCCGGGCCCCGAGCGCTGTGCCGTGCGCGCGAGCTCGGCGAACGACGCCGCCCCGACCGCGGTCGCGTCCCGCTCGGGGCCGCGGCCCGGGCGGTCGGGGCGGTCGTCGGCGGCGGCGGTGCCGACGAGCGTCGTCGCCAGGAGGGTGAGGGTGCCGAGCACCGCGACGGTGCGTGGGAGCTTCATGGGTCTCCTTCTCGTCGTCGTCGGCGTGGACTCCGTCGTCCCGCCCGGGAGCCGACGCCGAGCGCCGGTCCCGGACCAGCATGTCGTGACCCGGGGGCGTCGGCACGGCCGGAAACACGATGTTCACCGGGGACGCCAGGCGACGGGGACTATCCGCTTGCGTGCGTCTCCCCCGAAGAGGTCGGATGTCGCCATGACTGATCCCGCCCCCACGCCCGAGGCACGCCGGTTCCCCGACCTGTGGGTGGACCCCGAGGACGACCCTCGCCAGCAGTGGGCCGACCCCGTCGGCGAGCTGCAGACCCACTGGTCCTACCTGCGGTCCTACCGCGCCACGATCGAGATGAAGTGCGAGGGGCTCGACGCCGAGCAGCTCGCCCGCCGCTCCGTTCCGCCGTCGACCCTGTCCCTGCTGGGGCTGGTGCGGCACCTGGCGAAGGTGGAGCACTCCTGGTCGCGCCGAGTCCTGCAGGGCGCGATGGACCTGCCGAAGCTCTACGTCGCCGACGGCGGCCCGGACTGGGACTTCGACGGCGCCGTCGCGGACCCGGATGTCGTCGCGGAGGCGTGGGCTGCCTGGCGGCGCGAGTCGGCGGCCGCCGACGAGTGGCTCGCGACCCTGACCGACGCGGACATGGGGCGGGTCGTCCCGTTCGACGGCACCACCTCGACGGTGCGCGACATCCTCGAGCACCTCGTCGAGGAGTACGCCCGCCACGCCGGGCATGCCGACCTGCTGCGGGAGTGCATCGACGGCCGCACCGGCCAGTAGCCCTCCGCGAGACGGCGAAGCTCGGGCGAGGCCGCACGTGGATGCGGCCTCGCCCGAGCTTCTCCGTCTCGTCGTCCGGGCGCGGTCTACCGCGCGGGGACGCTCGCCGCCTCGTCCGCCTGCTCGCGGTCCACGCGGGCCGCGCGGAGGCGGGACATGATGACCGCGCCGAAGGCGATGCCCGCCGCGATCACGGCGATGACGATGCGCACCGCCTGGTTCGCGTCGGCCGGCACGCTCAGCATCACCACGGCGGGCGCGATGAGCACCGACACCAGGTTCATCACCTTGATGAGCGGGTTGATCGCGGGGCCGGCGGTGTCCTTGAACGGGTCGCCGACGGTGTCGCCGATGACGGTGGCGGCGTGCGCCTCGGAGCCCTTGCCGCCGTAGGCGCCGTCCTCGACGATCTTCTTCGCGTTGTCCCAGGCGCCGCCCGAGTTGGCGAGGAAGACAGCCATGAGGACCCCGGCGCCGATCGCGCCCCCGAGGAACCCGGCGAGCGGCCCCACACCCAGGCCGAAGCCGACGGCGATCGGGGCGAACGCGGCCAGCAGGCCGGGGGTGGCGAGCTCGCGCAGCGAGTCGCGGGTGCAGATGTCCACGACACGGCCGTACTCGGGCCGCTCCTCGTACGTCATGATCCCGGGGTGCTCGCGGAACTGGCGGCGCACCTCGAAGACGATCGCGCCCGCCGCGCGGGTCACGGCGTCGATGGCGAGGCCGGAGAAGAGGAACACGGTGGCGGCGCCGAGGATCACGCCCACGAGCGTCACCGGCGAGACGATCTCGAAGCTGAGCATCGCCGGGACCAGGCCCGCACCCCGCTCCGCGACCTCGCCCAGCGCCGTCGACACGGCGTCGGCGTACGAGCCGAAGAGCGCGGTCGCGGCGAGCACCGCCGTCGCGATCGCGATGCCCTTGGTGATGGCCTTGGTCGTGTTGCCCACCGCGTCGAGGTCGGTGAGGATCTGCGCGGCCTCGTCGTCGACGTCGCCGGACATCTCGGCGATGCCCTGCGCGTTGTCGCTCACCGGCCCGAAGGTGTCCATCGCGACGATGACGCCGACAGTCGTCAGCAGGCCGCAGCCCGCGAGCGCCACGAGGAAGAGGGACAGCCAGAGCGAGCCGCCGGCGAGCAGGAAGACGCCGCAGATCGCGGCGGCGATGACGCCCGCGGTGTAGACGGCGGACTCGAAGCCCACCCCGATGCCGGACAGCACCACGGTGGCCGCGCCGGTGCGCGACGTCGCCGCGACGTGCAGCGTCGGCTTCGACGTCGTGCCGGTGAAGTAGCCGGTGATCCACAGGATGATCCCGGCGAGCACGACGCCGATGATGACGGCCAGCGACGCGACCACGCGCGGGTCGGCGGTGACCTCGCCGAGCTCGGCGGTGCCGGACAGGTCGGCGAACGACGACGGCAGGTAGACGAACGCGGCGACCGCGGCCAGCAGGGCCCCGACGACGGCCGACAGGTAGAAGCCGCGGTTGATGGCCTTGAGGCCGTTCTCGCTGCCCCGCACGCGGGTGACGAGCACGCCCAGCAGCGCGACGAACGCGCCGACGGCGGTGACGATCAGCGGGAAGACGAGGCCCTGCTCCCCCATGACGGCCTTGCCGAGGATGAGCGCGGCGACCAGGGTGACGGCGTACGACTCGAAGAGGTCGGCGGCCATGCCGGCGCAGTCGCCGACGTTGTCGCCCACGTTGTCCGCGATGGTGGCGGCGTTGCGCGGGTCGTCCTCGGGGATGCCCTGCTCGACCTTGCCGACCAGGTCGGCGCCGACGTCGGCCGCCTTGGTGAAGATGCCGCCGCCGACCCGCATGAACATGGCCAGCAGCGCGGCGCCGAAGCCGAAGCCCTCGAGCACGGCCGGCGCCTCCGTGCGGTACACGAGCACGACGAGCGCCGCCCCCAGCAGCCCGAGCCCGACCACGGACATGCCCACGACGCCACCGGTGCGGAACGCGATCCGCGCACCCTCCGCGCGCCCGTCGGGACGGGTCGAGGCTGCCGCCACCCGCACGTTGGCGCGCACGGCGAGCCACATGCCCAGGTACCCGATGGCCGCGGAGAACGCGGCCCCGAACAGGAACGCGATCGACCGGCCCACCCGGACCCCGCCGTCGCCCGGCAGCAGGAAGAGCAGGGCGAACACCACGACGGCGAAGATCGCGAGCGTGCGGAACTGGCGGTTGAGGTAGGCGGAGGCCCCCTCCTGGACGCCCCGCCCGATCTCCTGCATGCCTGGCGTGCCCTCGGGGGCGGCGAGCACCTGCCGCCGCAGGGTGCCCGCACACACGAGCGCGGCCAGCGCGATGACGGCGATGACCGCGACGATCGTGATGCTGCTGGAACCGAACGTGAGCATCCGTCCTCCTTGACGTGCTTCCTCGACCCGGCGGGACGGCGGTGACCGCCCGTCGGTAAGGTCCCGCCGTCGCCGTTGACGGCGGGATGCCGGGGAGTCTACCCACATGTGACGGCCGTCACGAACCACCGTGGAATCCTGACCCCAACGATTCCCGTCCCCCGGCCGTCCCAGCGGGTGAGGACGGCACGGGAGGGACTGGTGGTCGCACGATGAGTCGCTGGGAGGACGAGCTCGCCGAGCTCGCACGGGCGCGAGGCCGTGCCCTGGTCGGGTACGCCTACGTGCTCTGCGGGGACCAACGGCTCGCGGAGGACCTGGTGCAGGACGCGCTGGTCAAGGTGTTCGCGCGGCTGCGCCGGGGCTCCGGAGAGGCGCGGGGCGGGGCGGGCGTGCACCCGCTCGACGGGGGCGGGACGAGCGAGGCGTACGTGCGGCGCGCGATCCTGACCCTCTTCCTCGACGAGCACCGGCGCACGAAGCGGTGGGCGGCGGCGCGGCCGCTCGTGGCCAGCGACGACCGGGTGCGCGGCGCCGCCTCGGGCGCGACGGCGCGGGCGGACGTCGCCGCCGCGCTGGGGCGCCTGGCCCCGCGTGAGCGGGCGTGCGTCGTCCTGCGTTACTTCGAGGACCTCACCGTGCCGCAGGTGGCCGACGCCCTCGGCCTCGCGCAGGGCACCGTCAAGCGCTACCTCGCCGACGCGACGGCGACGCTGCGCGACGTGCTGCGGGTGGCCGACGACGGAACCGGGCACGCCACCTCGAGCACCACGACCACCACGGCAGGACGGAGGGCCGGACGATGAGCACGCACCACGCGCGGGACGACTGGGCGGACGCCCGCACGGACGAGACGCTGCGCCGCGAGCTGGACGCCCTCGCCGGCCTGGGGGCGTCGGCGTCGGCCCTCGACGACGCGATGGGATCGGTGCGGCACCGCGTACGCCGCCGGCGCACCGCCAAGCAGGCCGGCATCGGCGCCACCGCGCTCACCGTCGCCACCGGGCTGGTGCTGGGCGGCGCCGCGCTGCTGCCCGACGCGCCGCAGCCCCTGCCCGGACCCGCGACCAGCCCGACGCCGTCGCCCTCGCCGTCCGGCGACGACACACGGGCGGACGGCGCGCGCGCCGCCGACCTGATCCGGCCGGCGTACCAGCCGGGCTGGCTCGAGGGCACCGGGCTGACGTGCGGCATGGCGGCCGACGACGTGCCGACCACCCGGGCGGAGGGCTACAAGATCCTCGTCGCCGGGGACGACCCGCACCTGGGCGGTCCCGCTACCGACGAGCCGGCGACCCTCCGCCTGCCGACCTGGACCGTGGTCGACGAGACCCCGCCCGAGGACGGCGTCCTCGTCGGCCCGTCCCTGCTGTGGGCGCAGGACGGGCAGGTGGTCGACCTCGGGATCGACATGACCGAGGACCCGGTCGACATCCGGCCCGGGAGGCTCGACCGGACGGCCGAGGACTCCACCCTCACGACGTGCGCGCCGGACGGCGAGGCCGAGGGCACGACCGCGTACGCCACGTCGTTGCCCGACGGCGAGTACCAGGTCACGCCCTACGACGTCGTGTGGTCGGACGACTTCCGGGAGTCCGTGGTCGTCGCCGGCCCCTGGCTCGACGTCCGCGTGAATGCCGACGGCGCGACGCTCGTCGTTCCGGGGGCCGCCTCCGAGGCCGAGCCCTCGTCCAGGGACGGCACCTGCTCGGCGGCGGGTCTCACCCTTCCGGAGCCGGACGTCGCGGAGCTCCCCGGACCGGTGCGGGACACGGTGCTGACGCTCTTCGAGGCGGCCGTAAACTGCGACGACCAGGGGCTCACCGCACTCGCCGAGGCCGCCGACCGGCACGAGCTGAACTGGGGCGGGCAGCCGCCGGCCGAGCTCCTGGGGCTGCCCGGGGCCGAGGACGACGAGGACGTCTACGCGATCCTCGGCCGGCTGCTGTCCGGCACGACGCCCTGCGAGATGGGAGCGGACAGCAGCGAGGACGTCGACCGGGCGTACGCCTGGCCGCGCATGGACGGGGGCTTGTGCCAGGCCACCGCCCAGGACTGGCGGGACGCCGTGGACGCCGGCGCGCTCACCGAACGCGAGGCGCAGGAGTGGAACGACGGCCCGCGACCGGACTACGAAGGCTGGCGGCTGGTCGTCCGTGGCGACGGCGGCTGGATGCAGTTCGTCGACGGGTACCTGGGGCCGCCGCGCGGCGACTGACGACCGGCCGCGTGGGAGGATGACGGTCATGCCCGACGTCGTCCCCGCAGCCGCCCGCGCCCACACCGAGGACCTGGGGGCGTTCGTCTCCGCCTCGCCGTCGTCGTACCACGCCGCCCGGGAGGTGGCCCGCCGCGCGGAGGACGCCGGCTTCGTGCGCCTGGACGAGACGGCCGCGTGGGACGTCGTGCCGGGCGGACGCTACGTCGTCGTCCGCGACGGCTCCGCGATCGCGGTCACGGTGCCGCCGACGGCGGGCGCGACGACGCCGTTCACCATCCTCGGCACGCACACCGACTCCACCGGGTTCAAGCTCAAGCCGAGGCCGACCACCGGCCGCGACGGCTGGGTGCAGGCCGGGGTCGAGGTGTACGGCGGGCCGCTGCTCAACTCGTGGCTGGACCGCGAGGTGGAGCTCGCCGGGCGCCTGGTCACCGCGGACGGCGCGGAGCACCTGGTGCGCACCGGCCCGATCGCGCGCATCCCGCAGCTCGCGATCCACCTGGACCGGTCCGCGAACGAGGGGCTGACGCTCGACAAGCAGCGGCACACGCAGCCCGTGGTCGGGCTCGGCGACGTGTCGCAGTCCGACGTGCTGGCGGAGCTCGCCGCGGCGGCCGGCGACGGCGTCGACGCCGCGGACGTCCTCGGCTACGACGTCGTCCTGGCCGAGACGCAGCCGCCGCGCGCCTTCGGCATCGGCGAGGCGCTGTGGGCGTCCCCGCGCCTGGACAACCAGCTCTCGACGCACGCCGCGATCGCGGCGCTGCTCGCCGTCGCGTCCGAGGACCTCGCGGGGATCGGCGTCGTCGCGGCGTTCGACCACGAGGAGATCGGGTCCGGGTCGCGCTCGGGCGCCGCCGGCCCGTTCCTGGAGGACGTGCTGCGGCGGGTGTCGGTCGGTCTGGGCGCGTCGGAGGACGAGCGGGCCCGCGCCTTCGCCGCGTCGCTGTGCGTGTCGTCCGACGTCGGGCACGCGGTGCACCCGAACTACCCCGAGCGGCACGACCCGGCCAACCACCCGCACGCGGGCGCCGGCCCGATCCTCAAGATCAACGCCAACCAGCGCTACGCGACGGACGCGCACGGGGCCGCCCGCTGGCAGGCCGCGTGCGCCGCGGCCGGGGTGCCCAGCCAGGAGTTCGTCTCGAACAACACGGTGCCCTGCGGCTCCACGACCGGGCCGATCACCGCGACGCGCCTCGGCATCCGCGTCGTCGACGTCGGCGCCGCCATCCTGTCGATGCACTCCGCGCGCGAGCTCACCGCCGTCGTCGACCCCTGGTACCTGTCCCGGGCGATGCAGGCGGTCCTGGCCGGCTGACCACCACCTGTCGTGGTCAGCGGAGGCCGAGCTTGCGGGTGCAGTGCGGCCACTGGCCCCAGCCCGCACGGTCCTGCAGGATCTGCGCGCGCTTGGTCTGCTCGGACTTGCCGTGGCGGTGCGGCAGGCCCTTGCCGCCGACGGCGTGCCAGGTGCGGCCGGTGAACTGGTACATGCCGTAGAACCCGTTGCCCGTGTTGGTGCGCGGGTTGCCACCGGACTCGCAGCGCGCGAGCTGGCCCCACACGTTCCGCTTCGAGATGCGGCTGGTGGAGATCCAGCCCGTCCTGCCGCCAGGCACGCGCACCTTGACGCGGTTGCTGTCGCGGCCGGTGGTGCGGGCCAGGACGGTGACCTTGGTGCCGAGGCGCGCCTTCGTGACCTTCTTCGAGCCCGAGCCGATGTCCTTGGTCAGCGTGACCTTCCCCTTGGTGTAGCGGGTGCCGGACACGTCCTTGAGCTTGGTCGCCGTGACCGCGTTCTTCGACACCCAGCCGACCTTGCCCGCGGGCGTGCGCACCTTGAGGCGGTGCGTGCCGCGGTCGAGGACGCGCAGCCGCGTGCCGTCGTCGGGCCGGGCGACGGTCCGGGACCGGCTGGACGAGGTCTTCGTCAGGGGTGCCTTGTTCCACTTCACCCAGCGGACGCCGCTGCTGCCGGCGGCGGTGCGCACGGACTGCGTGACGGCGGACGCGGGGGCCGCGGAGGCAGGGCTCGCGGAGGCCGCGGCCGGCACCACCAGGGCGGAGGTGACGAGCGCGCCGGCGACCGCGGCCACGACGGAACGACGGGCGATGGGAAGAGGCATGCGTACCAGGGAACGATGTCACGATCGGATAACAAAACCGGTGCGGGGATGGTCACACCCTCTTCACCGGATGCCGACGCCATTCCGTGCCGAACCGCCATATCCCGCCGGTTCCGCGCGCTTCAGGCCAGGCCCGACATGCCCGATCTGAGCCTCAGGCGCGGCGTCGACGGCGCACGAGCAGCGCCGCCCCCCGCGCCGAGGAGCGCCGCCGCGGGGACGACCAGACCCGCCACCGCCGCGCCCGTGCGCGGCAGCTGCTCGACGGCGGTAGCCGCGCCGGCGGCCGGCGTCCCGGTCTCGTCGCCCGGGACACGGGCAGGGGTGTCGGTCGTCTCCTCCCCCGAGGGCGTCGCCGGGGACGAGGTCTCGGGGGCGGGCTCCTCGGCGTCGGGCGTGGCCGGCGTCGCCACCGGGTGCACCGGGGTGACCTGGGTGACCTGGTAGGGCGGCTCGTCGTCCGCCCGCGACGGCCGGGTCGGCCGAGATCAGGAGGAGAGCAGCGGCGGTCGCCGCCACGGTGGCATGGCGCATCGAGGCGTCCTTCGTCGGCGTCGGGAGCGCGGCCCGGCTCCGGGGGACGGAGGTGCCGGCAGCGCGGGAGATCCTCGATCGATGGTGCGGAGAAATACTGCTTTCGGGTGATTTCACCCTGATGTCAGGACACAGATTCCCCACGGCGGAGCCTTCGTACGCACGAGACGCACGGCCTCCGCGCGGTGCAAGACTGTCGGCCGTGCCCGCCGTCCCTGCCCTCGAGCCCGAGCAGCACCCGCTGCTCGACGTGCTCACCGCGCACGGCGCGCGGGCGGACCGGCTCACGCACGTGCGCACCTTCCCGGCGCGCGCCGGCGTGACGACGGACTGGCCGGCCTGGGCGGACCCGGGCGTGGTCGACGGCTACCGCGCGCTCGGCGTCGACCGACCCTGGGCGCACCAGGTCGAGGCCGCCGACGCCGCCCGGTCCGGGCGGCACGTCGCGCTCGCGACGTCGACGGGTTCGGGCAAGTCCCTCGCGTTCTGGCTGCCCGCGCTCACTGCGGTGCGCGGTGCCGAGCCCGCCACCGTGCTCTACCTCTCCCCCACCAAGGCGCTGGCGGCCGACCAGCTCGCCGGCCTGGAGCGGCTGGTCGCGGGGATGCCCGGGGCCCGGCCCCGCGTCGCGACCTGCGACGGCGACACCCCCACCGAGGAGCGCCGCTGGGTGACCGAGCACGCCGACGTGGTGCTCACGAACCCCGACTTCCTGCACTTCTCGCTGCTGCCCGGCCACCGGCGCTGGGCGCGGCTGCTGCGCGGGCTGCGGTACGTCGTCGTCGACGAGGGGCACGCCTACCGCGGCGTCTTCGGGGCGCACGTGTCGCTGGTGCTGCGGCGGCTCACCCGGCTGGCCGCCCACTACCGTCCCCTGTCAGACGCTCAGCTCGCCGGGGTGCTCCGTCCGTCTGACACGCCGCCCGACGCTCCGGACCTGCCAGACGCCCAGCTCACCGGGGTGCGTTCACGGTCTGGCACGTCGCCGGTGTTCGTGGTGGCCAGCGCGACGACGGCGGAGCCCGCGGCGAGCACGGCGCGGCTGGTGGGGGTGGCGCCCGAGGAGGTCGTCGCGGTCACGGCGGACGCGTCGCCCGCCGGACGACGCACCTTTGCGCTGTGGCAGCCGCCGGAGGTGGCGGGGTTCGACCGGTCGCGGGCCACCGGGGAGACGCCGACGCACGACGACGACCCCTGGGCGCTGCCCGACCCGCTCGACGCGACGCACACCGAGCACGAGGCCGAGGCCGTGCTCACGACCCGCGGCGCCGCGGAGCACCCGCGCCGGTCGGCCACCGCCGAGGCGGCCGACCTGCTCGCCGACCTCACGGCGCACGGCGCGCGCACGCTCGCGTTCACCCGGTCGCGGCGGGGTGCGGAGTCGGTGGCGCAGCAGGCGCGCGACCACTTGCGGCCGGTGGCCGCGGGGCTGGAGTCCCGGGTGGCGAGCTACCGGGGCGGGTACCTGCCGGAGGAGCGGCGCGAGCTCGAACAGGCCCTGCGCACCGGCGAGCTGCGCGGGCTGGCCACGACCAACGCGCTCGAGCTGGGCGTCGACATCTCCGGTCTGGACGCCGTGCTCGTCGCCGGGTGGCCGGGGACGCGCGTGTCCCTCTGGCAGCAAGCCGGGCGGGCCGGCCGCGCGGGCGCCGAGGGCCTGGTCGCGTTCGTCGCGCGCGAGGACCCGCTCGACACGTACCTCGTGACCCACCCCGAGGCGGTGTTCGACGCCGCGCTCGAGGCCACCGTCTTCGACCCGGCCAACCCGCACGTGCTCGCGCCCCAGCTCTGCGCCGCCGCGCAGGAGGTGCCGCTGCGCGCCGAGGACCTTTCCGCGTTCGGCGACCCGCGGGCGGTGCGAGAGGTGCTCGACGTGCTCGTCGCGCGCGGCGCGCTGCGGCGCCGGCCGTCGGGCTGGTACTGGACGCACGCGCAGCCTGCGTCGTCGATGGCCGACCTGCGCGGTTCCGGAGGACGGCCCGTACGGGTCGTCGAGGCGACGACGGGCCGGATGCTCGGCACGGTGGACGCCGGCTCGGCGGACGGGCAGGTGCACGACGGCGCGGTGTACGTGCACCAGGGCGCGACGTTCGTCGTGGACCACCTGGACCTCGCCGAGCACGTGGCCCTCGTGGTGCGCAAGGACGTGGAGCACGGCACCTGGTCGCACGAGGTCATGGAGATCGCGATCGACGAGGAGGGGCACCGGCCGGTGGAGGGCCGCGACTGGGGCCCGGTACGGTGGGGCCTCGGCCCGGTGGAGGTGACGAGCCAGGTGGTGAGCTTCCAGCGCCGCCGCCTGCCGGACATGCAGGTGCTCGGCACGGAGGCGCTCGACCTGCCGTCGCGCACGCTCGCGACGACCGCCGTCTGGTGGTCGGTGCCGGACTTCGTGCTGCGGGCGGCGGGCGTCTCCCCCGACGAGACGCCGGGCGCCCTGCACGCGGCCGAGCACGCGTCGATCGGCCTGCTGCCGCTGCTGGCGACGTGCGACCGGTGGGACCTGGGCGGCGTCTCCACCGAGGCGCACCCCGACACCGGGGAGGCCACCGTCTTCGTGTACGACGCGTACCCGGGCGGCGCCGGCTTCGCCGAGCGCGGGTATGAGCTGGGCGCCCGCTGGCTGCGCGCCACGCGGGACGCGATCGCCGCGTGCGCCTGCGCGGAGGGCTGCCCGGGGTGCGTCCAGTCGCCCAAGTGCGGCAGCGACAACGCGCCCCTCGACAAGTCCGCGGCCCTGCGCTTGTTGGATGCCGTGCTGAGCCACGCGCCGGCGGAACCTACCATCGTGAGGTGACTACCGAGATCGACCTCGCCGAACGCCGCCGTTCCCGCGAGGACACGCGCGTCGACCCAGCCAACTCCCGCTCGTGGCTGCTGCTGTCGGCCCTGCGCGACGACATGTTCGACGCCGCCCAGCTCTCCCGCGCCGACCAGGTGATCCTCGACTGCGAGGACGCGGTCGACGACAGCCGCAAGGACGAGGCACGCCAGAAGGTGCTCGACTGGTTCTCTGCGGGCGGTCGCGCCTGGGTGCGCATCAACGAGCGCGGCTCGCAGGCCTGGGCCGACGACGTCCGCGCGCTGTGGGACTCGAAGGGCCTGCGCGGCGTCATGCTCGCCAAGACCGAGTCGCCCGACCAGGTGATCGACACGGCCCAGCGGCTCGGCGGCAGCGTGCCGGTGATCCCGCTGGTCGAGTCCGCGCTCGGCATCGAGGACGCCGTGAGCATCGCTCGCGCGCCCGGGGCCTTCCGCCTGGCGTTCGGCTCCGGCGACTACCGTCGCGACACCGGCACCGCCAACGAGTCGCTCGCGATGGCGTACCCGCGCTCGCGCCTCGTCACCGCCAGCCGGATCGGCGGGCTGCCCGGGCCGATCGACGGCCCCACCGTCGGCACCAGCCACTCGCTGCTGCGCGAGCAGTCGGCGGACGGCGTGGCCCTCGGCCTCACCGGCAAGCTCTGCCTGGACCTGGAGACGCCGGCCGTCATCAACGAGTCGTTCAGTCCGTCCAGCGCGGACGTCGCGTGGGCGATCGACTTCTTGGCCGACTTCGAGGCGTCGGGCTCCGTGATCCGGGACGGCTCGGACAAGCCCCGCCTGGCACGCGCCCGCAAGATCAGCGAGCGCGCCGCGCTGTTCAACGTCAACCCCTCCTGATCCCCGCCGCCGTCCGGCCCGGGCGCGCCTCACGGCGACGGTCCGGGTCGGGATGGCGGCTCCGCCTCGGGCTGCCGCGCGGGCCCAGGAGCAGGACCGGGCCGTGGCCCCGCGCGGGCGTGCGCGGCGGCGTCGCCGAGCGAGCCCACCCACGGCCCCACCTCCGGGCCGAGCGCGGCGCGCGTCGCCCGG
>JADHZE010000008.1 GCA_026934365.1 Isoptericola sp. QY 916 | reverse complement strand
GAGCACGAAGCCATCATCACGACTCAGGTCGCACTCGCCGCCTGACAACCGCTGTCACCTATCCGTGCAGCAGTCCCAGGTGCAGCTGCGGCCGGTCGGCGTGAGTGCCTGGCATCCAAGGCGCCGTCCCTGACATGACCAGGCACGTGAAGCCTCGGATCGGTCTCGCAGGGTCGGCGGGAAGTCGACGCCGCGACAGCAGGTTCGGCCCGGTCACCGCACCCGCCATGTCGATGGCGACGAGAACCCCCGTCACGACCGCCTCCACCGCCACAGCCCGCGCCCCCTGCGCGACCCTGCCGGACCGGGTCTGCGGTCCTGGGAGGCGCCAGTCGATGACGTCGCGGACTCGAGGCCGACGGCTCACGACGTCTCTCCACGGAGGCCCATGGCGCACATGGTGCCGCACACGTCCCGCGGCGCGCAGTCCCGTGCCGTCCGGCGCCGCACTCCGAGACGCTCAGCTCACTTGACCGCGCCAGAGGTGATGCCCGAGATGATCTTCCGCTGCGCGATGACGAAGACGACGAGCAGCGGCAGGCTCATGAGGATCACGTAGGCGAAGATCAGGTGCCAGTTGTCGAGATAGAGCCCGGCGCTGGCGACCTGGAAGAGGTTGAGCGGCAGGGTGTCGAGCCGCCCGCCGACGACGAAGAACGCGTAGAAGACGTCGTTCCACACGTACAGGCAGATGAGGATCGTGGCGGTGGAGAGCACGGGCACCAGCAGCGGCAGGATGATCGTGCCGAAGACGCGCAGCGGCCGGGCGCCGTCGACGCGGGCGGCCTCCTCGAGCTCGTGCGGGATGGTCCGCACGAAGCCGGTGACGAAGAAGATCACGGTCGACATGTACATGCCCATGTAGACGCCGATCATGCCGATCGCGGTGCCGGCGAGGCCGAGCTGGCGCAGCAGCAGCACGATGGTCACCACGGCCGGGGGCAGCACGATGCCGCTGATCGCCAGGGCGTAGAGCACGGCGTAGCCGCGGGTGGTGCGGCGGGCCAGCACCCAGGACGCGAGGGAGCCGAGCACGAGCACGCCGATCACGGCGGGCACCATGATCAGGAGGCTGCCGAAGAAGCCCGCGGGCACGCGCCCCTGGTCCCAGACGGCGGCGAAGTTCTCCAGGTACTGCCACGTGGTGGGCAGGGACAGGTTGGGGTTGAGCGCCTCGGCCTGGGTCTTGCCGGCGGTGACGACGACGATCCAGAGCGGCATGCCGATGAGCAGGACGACGGCGAGCAGCGCCGCGACGGGCTGCACCCGGCGCCAGGTTCCGGTCCGCCCGCCGGTCGGGCGTCGGACGGCGCGGGTGCGGGTGGTCGGGTGAGCGGTCTGCGTGGTCACAGGACTTCCTCCCGCTTGCGAAGGGTGCGGATGACGGGGAACGCGAGGGCGACGACCACCACGAACAGCACGAGGCTCATCGTCGTGGCCTGCGCGAACAGCCCCTGCCCGAAGGTCCGGAAGATGAAGATGTTGAGCAGCTCGGTGGTGCGGGCCGGGCCGCCGCCGGTGGTGGCCTGCACGATGTCGAAGCCGTTCATCGACCCGAGCAGCGCGGTGGCGACGTTGAAGGTGATGGCCGGCGCCAGCAGGGGGAACCGGACGTCGCGGAACGTGCGCCACGCGGAGGCGCCGTCGAGGCGGGCGGCCTCGAGCACGTCCTCGTTGATGGTCTTCAGGCCCGCCAGGTAGATGAGCATCGACAGGCCCATCCACTTCCACGAGTGGATCAGCGCGACGACGACGAGCGTCCAGGTGGTGCTCCCCAGCCACGGGATGGTGACGTCCGTGCCGAGCACGGTGCTGAGGATCCCGTTGACCGCGCCGTCCGGCTTGAGCATCGCCTGGAACACGTACCCGACCGCGAGCGCCGACATGATCACCGGGACGAAGAACATGACGCGCGCGAACCGGTTGACGCGGGTGTCGCGCTCGAGGAGGAGCGCGAGCAGCAGCCCGAACAGGTTCTGGAAGATGGCGACGAGTACCGCGTAGACCAGCGTGATCCGTAGCGACGCGAGCAGCGTGCCGCTGCTGAGCAGGTCGGCGAAGTTGCGCAGCCCGACGAACGAGATCGAGGCCTTGAAGCTCGACCAGTCCGTCAGCGCGTAGACGAAGTTGAAGATCGTCGGGACGAAGAAGAACACGCCCAGGACGACGAAGGCGGGCACGAGGAACCACGCGGGGTGGTTCTTGCGGGTTCTCTCGTCCCTGCCGGGCGCGGCGCGCCGGGGCTGCGGCGCCGGGCGGGCCGGCGCGCCTGTGCTGAGGGTCGCGGTCATCGGTGCATCACCTTTCGGCGGCGCCGGGGCGGGCTGGTGCCCGCCCCGGCATCGCGGCTCGGCTCAGAGAGCGAGGCTCAAAGAACGAGGCTCAGAAGCCCTCGACGCCCTGGGCTCGGGCGAGCTGGGCGAACTGGTCCTGGGTCTGCTGGGCGACCTGCTCCGGCGTCGTGGACCCCTGGATCATGTCGGCCAGGTAGATGTACAGGTCAGGGTTGGCCACGGCCAGCGACTGCATCGACCCGACGGAGTCGGCGAGCGAGGCGTGGACGTCCTGCAGCGCCTGCGGCACGCCGTCGGGCGTGGGCACGTCGGGCTGCAGGGAGACGGTGTCCCGGTCGGCGACGAAGTCCGCGTAGCCGTCACCGAGCCAGAACGACAGGAGCTGACGCGCCGCGGCCTCGCGCTTCGCGTCCCCGGTCTTGAACGCCACGAGCGCGTTGGACTGGTCGGGGATCACGGTGGCGACGTTGCCGCTGGGCGAGATCGGGAAGAACCCGATCGTGTCGTCGAGCTCCGCGGTGTCGGCCTTGGCCTGCAGCTGGCCGAAGAACGAGTTGACCTGCACGGCCATGGCGGCGTCGCCGGCGAGGAGCGCGTCGGCCTGGTCCTCCAGCGTCGCGGTCTTGATGTCGTCGTTGAACATCCCGTCGTCGATGAGGCCCTGGTAGGTCTCGATGGCGCCGAGGATCGTCGGGTCGGTGAACTTCTCCTCGCCGGTGTTGACGCGGTCCCACAGGCCGTCGGCCGCGGCGTCGGCGAGCTGCACCTGCACCCACCACTGGGTCGCCCACCGGTCGCCGGCCATCTCGAAGAACGGGGTCTCGCCCTCGCCCTTCAGCGTGCGGCCGAGCTCGACGAACTCGTCCCAGCTCTTCGGGGTGTCTTTGATGCCGTGCTCGGCGAAGACCTTCTTGTTGTAGTACACGCCCTGGACCGCCGGGCTCGTGATGAGCGCGGCGTACCGGGTGTCGTCGAGGGTGCCGGTGATGTCCTTGACCTCGGGGCTGTAGGAGTCGAGCCACGGGGCGTCGTCGAGCGGCTGCAGGTTGGTGGGGGCGTTGATCGCGGTGAGCATCGACGCCGTCGGCTGCCAGAAGGCGAGGTCCGGCTTGTCGCCGGTGGCGACCTTGGTCTGGATGCCCTGCTCGTACGGGTCGGGGATCGTGACGATCTCGACCTTCGCGCCGGTGGCCTCCTCGAACGCGGCCGTGACCGCCTCGGGCACCGTGTTGGAGTTCTGGGCGGCCCAGATCGTCAGGGTGGTGCCGGTCAGGTCGGCGGTCTGCTCGGGCCAGTCGGCGGCCTGGGTCTCGCCCGCGTCGGCGCCACCGCCCGCGGTGGGGTCGCTGCAGCCGGTCAGTGCCAGTGCCGCCACGGCCGCGGCGGCTGCCGCGCCGGTCAGATACTTCCTCATATCAGCTCCTCGGAACTCGCCCGTCGTCAGCGATGACGCCGGGACCTGGCTGGACGACGGTGGTGCTACCGCGCGTCCTGATGGCGGATCTTCAGTACTCGTGCGCCGGGCTCCCCCGAGGCTGCGCGCAGCCTCAGGTACCCGTCCTCGGTGTCCGCCTCGAGCCCGGACACCGAGCCGTCGGCGGGGTAGGCCGCCTCGACGGTGCCGGGCGGCACCGGGACGGAGATCTCGTGCTCGTCCCCGCCGCGCCACCAGACGGCGAGCAGGGTCTCGGTCGCGGTGGACCGCCCGACCACCACCCAGGGCGACTCCCAGTCCGGGAGGCCGAGCGGCCACACCGGCACCGCGTCGCGCGCGGCGTCGTCCCAGGCCCGCGAGGCGCGCACGCCCTCGGCCACGAGGGCGCGCTGGCGGGCGCTCATCCCGTCGAGCTTTCCGGACAGGTAGAGGCGGCCCGACAGGCCGGTCACCATCGTGAAGACGATCTCCGCGTCCGACATCGACGGCTGCGGGTAGGCCCAGTTGCCCGCCTGCTCCGGCAGCACGGCCATGAGCGCGCCGGCCGCGACGGGCGGGTAGCGCAGGGGCTCCTGCTGGTCGGTGGTCGACTGGAGCTCGAGCCGGGACAGCAGCCCGTTGTCGGCGCGCATCGCCCCGGAGGCGCAGTTCTCGACGACCAGGTCGGGGTGCCGCGCGAGCACGCCGTCGAGCCAGGTCAGGTACGCGCGGGTGTGGCGCAGCAGGCCGTCGCCGACGCTGTCGGCGTCCCGGTCGGTGCCGGGGCCCGGCGTGACGTTGTAGTCGAGCTTGAAGTAGCCCACGCCGTGCTCGTCGACCAGGCGGTCGACGACGTCGTCCAGGTGCTTGCGCGCCTGCTCGTCGCGCAGGTCCAGCAGGTAGCGGCCGTGCTCGACGATGCGCGTGCCGTTCCGCTGCAGGAACGTGTCCTCGGGGAGCTGCGCCGCGAGCGGGCTGCGGACGCCGATCACCTCGGGCTCGAGCCACAGCCCGGGCACCATGCCGGCGGCCCGGATCGCGTCGAGCACCCGGTCGAGCCCGCCGTCGGGGAAGCGCACGTGCGACGGCTGCCACTCCCCCACGGAGTCCCACCAGTCGCCGCCGTCGTCGTACCAGCCGGCGTCGACGCAGAAGTAGTCGGCCCCGGCCTCGCCCGCCGCCGCGATCAGCGGCAGGAGCTTGTCGGTCGTGGGGTCGCCCATGAGCGTGTTCATGTAGTCGTTGAAGACGACGGCCCCGGCGGCGCGGGCGGGACGGCGGTCCGCCCGGCGGTGGCGGGTCAGCTCGCCGACCGCGGCCTGCCAGTCGCCGTCGGCCCAGGCGACCGACACGGGCACCGAGGTGAACTCCTCGCCGGGCCGCAGGCTCCGCAGCCAGGCGTGGTCGGCGTCGGTCGGCCCGAGCAGGCCGAGCACCAGCACCTCGCGGTCGTCCGCGGCGAGCCGGACGCCGAGCTCCGTCCGCCAGGGCCCGGGGTGCTCGACCTGCCACGCGAGGCTCGCCGTCGCCGTGGTGAGCGCCCCCGCGGGCGGGTGCTCCCCCGACGACCAGGTGCCGTGGCTGACGACCGCACGCGCACCGCGGGAGTCCTGGCGCTGGTGCGAGGTCAGGCCGAGGGCGGGCAGGCCGGTCTGGCCCCGCACGGGTCGGGACGACCAGCGCCACTCCCCCAGCCACTCGCTGTCGCCCTCGATCGACTCGACGTCGTCCAGCGCGTCGGGGCCGCACGGGTCGGCGAGCATGAGCGACGACACGGCCTGCAGCTGGACCGTCGCCGGTCCGGTGTTCCGCACCGTCGTCCAGGACTGCACGGACGAGCCCCCCACGCGGGCGCGCAGGAACGAGTGCACCTCCAGGCCGCCGGCGTCGTCCCGCTGCACGACCTTGAGGCGCTCCCAGCCCGGCTCGCCCGTCACCTCGTGGCCCACGTACCGCAGCCGGGCGCCGATCTCGGTGGCCGTGTTCCGCAGGTTGGCGGAACGGTGCCCGTGCCCGACGGCGAGGACCTCGACCAGCGGCTGCACCTGCGGGCCGGGCCGTGCTCCCGCAGGGACCAGGGACACGGCGACCGGGCCGTCCTGGGGACGGCGCACGACCAGCCGCAGGGCGCCGTCACCCCACGTCATCAGCTCCTGGCCCTCGTCGGCCCGATCCGGCATCGCTGCCTCGCTTCCTTCGCCACCATGGCGCGTCGTCGATGACGCTATGAAAGCGTCGATCATCTGAGAATGCAAGCCACGACGGCGTCATCGTGGGTGAGATCTGATCTTCGATTTCAGGACGCGACGTCGGCACGGCGGCGCGTGCAGGCCGATCCCCTACGCCGTTCCCCCAGGTCGCGGCACCCGCGGTCGTGCGACTAGCGCGACGCGGGCCGCCCGGTCGACTGCCGCACGACGAGGTCAGGCACCATGCGCACCGACGGTCGCGGCTCGCCCGCCTCCATCCGGCCGACGAGGAGGCCGAAGACCTGGTGGCCCAGCCCGACGAAGTCCTGCCGGACGGTGGTGAGCGGCGGCACCCACAGCTGGCTCAGGGGGTGGTCGTCGAAGCCGATGACGCTGACATCCCCGGGGATCGAACGGCCGGAGTCCACCAGCCCCTTCATCACCCCGATGGCGAGCTCGTCGTTGCCCGCCAGCACCGCGGTGGCGCCGTCGTCCCGGGCGAGGCGCACGCCGGCGTCGTAGCCGGCCAGCGGGTCCCAGCCCGCGTGGATCACCGGCGGCGGCTCGATCCCGGCGTCGCGCAGCGCCTCGCGCCACCCGACCATGCGGGCGCTCTCCACCCCCATGGACGGGATCGCCACGTGGTGGACGGTGCGATGCCCCAGGTCGAGGAGGTAGCGCGTCGCCTGGATGGCCGCGTGCCGGTCGTCCATGTAGGCGTGCGAGATCGCCTCGTCCGACGAGCCGCCGGACGCGGCGGCGACGGCGGGCAACCAGGACGGCATCTGCGCGAGGGCGGCGACGCCGGGCGGGTCGAACTCCAGCACGACGGCGCCCGCCAGGGGCTGGCCGAGGGCGTGGTCGATGGCCCGCTCGACCGTGGCACCGTCGGCCGTCTCCACCACGGAGATGACGACCATGTAGCCGGCCTGGCGCGCAGCCTCCTCGATGCCCTGGATGGTAGCCGCGTACCCGTAGCGCGTGGTGTTGCCCGCGAAGACGGCGATCATCGAGCCGGCCTGGCTCGCCAGCGACCGGGCGGCCCCGTTGGGGCGGAAGCCCAGCTTCTTGACGGCCGCCATGACCCGCTCCCGCCGCTCCGCGCTGACGGGCACCGTCCCGTTGAGCACGCGCGAGACGGTGGGCACCGACACGCCCGCCACGCGGGCGACGTCGGCGATGACGGGCGGCTTCACCCTCGGGACCTGGCTCACGCCGCAAGGTTACGCGACCGCGGCCCGCTCTTGTGGTCGAACGTGATTCACGCTTTCATGGCTCACGGCGCCCGACATCGACCGTCCAGGCGCTATCAGACCTACGAAGGAGTGGATCGTGCCCCAGCCACGTGAAAGCGTGCATCAGTTCGGCGTCCGGCGAGGCGCCGTCGCCGTCGCAGCGGCCGCCGCACTCGGCCTCTCCGCCCAGGCAGGATGGGCGGCGTCCGCCACCGACGAAGGAGAACGACCCGTGCCCGACGTCCTGTCCGTCGACTTCTCGCAGACCACCGGCAGCTTCCGCGGCGGCGCCACCGGGACGCTGTACGGCTTCGGCGACGACGGAGTGCCCACGCAGGCGCTCATCGACGGCGCCCACATCACCAACTCGTCCCAGAAGGCGCCGTACGGCACCCAGCACCCCAGCGGCGACGCGCTGACGATCGAGGACGGGTTCTTCGCCAAGCACGGCCAGGAGCTGGCGATCTACATCCAGGACTACTACCCCGACTGGTCGTACAACGGCGGCAAGCGCCCCGGCGACGCCCGCACCTACGACCGGGCCACCGGCACGTACGTCGACGAGCCGAACGGCGTGTGGGACTACCTCGAGATCGTCGAGTTCGTCACGGAGGCCGTCGCCACCCAGTCCGACCACCCCGAGAAGTACCTGTTCATCCCCTTCAACGAGCCCGACGGCGGCAACTGGTACCCGGACTGGGCGGCGCAGAAGGACCAGTTCCTCGCGGACTGGCAGGCCACGTACGAAAAGATCCAGGAGGTCTACGACCGGCACGGGCTGGGCCACGCCCGTATCGGCGGCCCCGGGGACACCCGCTGGCAGCCCGAGCGGTCGGCCGACTACCTCACGTACGCGAAGGCCCACGGCGTCCTGCCGGACGTGTTCATCTGGCACGAGCTCGGCATCGACAACCTCGCCACCTTCCGCTCCCACATGCGCGACTACCGGCAGCTGGAGCAGGACCTCGGCATCGACCCGATCCACGTGAACATCACCGAGTACGGGATGCTGCGCGACATGGGGGTGCCCGGGCAGCTCGTGCAGTGGCTGTCGATGTTCGAGGACGAGAAGGTCGACGCCCAGACCGCCTACTGGAACTACGCGGGGAACCTGTCCGACAACACCGCCCGCGCCGGCGGCGCCAACGCCGGCTGGTGGATGTTCAAGTGGTACGGCGACCTCGAGGGCAGCCAGACCGTCCAGGTCGACCCGCCGCACCCCGACACCGTCGACACCCTGCAGGGCATCGGCGCGATCGACGAGGACGACCGCCGCGCGACCGTCCTGCTGGGCGGCACCGACGAGGACGTCCGCCTCGACCTGTCCGGTCTGGACCGCCGCACCTTCGGCCAGAAGGTCGACGTCGAGGTCCGGGAGGTCACGCTGTCCGGGGCGCAGGGGCTGGCGAACACCCCGCGCGTGGTTCAGAGGATCGACGGTGCCCAGGTGCGCGACGGCGGGCTGGAGGTCGACCTCGACCCCTACGACCGGTACGCCGCGTACCAGGTCGTCGTGACGCCGGCGCGGGGCACCGACGCGGCGCCCGAGGTCTGGACGACGAGCGTCGAGGCGGAGGACACCGCGCTCACCGACGCCCAGGTCTACGAGCAGGACCCGCAGGGCGGCGGTGGCTGGAAGTTCCTCGCCTCCGGCGGCCGTGACGTCGGCTCGTTCAACAAGGCGACGTCGCGCGCCGACTGGACGGTGACCGTGCCCCGCGACGGCACCTACCGCCTGCAGGTCATCGGCGCCACGCCGGGCGTGCCCGGGCGGCACGCCCTCTTCGTCGACGGCGCGCTCGACCAGCCGGTCCAGTACACCGCCGACCTCGCGCTCACCAGCGCCCAGAAGTGGCAGTACCGCGGCAGCACCGAGGTGCAGGTCGAGCTCACCGCCGGCGAGCACGTCCTCTCGGTGCGGGCCAGCGAGGACGGCACCACCCTGCTGCCGAACGCCGACATCACGCTCGACAAGCTCGTCCTGACCGACGTCAGCGACGGCGAGCCCACCGCCTACCCGGCGAGCACCATGCGCCTGGCCGGCGGAGCCCGCCTGGACTGGGACCGCGGCAACGCCCGCGGCTTCGCCCGCGTCCAGGGCGAGGGGCAGCGCGCGGAGGTGTACGCCACCGCGATGGAGTCGGGCTACTACGACGTCACCGTGCGGCACACCACCACGCGGGCGTCCGACCTCACCCTGACGGTCAACGGGCGCCCGGCCACGTCGTTCGCCGTCCGCGGTCCCGGCGCCTGGACCTCCACGGCGCGCATCCACCTCGCCGAGGGCATCAACGAGCTCGAGCTCACCTCCGACGCCGGGACGTTCGTCGGCACCGTGACGACCACGCGCGCGCCCGACGACGCGGCCGTCACCGTCCAGGCCGAGGACGCCGCGCTCCACGGCACCGCCGTCGTCGCCACGAAGTCCGCGGCGTCGGGCTCCAACGCCTCGGGCGGCAAGGTGGTCGAGTGGCTCGGCGACGGCGAGGAGAACTACCTCGAGATCGCCCGCGCCGCCGGCTTCGACGCGGCCGGCGACTACGACGTCACCGTGCGGTACGCCAACGCCGAGCTCTCCGGGAAGCACGACTACAACCCGCAGGTCGTCGACCGGGAGCTGCAGGTCACCGAGGGCGACGCCGTCGCCGGTGCCACCCACTTCCGCTACACGTTCTCGTGGGACAGCTTCTGGGAGCGCACCGTCCCGGTGACCCTCGCGACGGCGGACCGGTCGCTCCGGTTCGGCAACCCCGACGCGTTCGCGCCGAACATCGACGCGATCACCATCGCGCCGCTCGTCGCCGGCGAGCCGTCCACCCAGCGGGTGACGGGCCGCCCCTGACGTCCCTGGCACGACGGGAGGATGCCCGCCCCGAGCAGAGCTCGGGGCGGGCATCCGTCGCGACAGGGCCGCGTGGTCAGCGCCACCGCGCCGAGGAGTCCCCCGTCGCACCGCGGGAACGGCGTGCGCGCCGGACCCCGAGAACGGGAGCGGCTCCTCCACGCGAGCTACGCGCCAGTCACCTCACGCAGCACGCGCACGTCCCAGTCGCCGAGGGAGATCTCCGTGCCGGCGGCGAGCACGGGCCGCTTGCCGCCGGCCCCGCGCTCGGCGAGCAGGTCCTCGACGTCGACGGGCAGGGTGACGGTCGCCGTGCCCCACGCCCAGTGGTGCACGAAGCGCACGGGCCCCCGCACGCCGTCCGGGTCGAGACCGCCGGTGACGGTCACCGACTCGGGCCGATCGGTCGACGCCACCCACGCGTCCGCCGCCCCCTCGGGCACGGCCCAGCGCACGAGCGCCTCGCCGAGCTCCGGGTCCGGGTGGGTGCCCACGACGGTGATCCTCCCGCCGTCGTGGGCGCGGGTGGTCGCGGCGGGCCAGCGGCCGAAGTGCGGGTGCTCGTAGGAGGCCAGCACCTCCGCGCCGTCGGAGGCCACCAGACCGTCGACCCAGCGCGTGGCGGTGGCGCCGGCGGGCAGGTCGAGCACCGTGCTGCGCACGGGCAGCGCGTCCACGGTGGAGAACTCGTCGTAGGAGACGCCCGCCGCGGCGGCGAGCCGCGCCGGCTGGCGGTCCTCGCGGGCGCGGGCCTCGGTGTCCGCGTACCCGGAGCGGATGCCGAGCACGAGGTGGCCGCCGGCCGCGGCGTAGTCCCGCAGCCAGTCGAGCTGCTCGTCGGAGGCCACGTAGAAGCCGGGCACGACGAGCACCGGCAGCTCCGCGACGACGTCGGCCGGGGTGCGGGAGAACAGGTGCCGCGGATGGATCACGCGGGCCTGCCGCCGGGCGTCGAAGGCGGCCCGGTACCAGGCGTCGACGATGCGCTCGTAGGAGCCCCGGTCGGGCCGGGTGCCGCCGAACGGGGGCTGGAACGCGAGCGCCCACTTGGAGTCGTTGGCGTAGAGGATGCCGAGGTCGGCCTCGGGCACGAGCCCGACGACGTCGTCCCCGGCGCGCTGCAGGTCCTCGCCGAGCGCGGCGATCTGGTGGTACACCCGGCCGGGCGTGTTGCTGTGCGGCAGGACGCCGCCCCAGTACGTCTCGGTGCCGTACGGGAGGGTGTGCCAGTGCCAGTACTCGATGGCGCACGCGCCGCGGGAGACCAGCGCCCAGGCGGCCTGGCGCCACTGGCCGTCGTACGCGGTCTCGTTGAGGCTCGACCCCCAGATCGACGCCGCGTCCGTCTCGGTCACCAGGAACGGCGCCTGCCGCGAGGACCACATGCGGTCCGCCGAGCGGTACACCGACCAGGCGCCGGTGGTGAACCACTCCTGGTCGGTGCGGGCGTGCGCCTGGTCGGGCAGCGCGAGGTGGTGCTGCATCCGGTAGTACGGGTTGCCCGCCGTCACGTCGACCACCTGCGCCAGGGCGTCGTCCTCAAGCGCCGGCCGGGCGTACGCCATGCAGGTCGTGACGAACTGGCCCGGCCGCGCGTACTCCCGCACGACGTCGGCCTGCCAGGAGATGAGCTCCGTGGTGAGGCGGGCCTGGAACCGGCGCCAGGCGAGGTCGTACTGCGGCTGCGCGTTGTTGTCCGGGGTCCACAGGTCGGCCCAGGTGGACAGGCGGTGCGACCAGTAGGTCAGGCCCCACTCCTCGTTGAGCCGCTCGACCGTCCCGTACTCGCGGCGCAGCTCGTCGACGAACCGCTGGAAGACGCCGTGGTTGTGGAACAGCTCGTTGCCGGGTTCGTTGTCCACCTGGTACCCGATGACGGCGGGGTGGTCGGCGTACCGCTCGACGACGCGGCGCACCACGCGCTCGGCGTGGAAGCGGAACGCCGGGTGCGTGAAGTCCGCCTCCTGCCGCGCGCCCCAACCGATGCGGTCGCCGGTGGACCGCTCGCCGGCGATCTCGGGGTATTTGCGGGCGAGCCACATCGGCACGGCGTAGGTGGGGGTGCCGAGGATGACGGAGATGCCGCGCTCGTACGCGCCGTCGAGCACCGGCTGGAGCCAGTCGACGTCGAACCGGCCGTCCTCCGGCTCCCAGGTGGACCACACGGACTCCCCCACGCGGATCACGGAGAAGCCCGCCTCGACCATGAGGTCGAGGTCCTCCTCCAGCCGGGGGGTGCGCTGGTACTCGAGGTAGTAGGCGGCGCCGAAGAGGACCTTCGGGGGCAGGTAGTCAGGCATGGTGTCCTTCGGGTCGGGGTGTGCGGGTGGAACGGTGGGAGCGGGGGCCTCAGCCCTTGACCGCCCCGGCGGACAGCCCCTCCAGGAGCTGCTTGCGCAGCAGGAGGAAGACGATGATCATCGGCACCGACGCGAGGACGGCGCCGGGCAGCACGAGGTCGATCGCGCGGTTCTCGGACGAGAACAAGATGTTCAGGCCGAGCGGCAGCGTGTAGTGGTTCACGTCGGAGACGATGACCAGCGGCCACAGGAAGCTGTTGTACGACTGCAGGAAGCTCCAGACGGCGAGCGCCCCGAGCGACGGGCGCAGCAGTGGCAGCACCACGCTGAGGAAGGTGCGGAACTCCGAGCAGCCGTCGATCCGCGCGGCCTCGAGGATCTCGTCGGGCACGGACTGCACGATGTACTGCTGCATCATGAAGATGCCGAAGGCCGGCGCCACCCACGGCACGACCAGCGCGAACCACGGCGTGCCGAGCCCGGTCTTGACGAGCAGCACGAACAGCGGCACGAGGATGACGGCGAACGGCACGGCGAGCGAGCTGAACATCACCGTGAACAGCGCCTGCTTGCCGCGGAAGCGGTACTTGGCGAAGCCGAACCCGGCCAGGGCGCACACGAAGACCGAGACGACGGTCGCCACGGTGGCGACGCCCACGCTCATGCCGAACCAGCTCCAGAACGGCTGGCTGCTCAGCAGGTTCGTGTAATTCTCGAGCGTCACGGACGAGGGGATCAGCCGCAGCGGCTCGCCGAAGATGTCGGCCCGCGGCTTGAAGGATCCCGAGAGCGCGAACAGCAGCGGCAGCACGAACACCGCGAGCAGCACGACGAGCAGGGCGTACAGCGCGACGCGGCCCGCGGTGAGGCGGCTGGTGCCGCGCGGCCGGCGCCGGGGCGGGGGCGCACCGACGGAGGAGTTCGGGCGGGCAGGGCTGGTGACGGTGGCGGCACTCATGCGGCCCTCCCGATCTGCAGCGCCCGGTTGAGCAGCTGGCTGACGGCGAACACGAGGACGAAGAGGAGGACGCCGGCGGCCGCGGCGTACCCGAACTGCTGGCGCTCGAAGGCGGCGCGGTAGACGAACATCGCGAGCGAGAGGGTCGACTCCCCCGGGCCGCCGCCGGTGAGCAGGTACGGCTCGTCGAAGAGCTGGGCCGCGCTGATGAACGACGTCACGACGACGAACGCGGTGACGGGCTTGATCGCCGGGAGCGTCACGGTGGTGAAGCTGCGCACGGGCCCGGCGCCGTCGAGCTCCGCGGCCTCGTAGAGCTCGCGCGGAACGGCCTGCAGCCCCGCGAGGAAGAAGATCGTGAGGTAGCCGACCCAGCGCCACAGGAGCACGAAGCTCACCGAGGCCCTGGCCCAGCTCGGGTCGGTGAGCCAGTCCACGCCGGGCAGGCCGAAGGCCGCGTGCAGGAAACTGTTGACCAGGCCGTACTCGGTGTCGAGCAGCATCGAGAAGATCAGCGCGACGACGATGGGCGAGACCACCATCGGCACGAAGTAGGTGACCCGGAACAGGTCGCGGGCCCGCAGCCCCCGGGCGTTGAGCGCCTGGGCGATGAGCAGCGAGCACGGCACCACGAGGACGACGGCGACCAGCACGTAGAGGCCCGAGTTGCCGGCCGCGGTCCAGAAGCTCGAGTCGCCGAGCAGGTTCCCGTAGTTGCGCAGCCCCACGAAGTCCGGCGTCCCGAGCCCGACCCAGGAGGTCAGGCTGAGGAACAGCGCGGCCACGATCGGCACGATCATGAACAGCACGTACAGCAGGTAGAAGGGCGCGATGAACAGGTACGGCGCGCGCTGGGTCGCGGCGGAGGGCAGGGTGCGCCGCGCGGCGGCGCCCGGTGGCGCGGTCCTGCCGCGGATCACGGCGGTCGGTGCTGCGGAGGCGAGCGACGACATCGGTGTCCCCTATCGGTCGGCCTGGCTGCGGAACGTCTCGGCGGCCTGCGTCAGCGCCTGCGACGGCGTGCTGCGGCCGCGGTAGGCGTCGACGAGGGCTCCGGCGAGGACGGTGTTGAGGATCTGGATGTCGGGGCTGAGGTAGACGGCCGGCGCCTCGTCGACGAGGTCGGCGAAGACCTCGAACGCCCGCTGCCCGCCCAGGTAGTCGTCCTCGAGCGTGAGCAGGCGCTGGTCCTGGTACGCCGACCGGCGCGTGGGCAGGTAGCCGAGGTCCTTGAAGCGGCGGACCTGCTGGTCGGGGTCGAGGTACGCCGCGGCCACGAAGTCCGCGGACGCCGCCGTGCGCGACGACCCAGTGACCGCGGCGAAGCCGGTGCCGCCGCCCACGCTGGTGCGCCCGCCGCCGCGCTCGAAGGGCGGCAGCGCGCCGATGCGCCACGCGCCCGCCTGCTCGGGGACGTTGGGCTTGAGCCCGTAGGCCTCGTACCAGCTGGGCATCGCGATCCCGAGGATCCGGCCCTGCTTGAGCGCCGCCTGCATGGCCGGCCCGTAGACGTCCGAGACGGTCGACAGGAAGCCCGACTGCACCCCGTCGACGAGGAACGTCAGGACCTCCTCGGCCTCCGGGGTCTCGATGCTCAGCTCGCCGTCGGCGTCGAACAGCCCGCCGCCGCGCTGGAGCAGCGGGATCCAGAACTGCTGCACCACCTGGCCGAGGTCGGTCCCGGTCACGACCGTGCCGAGCGACTGCCCCGTCTTGTCGTGGACCTTCGCGCCGATCCGCGCGAGCTCCTCCCACGACTCGAACTCCGTGGGGATGCCGAGCTCGGCGAACACGTCGTCGCGGCGGTAGTAGACGACCATCGGCACGTCGGAGTCGAGGGCGTAGAGATGACCGTCGCGCGAGAACGGGGCGAGCCGCGCCTCGATGAGGTCGTCGCGGACGTCGGCGACGGCGCCGTCCAGCGGCTCCAGGAGCTCGGGGGCGAGGTCCCCGCGCAGCAGCCGCGCGAAGTTGCCGGTCTCGAGGCCGGCGACGTCGGGCATCCCGCGGCCGGCGACCGCCTGAGCGATGAGCTTGGTGACCAGGTCGTCCGCCGCGATCTGCAGCGGCTGGAGCGAGTAGCGGTACGACGTCGCACGGTCGGCGAGCTCGACGGCATGGGAGAAGAAGTCGATGTAGCCCTGGTCGTGCGTCCAGAACAGGAGGTCGACGTCGCCGGACGTCATGGGCGGGGCGGCGGCGGAGCGGGTCGCGCACCCGGCGACCGTCGGGCCGAGGGCCGCAGCGGAGCCGAGCACGAGCGCGCTGCGGAGCAGGTCGCGCCGGGAGATGGTCATGGGGAGTCCTCCTCGTTGAGGCTGCCGTGTCGTGAGGGGCCCGGTCGTGACGGGCTCGGGTCGTCAGGCCGGGTCGACCTCCCGTCGTGCGTCCGCGCCGTCGCGCGGCGGCGCGGACGACTCGCGCACCATGAGACGGAGCGGGACGGCGGCCCGTCGCTCCGTCACCGGTCGCCCCTCGATCGCGGCGAACAACAGGCGCATCCCCTGGCGGGAGATCTCCGCGAAGTCCTGCCGCACCGTGGTGAGCGGGACGTGCTGGTACGCGGCGGTGGCGACGTCGTCGAACCCGACCACGCTCACGTCGCGCGGGACGGTCAGACCGGCCGTCTCGAGGGCCCGGACGACGCCGACGGCCATGTCGTCGTTGGCGACGAAGACGGCCGTGAGGTCGGGCTCGGCCGCGAGGACCCGCCCCGCCTCGAACCCCGAGGCGGGGCTCCAGTCGCCGCGCAGCAGCTCCGGGAGCGGCCGGCCGGCGGCAGCGAGGGCATCCGCCCACCCGAGCCGCCGGTCCCGGGTGGTCCCCCACCCCTCGGGCCCGGCGACGTGCCAGACCGTCCGGTGGCCCAGCTCGAGCAGGTGCTCGACGGCGGCCCGCGCCCCGGCGCGCACGTCCGCGCCCACGAGCAGCCACTCGTCCGTCTCGTCCGGGCGGTGCTCGAGCGCCAGCACCGGCACCCCGGTCGGCGCGTGACCGAGCGGGCGCAGGCTGTCGGCCGGCTCGGAGACGACGATCCCGTCGACGCCGCGGGCCGCCAGCTCGTCGAGGGCGTCACCCACGTCCGCCGGGTCGCCGGAGCGGGTGTGCACGACGGCCACCGAGTAGCCGGCCTCGCGTGCCGCCTGCTCGACGCCGACCGCCATCTGGCTCGGGCCGTGCAGGGCGCTGCCCGTGGACACGAAGCCGATGACGCGGGAGCGGGCGGTGACCAGCGCACGTGCAGCGCTGTTGGGGCGGAAGCCCAGCTCGTCGATCGCGGCGAGCACGCGCTCCCGCACCGTCGCCGAGACGTTGGGCTCGCCGTTCACCACACGTGACACGGTTTTCTGGGAGACCTCCGCGTGCCGCGCGACGTCGACCATCGCCGGAGGGCGGTTCGCGCCGCGCCGTGCTCTCTCGGTCATTTCAGGCTCCTTCGCCGGACGATCTGACTACGTAGTCAACGCCGATGGTGAAGGAGCCTGACACCGACTGACTACGTAGTCAAGAGGTCGAGCCGAAATGCCTCCGACCGGCGGACCGAGCCCCTCTCAGGCGCACGCTCGGCCGGATACCTGTCCCGCGACAAGGGCCGCTAGGGTACTTCGCATGCGAAGTGACACCCCGGCGCCGGTGGACTCGGACGAGCTGCGGATCCAGATCCCGGCGGGCGGGTGGGTCGTCGGCACGGTGCGCAAGCCCGCCGACGAGCCGCCGCGCGGCGTCGTCGTCATCCACCCGGCGACGGCGGTCCCGGAGCGCCTGTACACGGGGTTCGCGGAATTCCTCGCCGCCAGCGGGTACGTGGCCGTCACGTACGACTACCGCGGGACGGGCCGTTCCGGCAGCCCGCGCGAGCATCGCGGCCTGCGCATGCGGGACTGGATGTCCGACGACGTGCCCGCGGTCGCCGCGTGGGCGCGCCCGCGGTTCGGCGACGTGCCGCAGCTGGCGATCGGGCACAGCATCGGCGGCCACGCGCTCGCGCTGGGGAACGGCTCGCGGGGCCTGGCCGGGTTCGTCACGGTCGCGTCGCACGTCGCCGCGACGTCCACCATCCCCGACCGCGCCGAGCGGGCGCGCGTCCGGCTGATCCTGCGGGCGCTCGGCCCCGCGACGGCCCGGGTGCTGGGCTACGTCCCCGGCCGCCGCATGGGCCTCGGGGAGGACATGACCGCCGCCGCGATGCTCGAGTGGAGCCGCTGGTCGACCCTGCCGAACTACTTCTTCGACGACCCGACCATGACCGCCGCCGCGGACGCCGCGCGCGTCACCGGCGACGTCCTCGCCCTCGGCTTCACCGACGACCCGTGGGCCACGCCCGCGCAGATCGACGCGATCGCCGACCGCCTCACGGCCGCCCGCGTCGAGCGACGTACCTGGAGCCCCGCCGACGGCGGCGTGGAGACGATCGGGCACATGGGCTTCTTCCGCCGAGGCCTGCGCGACACGCTGTGGACCGAGCTCCTTGCCTGGCTCGACGCACGCGCCGAGGGCGCCCCGGCGCAGGAGGACGGGAACGTCCGCTTCCGCGCCAGGAAGCCGCGACGATGACGCGCCGCTCGCCGCGGCTGGTGTTCCTCACCACCGCGGCGGAACGCCAGATGCGGCGCTGGATCGCGCGGCGCGGCGGCGCGCACACCGCCGGGAACGGCGGCCAGGGGTTCGGCGCCCCCGCAACGGGCGTGCTGCTGCACCTCGCCGACCACCCCGGCGCGACGATCGGCGAGGTGACCGCCGCCCTGCAGGCCTCCCCCGCCGGCGCCAGCGGCCTGCTCGCGCGCATGGAGCGCGCCGACCTCGTGCGCCGTCGCCCTGACCCCGACGACCGGCGCACCGTCCGCCTGGACCTCACGCCCGCCGGCACCGTGGCACTCGGCGACGTCCGCACCGCGCTGGCCGAGCTGAACGACCGCCTCACCGACGGCTTCACCGCCGACGAGCTGGCCACCGTCGGCCGCTGGCTCGAGCACGTGACACGTACGCTCTCGTAGCGCGCGATCCCTTCACTGCGCAGCCCGACGGCAAGAGTGCCGGTGGCGGCTCCTCAGGCTCGGCCCTCCCCGACGTCCGACGCCGCCAGCAGCTCGTCCGCCTGGCCCGGCGACAACCCCATCGCCAAGAACGCCTCGCGCAGGTCGGCCTGGGTCACGTCGTCCCCCACCGACCCGTAGTCCGACAGGTCGTCGGGCACCGGTCCGATAGCCGGCCAGTCCGGATGGGCGGGAAGCCGCGCCTGGGCTGCTGCGAACTCGACGAGGTCCTGGATCTCGCGCACCGCGGCGTCGGCGAGCTGCTGGGGGTGGTGGCCGTGGCGCCACGCCGAGCCAAGCTCGATCTCAACGTCGATGCTCCGGCGACGACGTCGCACCCGCGCGGCACCAGAGGGCTGCGGCGTCACGAACGGGTACAGCCGGAGCTTGTCACGGCCGCTGCGGTCCCACCAGGAACGCCAACCGGCGTCTGCGTTGAGCGCGTCGGTGAACGTCAGGTCCGCCCAGCGGCCGGCCGCCGGGTCCGGGACCTTGATGTCGAGCCCACACCCGATCTCGAGCCAGTCAGCGCTCACATCGCCGCTCGGATCGAGCTCGAACACCTCACCCGTGCGGTCGTCGTATGCGTCCTCGACGAGGGCCAGCAGCAGCTCGCCGTCCGCCATCTGCCACGGTCGCGCGGCGAGCGCGGCGGGATCCGCGACCACGCGCTTCCACGCTTGCCGACCGGCGCCGACCACCGCGCAGCGCATGTAGAGAAAGACGTCGTCGGACATCGGGAGCACAGCGCCCGGCGGGCCGTCGACGTCCCGCACGGGCTGCTCGAGGTGCGCCGGGGTATACAGGGCCTTGAGGGCTGCGCGGAAGTGATCGCCGAACGCCGTCATGCGGCCCGGGCTCAGACATCCCAGCGCGTCGCGCAGCGGCCTGAGCGCGTCGTCGTCGACCTGCCCGCCCGTCACGGACACGAGCTCCCAGAACTCGTCCACCGACATCGACGACCGGCCTCTCCGGCCCTCCCGCAGGGTCCACTTCACCGTTGCTCGTCTCCGTCGTCCGGGCGGTCGGGAACCGCGGCATGCGCACACGGCTGCCTGATTCTTGGGGACGGTGCTCCCCAGAGCAAGATCGGCCAGCGGCCGACGGAGAATTCACCCGTGTTCACCGGAACGACGGGACGTCCGGTCAACGATGCTGTGGCCATGTCGACATCTGCCGCAGGGGACGGCCGGGCGACGGCGCCCATTCCCCCCATCGAAGGACACCCTGCGACTCGCAGCCGGCGACGGCTGCCCGGATCCGGGGCCGGTCGCCGTGCGGCCGGTCTGACGGCGTCCGGCGCGGCCAGCGCGCTGGTGCTGGCCGGGCTGGTGGCGGTCGGCCCTTCGGCGACGGCGGCGCCCACCCCCGACTGCGCGGCGCCGTTCCCGGTTGCCGACGTCGTGAGCGGGGCGCCGGTCACCGGGCTGACGGTGAGCAAGGGCACCACCCCGCAGTCGTTCACCGGCGAGGTGCTGGGCGTGCTGTCGGACGGCATCGCGCCGGACCTGGACATGATCGTCGCCAAGCTCGAGTCGCCGGCGATCGATGCGGCGGGCGGTATCTGGCAGGGCATGTCGGGGTCGCCGGTGTACGCGCAGGACGGGCGCCTGATCGGCGCGGTCGCGTACGGCCTCGCGTTCGGCAGCTCTCCCGTGGCGGGCATCACGCCGTTCGAGGACATGCAGGGCTACCTCGGCGCCGCGAAGGCCGCGCCCGAGGTGGCGGTGAGCTCCCGCCTGGCGACGCGGATCGCGGCCGAGACCGACGTGACGCGGACAGAGGCCGCCCAGGGCCTGCGGCAGCTGCCGATGCCGATGGGCGTCGGCGGGATCGACCTGGCCCGCGCCCGCACCGCGGTCAAGGCCGCCGGTGGCAGCGAGCTGGTGACCCCGGACTCCTACCGCATCGGCCGGTCCAGCGGCACGGCGGCCGCCGGCATCGACACCGTGGTCGCGGGCGGCAACGTGGCCGCGGTGCTGTCGCACGGCGACATCACCTTCGCCGGCATCGGCACCGCGACCTCGGTCTGCGGCAACCGGGTGGTCGCCTTCGGTCACCCGCTGAACTTCACCGGCACGACGCGCCTGGGGCTGGCGGCCGCCGACGCGGTCTACGTCCAGGAGGACCCGCTGGGCGTGCCGTTCAAGGTGGCGAACCTCGGCGACGTCGGCGGGACCGTCACCGACGACCGCCTCGCCGGGATCGCCGGCACCTTCGGCGCCTCGCCCACCGCCACGCCGGTCCGGTCGACGGTGGCCCACGGCAGCAGGACGCGCACCGGCACCACGCAGGTGCTGGACCCGACTGCCCTCGCCGACGTCACCCTCCTCGCCGGCATGGCGAATCACGACCGCGTGGTCGACGGGGTCGGCGGCGGTTCCGAGACGCAGTCCTGGACCATCACCGGCACCCGCAGCGGGAGCCCCTTCCGGCTGCGCTACGCCGACATGTACCAGTCGGCCGACGACGTCGGCTCCGCGGGCGCCTTCGACCTCCCGACCGTGGTCGGCACGCTCTCGTCCGTCTCGAACGTCAAGCTCACCGGGGTGACCAACGAGGTCAGGGTCAGCAACTTCCGCGAGCGGTTCCGCGTGACGTCGATCCAGCAGCTCACGGGCGGCCGCTGGATCGACGTGACCGGCAAGACCGCGAAGGTCCGTGCCGGCCACACCCTCGTCCTGCGGACCCGGCTGCTCGGCACCGACGGCGCCACGCGATCGGTCTTCCGCCAGGACTTCACGGTCCCGAAGAGCCTCAAGGGCAAGAGCGGCGTGGTCACGGTCGTCGGCGGCAACTCGTTCCAGGACGAGTTCTACGGTCCGACGTCGTTCGACTCGGTCCAGAAGCTGCTGGCGGGCAACCTGCGCAACGACGAGCTGGAGCTGAGCCTCGTCATCGGCAGCGGCAAGACCGCGTACGAGCGGACCCGGACGTCCGACGTCATGACCCGCGTCGTGAACGGCCAGAGGGAGCTGCAGGTCCGCGTCACCTCCTGAGGACGGACGACAGGCGGCACGACGCCGGACGGCACGAGGCCCGGGTCCGCGGCGCTCCGCGAACCCGGGCCTCTGACGTGCGATCCGGCCCTGACCTGTCGGTCAGAAGTTGATCATGTGCCCCACGATGCCGTGGATGGACTCCTGGATCGCCTCGGACAGCGTCGGGTGCGTGTGCACGTTGCGCGCGACCTCGTCGGCGGTGAGGTCCCACTTCTGCGCGAGGGTGAGCTCGGGCAGCAGCTCGGAGACGTCCGGGCCGATCATGTGGGCGCCGAGCAGCTCGTTGTACTTGGCGTCGGCGACGATCTTGACGAAGCCGGTGGGGTCGCCGAGGCCGTGGGCCTTGCCGTTGGCCATGAACGGGAAGGACGCGACCTTGACGTCGTAGCCCTCGTCCTTGGCCTGCTGCTCGGTGAGGCCGAACGACGCGACCTGCGGGGAGCAGAACGTGGCGCGCGGCATCATGCGGTAGTCGCCGAGGGTCTGGGTCTCGGCCCCGCCGATGGTCTCGGCGGCGACGACGCCCTGCGCCTCCGCGACGTGCGCCAGCATGAGCTTGGCGGTGACGTCGCCGATGGCGAAGATGTGCGGCACGTTGGTGCGCATGTGGTCGTCGATCGCGATGGCGCCGCGCTCGGTGAGCTGGACGCCGGTGTTCTCGAGGCCGAAGCCCTCGACGTTCGGCGCGAAGCCGACGGCGGACAGGACCTTGTCGACGACGATCTCGCCGGGCTTGTCGTCCTTGACGCCCTTGTAGGAGACGGTGACGGACGAGCCGTTGTCCTTGATCGTCTGGACGGCGGTGGAGGTGAGGAGCTTGATGCCGAGCTTCTTGTACTGCTTGGCGATCTCCTTGGAGACGTCCGCGTCCTCGTTCGGCAGGGCACGGTCGAGGAACTCGATGATCGTGACGTCCACGCCGTAGTTCTTGAGGACGTAGGCGAACTCCATGCCGATGGCGCCGGCGCCGACGATGGCGATCGACTCCGGCAACTCGCGCGTCATGATCTGCTTCTCGTAGGTCACGACGTTCTCGGACAGCTCGACGCCGGGGAGCAGCTTGACCTGCGAGCCGGTGGCGATGATCGCGTTGTCGAACGTCACCGTCTCGGTGCCGCCCTTGTTCAGCGCGACCTCGATGGTGTTCGCGTCGCGGAACGTGCCGCGGCCGTCGAGCTCGGTGATCTTGTTCTTCTTCATCAGGAAGTGGACGCCCTTGGTGCGGCCGTCCGCGACCTCGCGGGACCGGTCGAACGCCTTGCCGAAGTCGAACGTCACGTCACCGGACATGCCGAAGAAGTCGGCCTGGTGGTTGAAGATGTGGGCGAGCTCCGCGTTGCGCAGCAGCGCCTTGGAGGGGATGCAGCCCACGTTGAGGCAGACACCACCCCAGTACTTCTCCTCGATGATGGCGACGGACTTGCCGAGCTGGGCCGCACGGATCGCGGCGACATAGCCGCCGGGGCCAGCCCCGAGGAGGACGACGTCGTAGTGGGAAGCCATGGGTCCAGCCTATTAGCGCGCGCCACCCCCTGCGGCGTGACGTCCGTCGCACCTAGCGGACGGAGTCCACGCCCAGGTTCGCGAGCGCGTCGGCGCGCTCGTTCCCCGGGTCGCCGGCGTGCCCCTTGACCCACACCCAGCGCACGTCGTGCTTGGTCACCTCGGCGTCGAGCGCCTGCCACAGGTCCACGTTCTTCACGGGCTTCTTGGCCGCCGTCGTCCAGCCGTTGCGCTTCCAGCCGGCGATCCAGGACTTCATGCCGTTCATCACGTACGAGGAGTCGACGTGGATCACCACGGTGCTGGGCCGCTTGAGCGCGCGCAGCGCCTCGACGACGGCGGTGAGCTCCATGCGGTTGTTGGTCGTGACGGTCTCGCCGCCGTAGAGCTCCTTGGTGTGCTCCCCTGCCTTCAGCAGCGCACCCCAGCCGCCGATGCCGGGGTTGCCCTTGCAGGCACCGTCGGTCCACATCTCGACCAGGGGCTTCTCGTTCTCGTCAGGCACCCGGACACCCTACGTTCCCCGTGTGCCACGGCCGTGTCGGACGCCGCGCGTAGCGTCGACGCAGACCCCAGGACGACGAAGGAGACGCACATGAGGTTCGGTTTCGTCGGCAGCTTCGGCACCCCGCAGCAGAACGTCGCCCTCGCCCGCGAGTGCGAGGAGCACGGCTGGGACGGCTTCTTCAGCTGGGACGGGATGAGCATGGGCGACTGGGGTGGCGACGCCCTGACGGCCTGGGACCCGTTCGCGGTCCTCGCCGGCGCCGCGGCCGTGACGGAGCGCATCACGCTCGGCGCCATGGTCTTCGCGGTGCCACGGCACCGGGCGTGGGAGTTGGCGCAGCGCGCGCTGACGGTCGACCACCTGTCGGGCGGGCGGCTCGTGCTCCCGGCCGGCGTCGGCGTGCTCGACGACCGCGGGTTCACGTCCGTCCCGGGGCAGGTGACCGCCCTGCGCGACCGGGCGCAGGCGCTCGACGAGACGCTCGAGTGGCTGCGCACGTCGTGGTCCGGCGAGACGTTCGAGGCCGACGGCGCGCAGGTGCGCACCGGGCCGTTCCGGTTCGCCGCTCCCCCGGTGCGCGGCCGCATCCCCGTGTGGCCGGTCGGCGTCTGGGACGCCACGAACCCGCCCCTGAAGAACCTGCACCGCACACTGCGCTGGGACGGGATCGTCGTGCAGGCTCGGGGCGCGACGCCGGAGGAGGCGGAGGCCGGGCCGGACGCCGTCCGCGAGCTCACCGCGTGGATCGCCGAGCAGCGCGCGCCCGACGCCGGACCGTTCGACGTCGTCGCGTCCGGCCTCCTCCCGTCCGACGCGGCCGAGGCCCGCGACCAGGCTCGCGCGTTCGCGGAGGCCGGGGCGACCTGGTTCGTCGACTCCTGGTGGGACCCGGCGGAGGCGACGCCCGAACGCCTGCTCGAGCGGGTGCGCCAGGGCCCGCCCACCCTCTGAGGATGGACGGGCCCCGGCGCGGACGTGGTCGAGCGGGTCAGCCGACCGGGCGCGCCGGCTCGATCGGGACGCTCGGCAGGTGCTTGGCCGGCAGCGTCTTCGGCCGCCAGGCCGCGCGCCCCGCCTCGAAGGCCGCGATGTCGTCCTCGTGCTGCAGCGTGAGGCCGATGTCGTCGAGGCCCTCCATGAGGCGCCAGCGCGTGTAGTCGTCGATCTGGAAGGGCACGGTGACGTCGTCGGCGTGCGCGGTGCGCGCCTCGAGGTCCACGGTCACCTCGGTGCCGGGCTTGGTCTCGAGGATCTTCCAGAGGATCTCGATGTCCTCCTGCGCGACGATGCCGGCCACGAGGCCCTGCTTGCCCGAGTTGCCGCGGAAGATGTCCGCGAACCGGGGCGCGAGCACGACACGGAAGCCGTAGTCCTTGAGCGCCCACACGGCGTGCTCGCGCGAGGAGCCCGTGCCGAAGTCGGCGCCCGCGACCAGCACGGAGCCGGCCTTGTACGCGTCCTGGTTGAGCACGAACGTGGGGTCGCCGCGCCAGGCCGCGAACAGCGCGTCCTCGAAGCCCGTGCGGGTGACCCGCTTGAGGTAGACGGCGGGGATGATCTGGTCGGTGTCGACGTTGGTGCGGCGCAGCGGCACCCCGACGCCCGTGTGGGTGGTGAACTTCTCCATGACGATCTCCTGCTACGGGGTGGGGTCAGACGAAGGACGGGGCGGACAGCGGCGCCAGCGGGGTGCCGTCGAACGTCGTGAGGTCGACGTCGCCCTCGAACTCGAGGTCGGCGACCGACGACAGCGTGCCGCGGACGGCGGTCGCGGCCGCGACCAGCGGCGACACGAGGTGCGTGCGCCCGCCCTTGCCCTGGCGGCCCTCGAAGTTGCGGTTCGAGGTGGAGGCCGCGCGCTCGCCCGGCGCGAGCTGGTCGGGGTTCATGCCGAGGCACATGGAGCAGCCGGCGTTGCGCCACTCGGCGCCGAACTCCTTGAAGATGACGTCCAGGCCCTCGGCCTCGGCCTGCAGGCGCACGCGGGCGGACGCGGGCACGACGAGCACGCGCACGTCGTCCGCCTTCTGCCGGCCCTGGAGCACCTTCGCCACGGAGCGCAGGTCCTCGATGCGGCCGTTGGTGCAGGAGCCGATGAAGACCGTGTCGACCTTGACGTCGCGCAGCGGCGTGCCGCCCTCCAGGCCCATGTACTCCAGCGCGCGCTCGGCGGTGACGCGCTCGTTGGCGTCGGCGATCTCCGCCGGCACCGGCACGGACGCCGACAGCGGCAGCCCCTGGCCGGGGTTGGTGCCCCACGTGACGAACGGCTCGAGGTCGGCCGCCTCCAGCACGACCTCGGCGTCGAACTCGGCGTCGTCGTCGCTGCGCAGCGTCGCCCAGTACTCGACGGCGGCGTCCCAGTCCTCGCCCTCGGGCGCGTGCGGGCGCCCCTGGAGGTAGTCGAACGTGGTCTGGTCGGGCGCGATCATGCCCGCGCGGGCGCCGGCCTCGATGGACATGTTGCAGATGGTCATCCGCGCCTCCATCGAGAGCTTGCGGATGGCCTCGCCACGGTACTCGAGCACGTAGCCCTGCCCGCCGCCGGTGCCGATCTTGGCGATGATCGCCAGGATGATGTCCTTGCTGGTGGCGCCCGGGGGCAGCTCGCCGTTCACCGTGATCGCCATCGTCTTGAACGGGGCGAGGGGCAGGGTCTGCGTGGCGAGCACGTGCTCGACCTCGGAGGTGCCGATGCCGAAGGCCAGAGCGCCGAACGCGCCGTGCGTCGAGGTGTGCGAGTCGCCGCAGACGACGGTCAGGCCCGGCATGGTCAGGCCGAGCTGCGGGCCCACCTGGTGGACGATGCCCTGGTCGGCGTCGCCCAGGGAGTGGATGCGGACGCCGAACTCCTTGGCGTTGTTGCGCAGCGTGTCGATCTGCGTGCGGCTGGTGAGGTCCGCGATCGGCAGGTCGATGTCGAGCGTCGGGGTGTTGTGGTCCTCGGTCGCGATCGTGAGATCGGGACGGCGGACGGGGCGCCCGGCGAGCCGCAGCCCCTCGAACGCCTGCGGGCTCGTCACCTCGTGCACGAGGTGCAGGTCGATGTAGAGGAGGTCGGGCGCCCCGTCGCTGCCACGACGCACCAGGTGCGCCTCCCAGACCTTCTCTGCCAGCGTGCCGGCCATCATGTGCTCCTCGTCCGCCGCGTCCCCGCGGCCGTCGTGCGTGTGCTGTGTCTCGGTCGATCTCGTCGGCTGCCTCGCCGGGCGATACCGTCGTTCGGACCCCGGAGGGCCCGGCTCGTGAGACGGTTCCGTCCCGTGAGATGCGGTCCCCGACTTGCAATCTCAGTGACTGAGACGTCAATATCGTCCTATGGACGATACTAGCGGAGTCGGCGTACTCGACAAGGCCGCGTCCGTGCTGGGCGCCCTGGAGGCTGGTCCTGCCACTCTGGCGCAGCTGGTCTCCTCGACCGGGCTCGCCCGCCCCACGGCGCATCGCCTCGCCGTCGCCCTCGAGCACCACCGTCTCGTGGGCCGCGACATGCAGGGCCGGTTCGTGCTCGGACCGCGCCTCAACGAGCTCGCGACGGCGGCCGGCGAGGACCGGCTGCTCGCCGCGGCCAACCCCGTGCTCACGGCACTGCGCGACCACACGGGCGAGAGCGCACAGCTCTACCGCCGCCAGGGTGACCATCGCGTCTGCGTGGCCGCCGCCGAGCGGCCGGTCGGGCTGCGCGACTCGATCCCCGTCGGCGCCACCCTCACGATGCACGCGGGCTCCGCGGCGCAGATCCTCCTGGCCTGGGAGGAGCCGGACCGCCTGCACCGCGGCCTGCGCGAGGCCGTGTTCACCGCGACGATCCTCTCCGGCGTCCGACGCCGCGGGTGGGCGCAGTCGGTCTCCGAGCGTGAGCTCGGCGTCGCGTCCGTCTCGGCGCCGGTGCGCGGGCCCTCCGGCCGGGTCGTGGCGTCCGTGTCCGTCTCCGGGCCGGTCGAGCGCCTCACCCGCCAGCCGGGCCGCCTGCACTCCGCCGCCGTCGTCTCCGCCGCCAACCGCCTGACCGAGGTGCTGCGCCGCGCCGGCGAGTGACCCGTCTCCCCACCAGCACCGATCCGGGCCCGGCCCGCCGCGACTCCACGCGGCGCGCCGGGCCCGGTGCTGTCGGGCCCCCGCCCAGGTCAGTACGCTCCTGGCTGACGGGGCAGCCCTGCCCTGCGACCCGAGAGGCGTGAGGACCTGATGCCCGCGAAGGCCAAGACACTGCTGATCTGGATCGTCGTGATCTTCCTGATCTACGCGATCGTGAGCAGCCCTGACCGTGCGGCGAACATCGTGACGGCGATCTGGGACTTCATCACCAACGCGTTCTCCAGCTTCGGGCAGTTCTTCGCGAACCTGACCGACTGACGACGGCCCGGAGAACCCCGTGATCACCGACGAGAGGCGCGAGCGCGACCGGGTGCGCGCGCACGCGCACCTGCGCCGGTACGTGCTCCCGAACGAGCGGGTGATCGTCGCGACGCGCCACCACTGGGCGCTGCTCCTCGAGCCGATCGCGACCACCGCCGCCGCGTTCCTGCTGATCGGCACCATCGTCATGTCGACGCCGGTCGACGTGCGCTCCACCGTGGGGTGGCTGTGGGTGGTGTGGTTCGTCGTCGCCGGCCGCCTCGCCTGGAAGTGGCTCGAGTGGCGCTACGAGTGGTTCGTCGCGACCGACAAGCGGCTCCTGCTGCTGTACGGGCTCGTCGTGCACAAGGTCGCGATGATGCCGATGAAGAAGGTCACCGACATGGGGTACTCGCGCAGCCCCACGGGCCAGGTCCTCGGCTACGGCCGCTTCGACATGGAGTCCGCCGGCCAGGACCAGGCGCTGCGCACCATCAGGTTCGTCCCGCGCCCGGACTCCACCTACCGCACCCTGTGCGACACCCTCTTCACGCCGGGCGGCCCGCGCCTGGACGACGACGACGATCTGGGCGGCGGGCCCACGCGGCCCCCGGACGGCGCCCCCGGCGGGGCCCCCGGCGCACCGACCGTCGTGCCCGGCCGCGAGACGTCGGAGGGGCCCCGCCCCACCACACAGCCGATCGCCGTGCAGCCCCCGAACCCGGCGCCCCGCCCGCCCGAGGCCCGGCCCAGCGACGGGGCGCACCCCGTGACCTGGAAGCCCACCGGTGCGAGCTATGACCACCCGCGCAGCGACGGCGCGATCGTGCCCGACCCGTTCCTCTGAGCCGGTTCCGTCAGGAGCCGTGGAACGACGAAGGCCCGGTCCGCGTGGACCGGGCCTTGCCTGTGAGATGCCTGCTGTGTACCCCCAGCGGGATTTGAACCCGCGTTACCGCCGTGAGAGGGCGGCGTCCTAGGCCGCTAGACGATGGGGGCCTGGAGCTGGTTCGGGTGTCGAGACCTGAACCGTGCGACCGCCCGTCGAGACGGACGACCTGCGTACCCCCAGCGGGATTTGAACCCGCGTTACCGCCGTGAGAGGGCGGCGTCCTAGGCCGCTAGACGATGGGGGCCTATGACTCGACGGTCTCGAGGACCTTCGTGCCGGTGAGAACTCTACACACCGCACCAGGCGGGCGAAGAGCGCTGCGCTGGGGTACCAGGACTCGAACCTAGACTAAGAGAATCAGAATCTCTCGTGCTGCCAATTACACCATACCCCAATGGATCGAGCCTTCCGGGCAAATCCGACATGATCGGAGCGCCGGCGTCAGGCCCAACGTCGGAAAACATTACCGGACAGGTGGCCGTCGGCCAAAACGCGTGGGAGGTGCCGTACGTCACGCTCGGACGACGGCCGTGGCAGGCTCCCCGCATGGCCTCCTCGACTCCCCCGCCGCCCTCGCCCGCGCCCGCCTCCGCCGGGCACGACCCGCACGACCACGCCGACCGCGCGGCCTCGTTCGACCGGGACGCCGACGTGTACGCCCAGGTCAGGCCCACGTACCCGCGGGACGCCGTCGGGTGGATGCTCCCCGCGGGCGCACGGCGGGTCCTCGACCTCGCCGCCGGGACGGGCAAGCTCACCGAGGTCGTCGTCGACCTCGCCGGGGCGGGCACGGACGTCGTCGCCGTCGACCCGTCGCTGCCCATGCTCGCCGAGCTCTCCGCGCGCCTGCCGGGCGTCGCCACCCGCCAGGGCACCGCCGAGCACCTCCCCCTCCCGGACGCTTGCGTCGACGCCGTCCTGGTCGCCCAGGCATGGCACTGGTTCGACGCCGACGCCGCGGCGACGGAGATCGCCCGCGTCCTGCGGCCGGGCGGCACGCTCGGCGTCGTCTGGAACGACCGCGACGCCGAGGTCGACTGGGTCGCGCGGTTCGGCGAGATCCTGCACCGTGGCGACCGCCTCGAGCCCGCGGCCGGTCACGACGCCCTGACGGAGCTCGGCGACCGGTTCACGGCCGTCGAGGCCGGCACGTTCCGCTGGGTCGACCGCCTCCCGGCCGGCGCGCTGCGCACGCTCGCGGGGACGCGCAGCTACCTGCTGAGGCTCCCGGAGGCCGAGCGCGAGGCGCGCCTGGCCGAGGTCGACGCCCTGGAGGACACGCACCCCGACCTCGCCGGTCGCGCCGAGATCGAGCTGCCGTACGTCACCTACGCGTACCGCGCCCGGCGGCGCTGAGCGTCCGTCAGCGCGCGCCGGCGACGGCGGCGAGCCTCCGCGCCGGCGCGGACAGCGACGCGCCGTCGCGCCACACCACGCGCAGGCGGCGCGAGAGATCGAGCTGGGCGATCGGGACGGTCACCAGGTGGCCTGCCGCCACGTCGTCCGCCACGGTCAGCGCGGACAGGACCGTCACACCGTCCCCGTGCCGCACGGCGGACTTCACGGCCGCCGTGGAGCCCAGCGCGGTGACGTGGGACGGCAGGCGGACGCCCGCCTGGCCGAGCGCGTCCTCCAGCACGTCGCGGGTGCCCGAGCCGACCTCGCGCAGCACGAGGTGCCCCGCGGCGAGGCCCGCGGGGCTGACGGACCGTCGTCGCGCCCACGGGTGCGCGGGGGCGACGACGGCCACCAGCTCGTCGTGGGCCACCGTGCGCGAGCGCAGCCCGCGTCGCACGGTCGGGCTCTCCACGAACCCGAGCTCGGCCGCGCCGTCGAGCACGAGCTCCATGACCTCGCGGGAGTTGCGCACGACGAGCTCGACGTCGGGCGCCGCTCCGCTCCGCTCGCGCTCGTCCCGCCCGAACGCCGCGAGCCAGCGCGGCGCCAGGTACTCGGCGATCGTGAGGCTCGCGGCCACGCGCAACCCGGGGACGGGCGCGGAGCGCAGCGCGGCGGCCGCGGCCTCGAAGCGGTTCGTGGCGTCCACGACGCCGCGCGCCGCCTCCGCCACCTGGCGCCCGACGGCGGTGAGCGCCGTGCCGCGCGGCCCGCGGGACAGCAGCTCGAGGCCGAGGCGGCGCTCGAGGCGGTGCAAGCCAGCGGACGCGGTGGGCTGGGAGACGCCGGCCGCCCGGGCCGCGGCGGAGATCGAGCCGTGGGCGTCGAGGGCGACCAGCAGCTCGAGTGCGGCCAGCGGGGGACGTTCTGCCATAGCGTCAGTCTATGGATCGATCGGCACCTGGCGCTTCCGGGTCGTCGCGCGGGTCGCGAGCCTGGTCACGTGCCTCCAGCTCAGCCCTCGGCCCCGACCGTGGACCAGACCACGTACCGGACCTCCCGCGGCGCCTCCCGCCTCGGTCCGGGCCTCGCGCTGGCCGCCGTGGCGACCGTGGTCCTGCTCGGCGTCAGCCGGCTCGTCGCCCCGCTGACGAACGGTGCGCTGTCGCCCCTGGTCCTGGCCCTCGTGGCCGGCGCCGTGCTCGGCTCCGCGCTGGGGCGTCTCGTGCCGCGGGGCGCCCGCGCCGCGAGGCTCGCGGAGCAGGTCGGGCCGGGTACCGACTGGACGGCGCGCACGGTGCTGCGCGCCGGCGTGGTGCTGCTCGGCCTGCAGCTCTCGATCCCCGACGTCCTCGCGCTCGGCTGGCGCGGGATCGCCGTCGTGGTGATCACCGTGACGGGGACGTTCGCAGCGATCCTCGGCCTCGGCCGGCTGCTGCGGGTGCCCCGCGCCACCGCGCTGCTCGTCGCCACCGGATTCTCGATCTGCGGCGCCGCGGCGGTCTCCGCGATGACGAGCGTGCTCGAGCGCGACCCGCGCGCGGGAGCGGCGCCCGCCCGGCTGCGGGACGACGTGGCCGCCGCGCTCGCCCTCGTCACCGTCTACGGGACGGTCGCGATCTTCGTCCTACCCGCCCTCGCCGGGGCGATCGGGCTCGACGACCACCAGGCGGGGCTCTGGATCGGCGCGAGCGTCCAGGAGGTGGCCCAGGTGGTCGCCGCCGCGGGCACCGTCTCGGCCGCCGCGCTGGCCACCGCGACCGTCACCAAGCTGGCCCGCGTGGTGCTGCTCGCGCCCCTGGTCGCCGGCGCCGGCGCGCTGCTCACGCGGCGCGCGGCGCTCACCGCCGCGCCCGGGGACGACCTCGTGCCCGAGTCCCCCGAGGGCGGCACGACGGCCCGAAGCCGACGCGCCCCGCTCGTCCCCGGCTTCGTGCTGGGGTTCCTCGTCGCGGTGCTGGTCCGCAGCACGGGACTGCTGCCCGACGTCGTCACCGACACCGCCCAGCAGCTCACGACGGTCCTGTTCGTCGCCGCGATGTTCGCCCTCGGCACCGGCGTCGACGTCTCGCGCCTGGCGCGCACCGCCCGTCGTCCGCTGCTGCTCGGCGCCCTGGGCACCGTCGTCGTCACGGGGATCGCGCTCGCCGCCGTCCTGCTGCTCGCCCCCTGAGCGAGCTGGTCAGAGGCCGAGGGCGGCGGGCAGCCCGGCGAGCCCGGGCAGCACGACGATGCCGTCGGCGCGCAGGGCGTCGGCGTCCACGTGGTGCTCGTCGTCGCGGCGGGCACCGGGCCGGTCCAGCCAGACGCCGACGAGGCCGGCGTCGCGAGCGGCGCGGGCGTCGGTCGTGGGCTCGTCGCCGACGTACGCGGTGCGCGCGACGTCGGTGCCGAGGCGGCGGGCGCCCTCGACGAAGACGTCGGGGTGCGGCTTGCCGTAGCCGAGCGTGTCCACGCCCACGAGCACGGGGACGCCCTCGAGGCCGGCGGCGCGCAGCTTGCGCTCCTGCAGCTCGGTGTACGCGTTCGTCACGACGCCGATCCGCACGCCGGCGGCACGCAGTGCGTCGAGGGCGGCCGCGGAGTCGTCGAACGGCGCCCACGACCGCTCGAACGTGCCCCAGAACAGGGCGTCCCAGTCGGCGAAGGAGTCCTCCGTGACCGGCTCGCCGCCGAAGGTGCGGTGCAGGAGGTCGGCGCGCAGCCGGCGCTGGGTGAGGGCGTCCGTCTCGCCGCGCGTGAAGCGCTTGTAGTAGCCGCCCGGGTCGGTGCGCCAGTGCGCCAGCAGCTCGGGGTAGCGGTCCGCCGGCACGTGGGGCAGGTACTCGACGGCGACCGCGGTGAGAGCCTGGGCGAACCCGCCCTTGGTGTCGACGAGCGTGTCGTCGACGTCGAGCAGGACGCCGTCGACCCTCACAGCTTCGCCAGCGCGGCGTCGACGCGGGCGAGGGTCCGTTCGCGACCGAGCACCTCGAGCGACTCGAACAGCGGCAGGCCGATCGTGCGGCCCGTGACGGCGACGCGCACCGGCGCCTGCGCCTTGCCGAGCTTGAGCCCGTGCTTCTCCCCCACCGCCGTGACGAGGTCCTTGAGCGGCTCCGCCTCCCACGTCGCGAGGTCCGCGAGCGCCGCGCGGGCGTCGGCGAGCAGCTCGGCGGCGCCGTCCTTCATCGCCTTGGCCCACGAGCGCTCGTCGTCGACCGGCTCGTCGAGGAAGAGGAAGTCCACGTTGTCGGTGATGTCCGCCAGCAGGGCGACGCGCGACTGGGCGAGCGGAGCGACGCGTCCGAACGCGGCGGCGTCGTACTGCTCCTCGGTCCAGGGCGCCTTGGGGGCGTGCAGCCACGGGTCGACGGCGGCGACGAAGTCCTCGACCGACATCTTCCGGATGTACTCGCCGTTGAACGACAGCAGCTTCTTGACGTCGAAGAACGCCGAGGCGCTGTTGACGTCCTCGATGCGGAACCGCTCGACCAGCTCGTCGAACGGGAGGATCTCCTCGTCGTTGCCGGGCGCCCAGCCGAGCAGCATGAGGTAGTTGACCATCGCGTCGGGCAGGTAGCCCTCGGCGAGGTAGTCCTCGAGCGCGACCTTGTCCCGGCGCTTGGAGAGCTTCTGGCGCTTCTCGTTGACGATGACGGGCAGGTGCGCCCACGTCGGCGGCTGCGCGCCGAGCGCCTCCCACAGCAGCTGCTGCTTGGGCGTGTTCGGCAGGTGCTCCTCGCCGCGGATGACATGCGTGATGCCCTCGCCGAGGTCGTCCACGACGTTCGCGAGCAGGAAGACGGGCGACCCGTCCCCGCGCGCGACGACGAAGTCCTCCATCGCGGAGTTCGGGAACGTCGGGTTGCCGCGGATGAGGTCGACGACCTGCGTCTCGCCGTCGTCGGGGGTGCGGAAGCGCAGCGCCCGGCCCGGCGCGTAGGTGAGGCCGCGGTCGCGGCAGAAGCCGTCGTAGCCGGAGTGCGCGTTGCCGGTGCGGGCGGCGACGTCGTCGCGGGTGCAGTCGCAGTAGTACGCGCGGCCGGCCTCGTACAGGCGGGCCGACGCCTCGCGGTGCTTCTCGACGTTCTGCGACTGGAAGTACGGTCCCTCGAACGTCGGGTCCTCGGCGTGCATGCCGAGCGCCGCGAGAGCGTTCAGGATGCCGTCCACCCACTCGGGCTTGTTGCGCGCGGCGTCGGTGTCCTCGACCCGCAGCACGAACGTGCCGCCCTGCTGCTTGGCGACCGCCCAGTTGAACAGGGCGGAGCGGGCACCGCCCACGTGGAACATGCCCGTCGGGGACGGGGCGAAGCGGACACGGACGTCGGAGGAGCCGGCAGCGGGGATCACGAGGTCCAGCGTAGTTGTCCCGCCGCGGGCCGTCGGACGGTCGGTGTCAGGCGCCCCGTACCCGTGCGACAGCGAGCGCCACCGGCTCGGCGAGGTCCGGGTTCGGCAGGTCGTCGACGGGCCACCACCGCACGTCCAGCGACTCGTCGCTCACGGCATGCCGTGCGCCGTCGGGCGCGACGGCGACGAAGCGCACGTCCAGGTGGTGCGCGTCGCCGCCCGGCCCGCAGAACGGCACGGCGTGCTCGTCGAGGTGCACGGGCACCGGGTCGAGGTCGACCTCCATCCCGGACTCCTCGACGGCCTCGCGGCGGGCAGCCGCGGCCAGCGTGGCGTCGCCGGGCTCGGCGTGCCCGCCGAGCTGGAACCAGCGGCCCGCCTTCGCGTGCAGCGTCAGCAGCACGCGCGAGGCGTCGCCCGACAGCACCACCGTGGACGCGGTGACGTGGTCCGGGCGGCACGCGCGCAGCACGCCGTCGGGGTGCGCGTCGAGGTGCGCGACGAACCGGTCGCGCAGCGCGGACTGCTCGGCGTCGGCGGCGGGCATGCGCCGCAGCACCGACCGTGCGTCGTCGCGCAGCGGCGCCTCAGTCACGCCGGAACACGGGGTTGGCGAGGACGCCGATGCCCTCGACCTCGCACTCCACGCGGTCGCCGTGGTCGATGCGGCCCACCCCCGCCGGCGTGCCGGTGAGGATGACGTCCCCGGGCAGCAGGGTCATCGCCTTGCTGATGTACGACACGAGGAACGGCACGTCGAAGACCATGTCCGCGGTACGGCCGTCCTGCTTGAGCTCGCCGTTGACGCGGGACCGCACGGCGACGTCCTCGGGGTTCAGGTCCGTGTCGATCCACGGGCCGAGCGGGCAGGAGGTGTCGAAGCCCTTGGCTCGCGCCCACTGGCCGTCGGTGCGCTGCGCGTCGCGGGCGGTGACGTCGTTGGCGACGGTGTAGCCGAGCACGTAGGAGCGCACGTTCTCCGGCTCGACGTCCTTGCACACCTTCGAGATGACGACGGCGAGCTCGGCCTCGTAGCTGACCTCGCGCGTGAACTCGGGCAGCACCACCGGGTCGTCGGGCCCGACGACGGCGGTGTTGGGCTTGAAGAACAGCAGCGGCGTGGCCGGCACCTCGCCGCCCATCTCCTTGGCGTGGTCGGCGTAGTTCTTGCCGACGGCGACCACCTTGGAGCGCGGGATCACCGGGGCGAGCAGCCGGACGCCGTCGCCCAGCTCGATCCGCTCCCCCGTCGGCATCGCCGGCATGTAGAGCGGGTCGCCGCCGAGGACGGCGAGGAACGTCTTGTCGCCCTCCTGCTGGACGAGGGCGAAGCGGGGGTCGTCTCCGGTGGTGAATCTCGCGATGCGCACGCGCCCAGGTTACGCGGGGCGCGTGCGCGGCAGCGTCAGCCGCACCGTCAGGCGCGGGCGAGCACCTCGCCGTGCAGGATGGCGAACCAGCCGTCGGGCGCCTGCGCCCACGCCTGCCAGTCCTGCGCGATCTGCTCGAGCGCGACGTCGTCGGCCAGGCCCGACTCCTTGGCCTGCACCGCGAAGTTGGACTCCACGCAGCGCTCGGCCCACAGCTCGCCCCACCACTGCCGGTCGGTCGGGGTGGCGTAGCACCACGACGACGCGGAGGGCACGATGCCCTCCAGCCCCGCCTCCTGCACCCACGACATGAGGCGGCGGCCGGCGTCCGGCTCGAACCCGTAGGCGTGCGTGACCTCGTGGTACAGCTCGTTCCACTCCGTCAGGCCCGGGGTCTCGGGGTACCAGGCCATGCCCGCGTAGTCGGCGTCGCGCACCGCGACCATCCCGCCCGGCTTCGCGACGCGCTTCATCTCGCGCAGCGCGGCGACCGGGTCGGACAGGTGCTGCAGCAGCTGGTGCGCGTACACGACGTCGAAGGAGTCGTCCTCGAACGGCAGCTCGTAGGCGTTCGCCTGCTGGAAGCGGACGTTGCCGTACCCGAGGGCCGCGGCGTGCTCGCGCGCCGCCTCGAGCACCTTGGGGCTGGCGTCGACGCCCACGACCTCGCCGCCGGCGAGGATCCGGGCGAAGTCGGTGGTCACCGTGCCAGGGCCGCAGCCGACGTCGAGCAGGGACATGTCGTCGCGCAGGTGCGGCACCAGGAAGCCGGCCGAGTTCTGGGCCGTGCGGCTGCGGTGCGAGCGCAGCACGGACTCGTGGTGCCCGTGCGTGTACGACTCGGACTCCTTGCTGGGCACCGTGTGGTGGGTGCTGGGTGCCTCGATCGCGTCGTTGAGGTCGGCACCGGCGGGTTCGGGGTCGCCCTGGGGTGCGGGCTCCGCGCTGAGGTCACTCATGCTCCCACCGTAGTGACCGCGCGGCCTGCAAGCCGTGGCGTTCTCACGCACCGGGACGACGCGCACCACCCGCCGGTGGCATCATCACGCCATGACCGCGGCCACCGGCGCGCCGACCTCCCGTCTTCGTGCCGGGCTGCGCGCCGGCACGCGCCGTCTCGCCGGCGGCCCGGGGCGCGTCCCGGGCGTCGACGTCGCCCGCGGGATCGCCGTCCTGGGCATGTTCACCGCCCACGTGGGAGTGACGACGCCCGACGCCGGACCCGCCTGGTGGCTGCTCGACCTCTCCCACGGCCACTCCTCGATCCTGTTCGCGCTGGTGGCGGGCGTCTCCGTCGCGATCGTCACCGGGGGGCCACACCTTCTCGACGGCGACCCGCTGCGACGGGCTCGCCTCCGCCTGCTCGTGCGCGCCGCGCTGCTGCTGGTGGTCGTCGCGCTGCTCGACCTCCTCGGCACGCGCGTCGCCCTCATCCTGGGCTTCTACGCCTGCTACTTCGCGCTCGCGCTGCCGTTCCTGCGCTGGCGGCCCCCGCGCCTCCTCGCGCTCGCCGCGGCGGTCGCCCTGGTGGGGCCGCTGCTCGCGTACTGGGGGCCGGAGGCGCTGCTGCGGGCCGGGCTGCGGCTGCCGCACGACGGTTCCGGCGCCGTCACGGACTTCGTGCTCACCGGCCACTACCCGGCGATCGTCTGGATGGCGTACGTGCTCGCGGGCATGGCGATCGGGCGCTGCGACCTGCGCTCGCCGCGGCTGCGCCGCGGGCTCCTGCTGGGCGGGCTGGCCGCGTGGGGCGCGTTCTCGTTCCTCTCCGGCGCGGTGGTGGGCGCCGCCGGCGGGGAGGAGGTCGTGCTGACCTCCCAGGTCATGGCACGGCAGTCCGTCGACGGCGCGCCGTTCGCCTGGGGCGCCCCGTGGCCCGGCGTCGCGGGGCTCTTCCTCGACGGCCCGCACGACGACACGACGATCGAGGTGCTCGCGTCGGGCGGGTTCGCGGCGGCGGTCGTGGGCCTGTGCCTGTACGTCGGCCGGGTCGGGCGGTGGGTGCTGGCCCCGCTCGCCGCGGTCGGGTCGATGGCGCTGACCGTGTACTCGCTGCAGATCGTCGCCATCTGGCACTGGGACCTGCTGGGGTCCACCACCAACGGCCCGCTGCTCGTGATGGTGCTGGTCACCCTCGCCGCGGCGACGGCGTGGCGGTTCCTGCTCGGCCGGGGCCCCCTCGAACGCCTGGTCGGCGCCGTCAGCGACCGTGCCGCAGGTCCGCCGACAGGTCAGCTGGGAGGTCTGCAGGAACGGCCGTCGTGAGCCCGGCGGGATGCGCCTCCAGGGCCGCGAGGACGTCCGCGGCGTCGAAGGCCTCGGCCGGGGCGAGGGCGCCCGCGCCCCGGTGCCGCCCGTCCAGGAGCCGGACGACCCCCTCCGCGAGGATCGGGGCGGACACGGCGTAGATGTCCTGGCCTGCCACGGCCAGCCGGCTGATGGTCGGGCCGCGCCGCACGGCGACGTCGACGACGAACCGCTGCGGCGACCGCTCCCCGCCGGCCGGGGGCGGCGTCCGCTCGTCGCGGAGCTCCTCGAGCGGCCCTGACGTCAGGTACGAGGTGAGCTCCCCGACGGCGAGGTGGCGCGTGAGGGTGAGCACCTCCGAGAACGGCAGCCGGACCACGGGCTGCTCGCCCAGCGGCGCCGGGAACGGCCACCGGCCCGTCGGCGCGGGGTCGGCGAGGGGCACGAGGCGACCTCCGCGGACGACCACCCGTGTCGCGGTGTTCCGCTCCCCCGTGACACGGGTGCCGGCCGTGGGCCACCAGTGGTCGAGCCCGACGGCGACCTCGACGGCGTCGGCGTCCCGCTCCCCGTCCAGGGCAGCGGTGACGAGCAGGTCGGCGAGACCGCCGTAGAACGCCATGGCGGGGACGACGGCGACCCCGGCGGCGCGGGCGGGCGCGTCGAGCTCCTCGTAGAGCTGCTGCACCGCCGGCTGCTCGGCGGTGACGTCGAGGTAGTGCGCCCCGGCCGCGATTGCGGCGCCCGCCAGCGGCCGCGCGGTGTCGAGGAACGGGCCGGCGCAGTTCACCACCACCGCGACGCCATCCAGGGCGGCGCGCAGCGCGGTGGAGTCGTCCACCCTCGCCGCCCGGACGTCGAGGCCCGGGTACCGCGAGGCGACGCCCGCGAGGCGCTCGGCGTCGCGGCCGGCGAGCACGGGCGCCAGCCCTCGCCGGACCAGCTCGTCGACGACGAAGCCGCCCGTGTGCCCGCCGGCCCCGTAGACCATCACTGCCTCTGGTGTCTGCATGGTTCGATCCTGCTCACCGCACCGTCGCGCGACGAGCGTCTTGAACGACATGGTGCGTACAGTTTCGGACATGCCGCGCCTCGCTCTCGTCATGCACGACACCGGCATGCTGTACGAGACGGCGATCGCCGCGGAGGTCCTCGGCGTCGACCGCGCCGAGCTCTCCCCTGCCGGCACGTGGTACGACTTCGTGGTCTGCACGCCGGACGGCGAGCCCCACCCGTGGCTGCCGGGCGCGCGGACCGCCCCGTACACCGAGCTGTCCCGGGTAGACCGTGTCGTCGTGACGTCGACCGACGACCCCGGCGCCGCACCGGACCCGCTCCTGCTCGACGCGCTCCGGACCGCGCACCGAGGCGGCGCCACGATCGCCGCCCTGTGCACGGGCGCCTTCGTCCTCGCGGCCGCCGGTCTGCTCGACGGCCGGGAAGCGGCCACGCACTGGATGCACGCCGACGACCTCGCCCGCCGCTACCCCCGGGTCCGGGTGCGCGCCGACGTCCTGTACGTCGACGACGGCGACGTCCTCACGTCGGCCGGCAAGACCGCCGCGCTCGATCTGGCCCTTCACCTCGTGCGCCGCGACCTCGGCGCGGCGGCCGCCAACGGCGTCGCCCGGCGACTGGTCGTCCCGTCGCACCGGAGCGGCGGCCAGGCCCAGTTCGTCGCGACGCCGGCCTCCCCACGCACCGGCTCCGGGCTCGCCCCGACGCTGGAATGGGCTCGCGCCCGGGTCGACCGGCCGCTGACCGTGCGCGACCTCGCCGCGCACGCCGGGCTCAGCACCCGACAGCTCGCCCGCCGCATGCAGGCCGAGGTCGGGTCCGGGCCGCTCGACTGGCTGCACCGGCAGCGGGTCACGCGAGCGCAGGAGCTCCTCGAACGCACCGACGCGTCGATCGAGCAGGTCGCGGCCGGCTCAGGCCTCGGCACTGCGGCCACGCTCCGGCGACACTTCCACCGCAGCGTCGGGGTCACTCCCGCGGCATACCGGGCCGCGTTCCACGTCCGCTGAGCCTCCCGAGCGGCGGGCGGCGCCGGCACCGCCGGCGATGAATCCCCTCGCCGCCTCCTAGCCCGATCTGCCAGGATGCGGGCACCACGGGAGGAGCCGACCATGACCGACGCGATGGCGCTGCTGAGGCGCCGCCTCGACGACTCCGGACTCGTCGACGTCGTCTCCGTCGAGCCGGCGACCGGAGGCCTCGCCGCGACCGCGGGCCTTGCCCGGCGTGCCGACGGCACCGCGGTGTTCGTCAAAGGGTTCGAGGAGGCCCCGTCCGACGACGCCTTCGCCGCCGAGGCCGAGGGCCTGACGGCGCTGCGGGAGCTCGGCGGCGTCGTCACGCCGGCGGTGATCCTCGCCGACCCGGGCCTGCTCGTCCTCGAGGTGCTGTACCCACGCCCCCGGGACGAAGCGTTCTGGGAGCGGCTCGCGCACGCGCTCGCCGAGCTGCACGCCACGACCCACGACCGCTTCGGCTGGCACCGGGACAACTGGCTGGGCCGCCGCCGGCAGGACAACACCTGGGAGGACGACGGGTTCGCCTTCTTCGCGCGGAGCCGCCTGCTGCGGTGGCTGGGCGAGCCACGGGTCGACGCCGCCCTGGGTACCGCGGACCGGACGGCCCTGGAGCACCTGTGCGCCCGGCTCCCCGAGCTGCTCCCGGACCGCCCCGCGTGCCTGACGCACGGCGACCTGTGGGCGCAGAACGTCCTCGCGACCGCCGACGGGCGGCCCGCGCTGATCGACCCCGCCGTGTCCTACACGTGGGCCGAGGTCGACCTGGCCCACCTCTGGACGACGGCGCCGCCGCCCGAGTCCCGCGGGTTCTTCGATCTCTACGCCGAGCTCACCGGCCTCCATCGCGGGTGGCGCGACCGCATGCCGATCCTGCAGCTGCGCCAGCACCTCGCCGTCGTCGCGCAGTTCGACGACGACTGGGGCGCCGCCGAGCAGGTGCGGGCCACGCTCGCCCCGTTCCGCCGGGTCTGACGCGCCGGCCGCTCCGACCTCAGAGCGTCACGGTGCCCGCGATCGTCGTGACGGCCGCGCCCCCGACCCACACCTCGCCGGCGGCGTCGCGGCGCACGAGCACGCGCCCGCGGCGACCGAGGGCGGTGCCCTGCGAGGCGACGTACGACGCGGGCAGCAGGCCGCCCGCCAGCCACTGCCCCAGCCCGGCGTTGAGGCTGCCGGTGACCGGGTCCTCCGCGACGCCGATGTCGGGGACGAAGGCGCGCACCTCGACGGCGGCGTCCGACTCCCCCGGCGCGTAGGTGCCGACGACGCCGATCTTCAGGCCGCCGAACGCTGCGAGGTCCGGCTCGACGGCGAGCACTGCCGCGGCGTCGCGCAGGCGGGCCGCGACCCAGCCGGGGCCGTTGTCGACCCACGCCGCGTCCTCGATGTCCGCCACGCTCACGCGCAGGCCGCGCGCGAGCTGCGCGAGGTCCTCCGGCGCCACCGGGCCGGAGCGCCGCAGGGGCGGCGCGGCGAACGCGAGCCGGTCGCCGCTGGCGTCGGTGTCGCGCCGGACGGTGACGAGCCCGACGCCGCACTCCTGGACCACCTGCTCCGCGGAGCGGGGCACCCCGCCGGCCTCGAGCCACGCGTGCGCGGTGCCGAGCGTGGGGTGGCCGGCGAACGGCAGCTCGCCGCCGGGCGTCCAGATCCGCAGCCGGTAGTCGGCGTCGGGCGTGGTGGGGCGCAGCAGGAACGTGGTCTCGGACAGGTTGGTCCACCGCGCGAAGGCGGCCATCTGCGCGTCGTCGAGGTCGTCGGCGTCGTGCACCACGGCCACCGGGTTGCCGGTGAGGGGGCCCGTGGCGAAGACGTCGACCTGGCGGAACTCGTAGGTGTGCGGCACGACTCACACGCTAGTCCGGGCGGGGGCGTGCTCGCCGCGCTCGTACCCTGGTGGGATGCGCGCACCCATCCTCGACGACCCGGCGGCCCCCGCCGACGCCGTCGTGCCGCGCGACGCCTGGGAGCCGCGGGCCGCCGCGCAC
>JADHZE010000079.1 GCA_026934365.1 Isoptericola sp. QY 916 | reverse complement strand
CGCGGAACGGCCCGCCGACGGCCCCTCCGACGCCGGCGGCCCGAGCGGGACCGGCGGCGCGCCGCACGACGACGAGGACGACGGGCGCACGGGGACGGACGCCGTCGACGAGATCCCGACGGCGTTCTTCCAGGAGGTGTCGGCGAGCGCGCCGGCGCAGCCCACGCACCGGCTCGTCGAGCAGCCCACCGAGGCGTACCGGCGCCCCTCCCGCCGTCGCCGCGCGGTCGCGTGGACCCTCACCCTGGTGCTCGTCCTGGCCGGCGGCGGGCTGGGCACGTGGTGGTGGTTCGCGGACGGTCCCGGGGCGTGGACCTCGGTGCCGACCGGCATCGCCGGAGTCGCTGCCGACGACGCCCGCGCCGTCCTCGAGGACGCCGGGCTCGGCACGACGACGAGCCGCGCCTTCGACGACGACGTCCCGGAGGGCTCGGTCGTGGCGAGCGTGCCCGCGCCCGGCGACCGGGTGCGCACCGACGGCTCCGTGGAGCTGGTCGTGTCCCGCGGCGTGCAGATGCTCACGGTGCCCGACGACCTGGTCGGCGCCGCCGACGAGGACGCCACCGCGGCGCTGGAGGACGCCGGCTTCACGGTCGGCGACCCCGCCCGGTCGTACGACGACGAGGCCGCCCGGGGCCAGGTGCTCGACGTGTCGGTGGACGAGGGCTCGCGCCAGCGGCACGACACCGTCGTGACGCTCACCGTCTCCGACGGCCCCGCCCCCGTGCAGGTGCCGCAGGAGGTGGGCAAGGAGAAGGACGCGGCCGTCACCGACCTCGAGGGTCTGGGGCTCGTCGTCGAGCTGGCCGACCCGGAGTACTCCGAGGACGTCCCGAAGGGTCACGTGCTGGCGCAGGACCCGAAGGAGGGGGCCACTGCGCACCGCACCGACACCGTGACGCTGACGATCTCGCAGGGGCCGCCCCTGATCGAGGTGCCGAACGTGGTGGGTAAGCACACCGAGCCTGCCCGCAAGGCGCTGGAGAAGGCCGGCTTCGTGGTCAAGGAGAACACCTACCTCGGCGGCATCCTCGACACCGTCCGGTTCCAGGACCCCACCGGCAGGGCGCCGAAGGGCAGCACGGTGACCGTCACCGTCTGGTGAGCGTCACCAGCTCGTCAGCATCTCCGCGACGCGGAACGCCATCTCGAGCGACTGCTGGTGGTTGAGGCGCGGGTCGACCAGCGTCTCGTACCGCAGCGCCAGCCCGGCGTCGTCGATCTCCTCGCTGCCGCCCAGCACCTCGGTGACGTCGTCGCCCGTGAGCTCCATGTGCAGCCCGCCGGGCACGGTGCCGAGGGCGCGATGCACCTCGAAGAAGCCCGTGACCTCGTCCAGCACGTCGGTGAACCGGCGCGTCTTGTAGCCGCTGTCGGAGGTGATCGTGTTGCCGTGCATCGGGTCGGTCACCCAGGTGACGGCCGCGCCCGCGGCGGTGACCTTCTCGACGACCTCGGGCAGCACGTCGCGCACCTTGCCCGCGCCCATCCGGGTGACGAACGTGAGCCGCCCGGGGGTGTTCCCCGGGTTGAGCCGCGCCGCCAGTGCCAGGGCGTCGTCAGCCGACGTCGTCGGGCCGAGCTTGACGCCGACGGGGTTGGCGACGCGCGAGAGGAACTCCACGTGCGCGCCGTCGAGCTGACGGGTGCGCTCGCCGATCCACAGGAAGTGGGCCGACGTCGCGTAGGCCTCGCCGGTCCGGGCGTCGACGCGGGTCAGCGCCCGCTCGTAGTCGAGGATGAGCGCCTCGTGGCTGAGGTAGAACTCCACCGAGCGCAGGGCGTCGAAGTCCGCCCCGCAGGCCTCCATGAAGCGGATCGCGCGATCGATCTCCGCCGCGGTGCGCTCGTACCGCGCGTAGGCGGGGTTGCGCATGAACCCGCGGTTCCACTCGTGCACCCGGCGCAGGTCGGCGTGGCCGCCCTGGGTGAAGGCCCGCACGACGTTCGCCGTCGCCGACGAGATCCGGTACGCCTGCTCGAGGCGCACCGGGTCGGGCGTGCGCGACTCCGGGGTGAACTCGTGCCCGTTGACCATGTCGCCGCGGTAGGCGGGCAGCGTCACGCCGTCGCGGGTCTCGAGGTCGGACGAGCGCGGCTTGGCGTACTGCCCCGCGAGCCGCCCCATCTTCACCACGGGCGTGCTCGCGCCGTGGGTGAGCACCACCGCCATCTGCAGGATGGTGCGCACCTTGTTGCGGATGCGGGTCGCGTTCGCGTCCGCGAACGTCTCCGCGCAGTCCCCGCCCTGCAGCAGGAACGCCTCGCCGCGGCCCGCCGCGGCGAGACGTTCCGTGAGCAGCCGGGCCTCTGCCGGCACCACGAGGGGCGCCGCCTGGGAGAGCCGGCCCGCCACCGCCGCGAGCGCCTCGGCGTCCGGCCACACGGGCTGCTGGCGCGCCTCGAGGGTCCGGAACCGGTCCAGGCCCTCGGGGTCGCTCCCGGGCACCACGGTGTCGACGGCGGTGGTCATGCGGGCTGCTCCTGCCTCTGGCTCGGTGGTCGGCGGGTCGCCGTCGTCAGTGCGCGGCGGGCTTCGCGGGCACCAGCGGCTGGCCGATGCCCTCGAGGATCTCGCCGAACCACGGCTGGCTGACGTCGAACGCCTTGCCGCCGGCGATGCGCGGGAACGCGATCGCCTTGAGGCGGTCGCCGTCCTCCTCGTCGTGGCCGATGACGCCGGCCTCGCCGCGCAGCGCGCACTCGACGGCGAGGTCCGTCATCGACTTGATGAGGCGCAGGTCCTCGGCGTTCGCGGCCGCGGCGCGCGAGTAGTAGCCCGACTTCTGGACCATGACCTTCTCGGCGCCCAGCTTCTCCGCGAACTGCTTCGCGAACCACTGGCCGGGGTTGATGGTGTCGAGCTTGACGTGCCCGAACGGGTCGCGCGGCACCTCCTCGCCGGCGGCCTCGAGCTGCTGCACGATCTCGTTCATCCCCGCGCCCTCGGACAGGAAGATGTTGACGTTGCCGATCTCGTCCATGACGGCGCGCAGGCGCGCCGCCTCGGCGTCGATGTCGATCTCCAGCTCGGGCAGGAAGACGGCGTGCACGTCCCAGCGCTCGCGCGTCAGGCCGAGGGCCGGGGCCCACTCCTGGGCGTCGAGCCACGAGCGGTACTCCTTCGCGGTGGCCGCCGTGAGCCAGCCGCAGTGGCGACCCATGACCTCGTGCACGATGAGCATGCGCGGACCGGAGCGGTGCTCGCCGATGACGTTCGCGGCGAAGCCCGCGGCCTCCTCGGCGGCGGTCCAGGCGCCGAGCGACTGCTTGATCGGCACCACGTCGTTGTCGATCGTCTTGGGCAGGCCCACGACGGTGAGCTCGTAGCCGTTGTCGTGCAGGTACGCGGCGAGGTCGGCGGCCGTCGTGTTCGTGTCGTCGCCACCGATGGTGTGCAGCACGTCCACGCCGTCGGCCTTGAGGTGCTCGGCCGCGACCTCCAGCGGGTTCTGACCCTCCTGCACGAGGCCGCGCTTGACGCAGTCCGCGGCGTTGGTCAGCTTGACGCGCGAGTTGCCGATGGGCGAGCCGCCGAAGCGGTGCAGGATGCCGGCCTGCTTGCGGCCCTCCTCGTCGACCACGATCTTCGTGCCCGTGAGGAGCCCGTGGTAGCCGTACTGGTAGGCGATGATCTCGATCGACGGGTCGAGCTCCGTGTAGCGCTCGATGAGGCCGCCGACGGCGGAGGACAGGCAGGGCGCGAAGCCGCCGGCGGTCAGGAGAGCCACGCGACGAACCGACATGACAGGGGCTACCTCTCGGTGGGGGACGGACAGCGACTCCATCCTAGGAGCACCTCCCCGTGCCGGCCCCGGCCGTCCGCCGGGCGAACGCGCCGTGCGCGGCGGCGCCCGGCCGTGCGATGATGTCGGGCGAGCCTCCCCGCCGTCCGGCGCCGGGAGGCTCTTGCGTATGACGACTCCTGCACCCCTCCCCGACCCGTCCGCCCACCTCGCCGGCGCGCCGGTCCGAGTCCGCCGCGCCACGCCGGAGGACCGCGCGCTCCTCGAACGGCTGTGGCTGCTCTTCCGCCACGACATGTCCGCCGTCTCGGGCGAGCTGCCGGGGCCCGACGGCCGGTTCCGCGACGACCGGCTTCGCACCGCCCTCGACGAGATCGACCGCGACGCGCGGGCGGACGAGGACGGGACGGGCCGTCGTGCCGCGACCTGGCGCGGCTACCTGGCCATGGCCCCCGACGGGGCACGGGGCCGCTCGGACGAGCGGCCGGTGGCGTTCGCCCTGGTCCGGGGGCTCGACGCGCCGACCCGCGTGCTCTCGGCGTTCTTCGTCGCGCGCGCCGCCCGGCAGCGCGGCGTCGGGCGCGAGGTCGCGGCGGCGGTGCTGCGCGACGTGCCGGGCCCGTGGGAGATCGCGTACCAGGACGCCAACGCCGGCGCCGCGTCGTTCTGGCCGCGCGTCGCGACCGACGTCGCGGGCGACGGGTGGTCGGTCACGCACCGTCCGGTGCCCGGCCGGCCCGAGGTCCCGCCGGACGCCTGGCTGAGCCTCGTCGTGGGCCAGGTGCCCGGGTAGCCGGTCAGGAGCCGGCGGCGGGCTCCTCCGGCGGCTGCTGCTGGGCCGCCGCGAGGCGCGCCTTCATCGTGGCCGCGTAGACGTCGACGTACTCCTGCTCGGACAGCCGCAGGATGGCGTACATGATCTCGTCGGTCACGGAGCGCAGCACGAACCGGTCGCCCTCCATCCCGCGGTAGCGGCTGAAGTCGAGAGGCTCGCCGAAGACCATCCCGATCGGCATCGGCTTGGGGACCGACCGCCCGAGCGGCTGCGCGACGTCGGTGCCCACCATCGCGACGGGGATCACGGGTGCGCCCGACTCCAGCGCCAGGCGGGCGACGCCGGTCTTGCCGCGGTACAGCCGCCCGTCGGGGCTGCGGGTGCCCTCGGGGTAGATGCCGAACAGGTCGCCGTCGTCCAGCACCCGCAGCCCCGTGTTGAGCGCGGCCTCGCTGGCCTTGCCACCCGAGCGGTCCACCGGGATCGTCCCGACCCCACGCATGAAGCCGGCCACGAGGCGACCGCGGACGCCTCCCCCGGTGAAGTAGTCCGACTTGCCCAGGAACTGGACCTGGCGGTCGAGGACGAGCGGCAGCACGAACGAGTCGATGACGGCGAGGTGGTTGCTCGCGAGGATCGCCGGACCGGAGGTCGGGACGTTCTCGACGCCCTTCGTCCAGGGGCGGAACGCCAGCCGGAGCCACGGCCCCACCAGCACGTTCTTCATCACCCAGTAGAACAACTGTCCTCCTCGCCCAGTCCCGGCAGCCCCCGGTCAGCGGACCGCCGTCGACGGGCCGTGGCGCCGGCGGGCGGACCGTCGACGCGTTGCTTCGCCCACGACAATAGAGTGAACCCATGCCCGCACCGAACCCGGACGCCGATCCGGACCTGCCGGACGACGACCTGCCCGACGACGCCGTCGAGGCGCGGTGGGCCGACATCGTCGCCCAGCTCGGGCCGCTCGACGAGCCCGACGACGCCGACCGGGCGGACGAGCCTGCGGGCGGCACCACGGGCGACACCGCGAGCGAGCCCGCGGCCGACCCGCGCCGCGAGGACACCGCGCCGCCGCCCGGTCGGGTGGTGAGCCCCGGTCCCCGCGACTGGCCTGTCACGCCCGAGATCGAGGATCTCGAAGAGACGGAGTCTCACTTCACGCCGCCGGAGCCGGAACCGGTGCTCTCCCGCGACCCGCTCCTCACCCTCGCGTGGGCGGTGGTCGTCGGGGTGCCGGTGCTCGTCGTGCTCGGCGTCGTCCTGCGCTCGGCCGTCCCGGCCCTGCGCATCCCGGGATGGTCCGGCCCTGTCGCCGGCGTCCTGTTCCTCGTCGCGCTGGGCATCCTCGTCTGGCGGATGCCGCACCGCCGCGACCCGGACGACCACAGCACGGGCGCCGTCGTCTGACCGGCCCGTGCGGGGCCAGGCCTGGCGACCGGGCCGGGCGACGGGCGGATCAGCGCCGTGCGAGGTCGGCGGCGCCGATGATGCCCGCCTCGTTGCCGTGCTCGGCGAGCTCGATCTGCGCCACCGGGCGGTGCCCGAGGGCCGACAGCTGCGCCTCGTAGGCCTTGCGCACGGGCAGGAGCAGCAGGTCGCCGGCCGCGCCGACGCCTCCTCCGATGACGATGAGCTCGGGGTCGAGCAGCGCGGCGACGGACGCCGAGCCCTCGCCGATCCACCGGCCGAGCGTCGCCAGCAGCTCGACCGCGAGCTCGTCGCCCTCCTGTGCCGCCTGCGTGACGTGCGGGCCCTCGAGCGCCGACACGTCGCCGCCGGCGAGCTCGACCAGCCGCGTCGCCCGCTCCGGCTGGGCGATCACGGCCTGCTTCGCGTCGCGCACCAGGGCCGTGCCGGACGCGTACTGCTCCCAGCAGCCCTCGTGCCCGCAGCCGCAGTAGTGGCCGCCCGGGACGACCCGCATGTGCCCCACTTCGGCCGCGACACCCCACTTGCCGCGCACGAGCTCTCGGTCCACCACGATCGCGCCGCCGAGCCCGGTGCCGACCGTCAGCATGAGCATGTCGGTGGCCTCGCGGGCGGCACCGAAGCGGAACTCCGCCCAGCCCGCGGCGTTCGCGTCGTTCTCGACGACCACGGGGACGTCGACGTCCAGCAGCGCCTCGATCCGCTCGGCGAGCGGGTACTCGCGCCAGGCGATGTTCGGGGCGAAGAGCACGGACCGGCGGTCGGGGCTCACGAAGCCGGCGGCGGCCAGGCCGATGGCGCCGACCTCGTGCTCCTTGGCCAGCTCGGCGCACGCGTCCGCGATGGCCCGGTCGATGGAGGCGACGTCGTCGGCGACCGTCTCGCGCCGCACCTTCGCGAGGATCTTGCCCGCCTCGTCCACCACACCCACGGCAATCTTCGTGCCGCCGATGTCGACTCCGATGGCGTGCATGCGGGAACCTCGCGTTCATGTGTCGGGACGCCGCGTCCGTACGGCGCATCACCCGGTCGCCGTCGCGGCGCGGGGGCGCGCGGTGCGCGCAGGGACAAGACTAGCCACCGCGACCGAGGGGTGCGACGCTCGTCCACCACCGGGACGTCACCGCGACGTCACCGGTGGTCACGGACCGTCACCGAACCGTGTCCTGGACCACGCGTGAGACCCGGTATCGTGGCGGCCGGGGAACGCACCCCTGGCCAATGCATGAGCATGGACGATGGAGTCAGCATGGACGAGATCACCATTCCGCAGGCGGTCGAGCTGCCTGCCACGTCGAACCTCAACGACCTCCTCGCCACCCGCGTGGCGAGCGACCCGCGCGCCACGCTCGCCGAGCGTCCCTCCGGCGACGGCTGGCAGCCGGTCTCGGCCGCACAGTTCGACGCCGAGGTGGTGGCCGTCGCGAAGGGGCTGGTCGCCCGGGGCGTCCAGCCCGGCGACCCCGTCGGCATCATGTCGCACACGCGCTACGAGTGGACGCTGCTCGACTTCGCCGCCTGGGCGGCGGGCGCGGTCCCGGTGCCGATCTACGAGACGTCCTCCGCCGAGCAGGTGGAGTGGATCCTCACCGACTCCGGCATCACGCTGCTCGTCGTCGAGGACTCCGGCCTCGCCGCCACCGTCGCGGAGGTCTCCGACCGCGCCCCGGCCCTGCGCGAGGTCCTCGAGATCGAGGACGGCGCGATCGCCAAGCTGACGGCCGCGGGCGCCGACGTCGCCGACGACGAGATCGCCCGCCGCCGCGGTCTCGCCGATCTCGCCGACGTCGCGACGATCATCTACACCTCCGGCACGACCGGGACCCCCAAGGGCGCCGAGATCACCCACGGCAACCTCGCGCTGCTCGGCGTGAACGCCGTCGCCGCCGTGCCCGACGTCTTCAAGGACGGCGGGCGCACCCTGCTCTTCCTGCCCCTGGCGCACGTCTTCGCGCGCTACATCGAGATCCTCGCGATCGCGAGCGGCACCGTGCTCGGCCATTGGGCCGACCTCAAGACGGTCACCGCCGGCCTGGAGGCCTTCCGGCCCACCTACATCCTCGCGGTGCCGCGGGTCTTCGAGAAGGTCTACAACGCCGCGGAGCAGAAGGCCGCCGCCGGGGGCAAGCTGAAGATCTTCCACTGGGCGGCCGCGACCGGCATCGCCTACTCGCGCGCGCTCGACACGCCGTCGGGCCCGTCGCTGTGGCTCCGCCTCCAGCACAAGGTCGCCGACACCCTCGTGTTCTCGAAGCTGCGCGCCGTGCTCGGCGGGCAGGCCCAGTACGCCGTCTCCGGGGGCGGCCCCCTCGGCGAGCGGCTCGGGCACTTCTTCCGCGGTCTCGGGGTCACCATCCTCGAGGGCTACGGGCTCACCGAGACCACCGCGCCGACCAGCGTGAACCGCCCCGACGCCATCAAGATCGGTTCGGTCGGGCCCCAGCTGCCCGGCTGCGGGGTCAGGATCGCCTCGGACGGCGAGGTCCTGCTGCGCGGCATCCAGGTGTTCCGCGGGTACCACAACAACCCGGAGGCGACCGCCGAGGCGTTCGCCGACGGCTGGTTCCGCAGCGGCGACCTCGGCACGCTCGACGACGACGGGTTCCTCACGATCACGGGCCGCAAGAAGGAGATCATCGTGACGGCCGGGGGCAAGAACGTCGCCCCGGCGCTCCTCGAGGACCGTATCCGGGCGCACGCCCTCGTGAGCCAGTGCGTCGTCGTCGGCGACAACCGCCCCTTCATCGGCGCGCTGATCACTCTCGACGCCGAGGGCCTGCCCGGCTGGCTCAAGATGCACGGCAAGCCCGAGATGACGCCCGCGCAGGCGGCGACCGACCCGGAGGTGCTGGCCGCGCTCGACGCCGCCGTGACCCGCGCCAACCAGGCGGTCTCGAAGGCCGAGTCGATCCGCAAGTTCGCCGTGCTGCCGGGCGACCTCACGGTCGAGAACGGCTATCTCACGCCCAAGCAGAGCGTGCGCCGCCACGTCTTCGTCAAGGACTTCGCCGCCGAGATCGACGAGCTGTACGTCGACACCCGGCAGAAGTCCGCGAGCTGACCCGGCACCGCCCGCACGGACCCGAGCCCGCCGAGACCACCGTCTCGGCGGGCTCGCCTGTCCCCACCCCCGACTGTCGGAGGCCGCCGCTACGGTCCCGGCATGCCGAGCACCACCCCGCACCCGACGCGCACGACCGCGCTCCAGCCCTCGTTCGAGGACCTCGGCACCTCCCTGCGGGACGTCACCTTCGTCGTGGTCGACCTCGAGACGACCGGGGGGCGGGCCGCCGACGGCGGCATCACGGAGATCGGCGCGGTCAAGGTGCGCGGCGGAGAGGTGCTGGGCGAGCTGCAGTCGCTCGTCAACCCGGGCCACCCGGTGCCGGCCTTCGTCGCCCGGCTCACGGGCATCACGACGTCCATGGTCGCCACGGCTCCCCCGGTCGAGCTCGTCCTGCCGAGCTTCCTGGAGTTCGCGCGCGACGCCGTGCTCGTCGCGCACAACGCGCCGTACGACGTCGGCTTCCTGCGGGCCGCCTGCGACAGGCTCGGCTACGACTGGCCGGGGTTCCGGGTGGTGGACACCGTCCCCCTCGCGCGTCGCGTCGTCACCCGCGACGAGGCGCCGAACCACAAGCTGTCCACCCTGGCCGCGCTCTTCCGTGCGCGGGTGACGCCCGAGCACCGCGCCCTGGCGGACGCGCGGGCGACCGTCGACGTGCTGCACGCGCTCCTGGAGCGGCTGGCGCCCCTCGGCATCACCCACCTGGAGGATCTCGCCGGCGCCGCCGACCCCGTCCCGCCCGACGTGCGCCGCAAGCGCACCCTCGCCGACGGCCTGCCCGAGGCCCCGGGCGTCTACCTCTTCCGCGGCCCCGGGGACGAGGTCCTGTACGTCGGGACGTCCACGAACCTCCGCAAGCGGGTGCGGTCCTACTTCACGGCTGCCGAGAAGCGCGGTCGGATCACCGAGATGGTGCGGATCGCGCACGCCGTCACGCCCGTGGTCTGCGCGACGCCGCTCGAGGCGTCGGTGCGCGAGCTGCGCCTCATCGCCGAGCACGCGCCGCGGTACAACCGGCGCTCGAAGCACCCCGAGCGCCAGGCGTGGGTGCGTCTCACGGACGAGGCCTACCCCCGGTTGTCGGTGGTGCGCGAGGTGCGGGCCGGGACACCGCACATCGGCCCGTTCACGTCCCGGCAGGCCGCGCTGGCCGCCGTCGAGGCGGTCCACGACGCCCTGCCGCTGCGCCAGTGCGCGGCACGGCTCCCCCGGGTCGCGCGGACGGCCGGCAGCCCGTGCGCCCTCGCGGGGATGGGCCGCTGCTCCGCGCCGTGCACGGCGACCGGCACACCCGACGAGGGGTACGACACCGTCGCGGACGCGGCACGCACGGCGCTCACGTCCGACCCCTCGGTCGTCGTCGACGTCCTCGCCGCGCGGGTGGGCCGGCTCGCGGCCCAGGAACGCTTCGAGGAGGCGGGGACGGTGACCCACCGGCTCCGGGCGTTCGTCCAGGGCGCGGCGCGTGCCCAGCGCCTGGACCCCGTCGCCCGGTGCGCGGAGCTCGTCGCCGCGCGGCCCACCCCCGCGGGCGGCTGGGAGCTCGTCGTCGTGAAGCACGCGCGGCTCGCCGCGACCGCCGTCACCGGACCCGACGAGGACCCGTTGCCCGTCGTCGACGCCCTGCGCGCGACGGCGGAGGCCGTCACCCCGCCCGTGGCTCCCGCTCCCGCGTGCCATCCCGAGGAGGCAGCCCTCGTGCTGGCCTGGCTGGACGAGCCGGGGGTCCGGCTGGTGCACGTGAGCGACCCCTGGACGTGCCCCGTGCGCTCCGCCGCCGCGCACGCCGACCTCGGCGCGGTCTCGACGACCGTCGCGGGTGTGTGGGCCGCGCCGGGCGAGGGCGACGAGACCGCCGGGCGCCTCGCGGCCCCGCCGCCGGTGGCTACGATGACGGCATGCTGACCGCGATCGTGCTCATCGACACCGAGGCCGACCAGATCCCCGAGGTCGCCACCAAGGTCACCGACCTCAAGGGAGTCAGCGAGGTCTACTCCGTCACCGGCAAGGCCGACCTGGTCGCCATGGTCCGGGTACGCGAGCACGAGGAGCTGGCCGACGTCATCGCCGACGGGATCAGCAAGGTCCCGGGCGTCGTGCGCACCGAGACCCTGATCGCCTTCCGCACCTACTCGAACGTCGACCTCGAGCAGGCGTTCGCGATCGGCCTCGACGACTGACGCCGCCCCGGCGGGCGGCCGGACACGTGCTCGCGCGCGAAGGGTCGGCCGCCCGCCGTGCACCTCCGGTCAGTCCTGCGTCGCGGCCGCCCAGCGCTCCAGCACGCGGGCGGCAGCGCCGTCGTCGATGCTGCGCGCGGCGTGGCCGATACCGGCCGCCAGCCGTTCCACGAGCGTGCCGGCGTCCGTGCCGGGCAGGCTGCCGTCCGCCACGAGGGCGGCCGCCGCGTTGAGCAGCACCGTCTCCCGCACCGGGCCCTGGTCGACCCCCGTGAGGACGTCGCGTGCCACGCCGGCGTTGTGGTGCGCGTCGGCGCCGCGCAGGTCGGCGACGTCGATGCGCCGCAGCCCGAGCTCGGCGGCGGCGTCGAGGCGCGCCTCGGTGACCTGACCGTCGCGGACCTCCCAGACGGTCGAGCCGCCGGTCGCAGCGAGTTCGTCCAGGCCGTCGTCGCCACGGAACACGAGCGCCCGCGTCCCCCGCGCGGCGAAGACACCCGCCACCAGCGGCGCCATCCGGGGGTCCGCGACCCCGACAGCCGTGGCCCGCGGCTGCGCCGGGTTCGTCAGCGGACCGAGGAAGTTGAACGCGGTCGCGACGCCGAGCTCCTTCCGCGCCACGCCGGCGTGCCGGAACGACGGGTGGAAGACCATCGCGAAGCAGAAGGTGATGCCGACCTGCTCGGCCAGCTCGGCGACGCGCTCGGGTCCGTGGTCGAGCCGCACACCCAGCGCCTCGAGGACGTCGGCCGAACCGGACGACGAGGACGCGGCGCGGTTGCCGTGCTTGACCACCTTGACGCCCGTGCCGGCCACGACGACCGCCGCCATGGTCGAGATGTTCACCGTGTGCGCGCGGTCGCCGCCGCTGCCGACGATGTCGACGCTCGGCCCCGGGACGGTGAACCGGCGGGCGTGCGCGAGCATCGTGTCCGCGAGCCCCGTCAGCTCCTCGACCGTCTCGCCCTTGGCCCGCAGCGCCACCAGGAAGGCCGCGAGCCGGGCCGGCGACACCTCGCCCGACATGACCGCGTCCATGGCCCAGGCGGTGTCCTGCGAGCTCAGGTCGTGGCCGGCGATGAGCTCGGTGAGCAGCCCGGGCCACGTCTGCTCGGGCGACGTCTGCTCGGGCTGCGCGGGCACGGGGCGGTCGTTCGTGGGCACCAGGTTCCTCCGGTTCGGTGGTCGCGCGGTCCGGACGCACCTGGCTCGACCCTCACGGGTCCGTCGGTCAGGCCGTCGCGGCGAGCTGGCCGGCCACGGCGCGCTGCAGCTCGATCGCGTCGAGCGGCCTCGGCACCACGGCGTCGGCGAGCGACCACGATGCTAGCCATCCGTCGTCGGGCCTGCCGGTGAGGACCACGACGGGCGGGCAGCGGTACACCTCGTTCTTGAGCTGACGGCACAGTCCCATGCCACCGGACTTGTCCGCCTCACCGTCCAGCACGAGCAGGTCCCACCCGCCGCGGTCGGCCGCGGCGATGAGTGCCGCAGGCGTCGCGACCTCCGCCCACGCGATCTCCGGGGCGTGGGCGCGCAGACGGGGCCCGACGGCGGTCCGCACGTGGGCGCGGACGGTCCGGTCGTCGCTGTAGAGCAGGATGCGCGGCCCGCGGGCCGCCGGGGCGATCGCTCCGGTCGAGCGGGTCGGGATGGTCGTCGTCGGGTCCGTCTGGTCCGTCTGATCCGTCAACTTTCTGGCTCCCCTTCGCGGACGTGCACGGCTTCGGGCACGGGCACGACGTCCGGCAGCTGTGCCGCGACCGTCGGACGTCGACGTTTGCTGGCATCGTGGCACACTCGCGTCACCTCGGGCAGGTGCCGAACGTGGTCTTTTACTGGCACTCTCTACGGATCCGTCACCTCGTAGTAGCAGAGTGGCGAGTTTCCGCAGATTCTGTGCACATCGACTTTCCGCCAGACCCGCCCGAGTGGCTCGAACAGGCCGTATGTCGGCCATAATGGCTGACGTGTCGACCGCAACGGCTGCTGCCCCCCATGCCCACCAGCACGTGAGCGTCAACCGTCCGAACCCCGTGTCGGTCGGGACGATCGTCTGGCTCGCGAGCGAGCTCATGTTCTTCGCCGGCCTCTTCGCGATGTACTTCACCGTCCGGTCGGTGATGCCCGAGGCGGAGTGGGCCGCTCAGGCGGACAAGCTCAACATCACCTTCTCGACGATCAACACCACCGTGCTGGTGCTGTCGTCGGTCACCTGCCAGATGGGCGTGTGGGCCGCCGAGCGGTTCAAGCCGGTGCGCTCCGGCTCCCTGCTGCAGGTGAGCAAGTGGGGCATGCACGAGTGGATGACCCTCACCTACCTCATGGGCGCGTTCTTCATCGGCGGCCAGATCTTCGAGTACACCGAGCTGGTGCACGAGGGCCTGACCATCTCCTCCAGCCCGTACGGCTCGGTCTTCTACCTGACCACCGGATTCCACGGCCTCCACGTGCTGGGCGGCCTCATCGCCTTCCTGTTCCTGCTGGGGCGCTCCTTCGCCGCCAAGAACTTCGGCCACCACGAGGCCACCACCGCGATCGTCACGTCCTACTACTGGCACTTCGTCGACGTGGTGTGGATCGCCCTCTTCGCCGTCATCTACCTCCTGCGCTGAACCCCCGGCCGGCGTCGCCGCCGGCACTGACCCTGCACCTTCGATCTGCGAGACGAGGATCATTTCGTGAAGGCACTCGCCGCCCGCAGGCACCACCGGTTCGCGCCGGTCGTGCTGTTGCTGCTGGCGCTGCTGGTCACGGGCGGCGTCTACGCCGCCCTGGCCCCGAGCCCGGCCCAGGCCGACACCGCCAGCACCGCGGACATCGAGACCGGGAAGAAGCTCTTCCAGGCCAACTGCGCCACCTGCCACGGCCCGAACGCGGAAGGCACCACCGAGGCGCCGTCGCTCGTGGGCGTCGGTGCGGCCGCGGTCGACTTCCAGGTCTCCACCGGCCGGATGCCGATGCAGATGAACGGCCCCCAGGCCGAGGCCAAGCCCCGGCAGATGGACGAGGACCAGACCGCCGCGCTCGCCGCGTACGTCGCGTCCCTCGGCGCCGGCCCGGCCATCCCCACCGACGAGCAGGTGGACGGGAGCAAGGGCGACCCCGCCAACGGCATGGCCCTCTTCCGCACCAACTGCGCGATGTGCCACAACGCCGTCGGCGCCGGTGGCGCCCTCTCGGAGGGCAAGTTCGCGCCGCCGCTGTGGGACACCTCCGGCCGCAACGTGTACCAGGCCATGCTCACCGGCCCGCAGTCCATGCCGGTGTTCAACGACGCCAACATCACCCCCGACGAGAAGCGCGACATCATCGCGTTCCTCGACGAGCAGGACCAGGGCTCGGCCGGCGGCCTCACCCTGGGCTCGCTCGGTCCGGTCAGCGAGGGCCTGTGGGCCTGGATCATCGGCATCGGCCTGATCATCGGTGGCGCGGTGTGGATCGGAGCGAAGTCCTCGTGAGCGAGAACCAGAACCCCCAGGGCCCGTCCCGCGACGTGGCCCGGCACGACGGCGACGGCACGGTCGCCCGGACCGACCGCTTCGCGGACCCGGGCGTCCCCGCGCACCACCCGCGCCTCGCGGACACGGACCCGAAGGCGGCCAAGCGCAACGAGCGGATCATCGCGATCCTCTTCGCCATCTCGTGCCTCGGCACGATCGCCTCGATCGTGGCCTACTTCGCCGTGCGTCCCGACGGCACGACGCCCGGCGTGCGCCTCTCGACGGTGCTGCTCGGTGTCGCGATCGCGATCTCCCTGTTCGGCATCGGCTTCGCGGCCGTCCACTGGGCCAAGACCCTGATGTCCGGCAAGGAGTACGTCGAGGAGCGCCACTCGAGCAGCAGCTCGGAGGACGTCCGCGAGGTCGTCCAGCAGCAGTTCAAGGACGGGCTCGAGGACTCCGGCATCGCGCGCCGGCCCGTCCTCAAGGGCGCGGTCGTCTCCGCGCTCGCTCTCTTCCCGCTGACCATCGCAGTGCCGCTCGTCTCGAGCGTCGGCGGCACGTGGAACGTCAACTCCTTCCGGCACACCATCTGGAAGAAGGGCACGCGCCTCGCCTACGACCCGTCCGGCCGCCCGATCAAGGCGTCGGACCTGACGGTCGGCTCCGTCGCGCACGTCATCCCCGACGTGCCCGCCGAGGAGCGCGAGTCGCACGAGTGGATCACCGAGAAGTCGAAGGCCGTCGTGCTCCTGGTGCGCATGGACCCGCGCGACCACAAGCGCGACCACCGCGAGGGCGCCTCCTACGACGGCATCGTCGCGTACTCGAAGATCTGCACCCACGTCGGGTGCCCGGTCGCCCTGTACGAGCAGCAGACGCACCACCTGCTGTGCCCCTGCCACCAGTCGACGTTCGACATCTCCGACGGCTCCAAGGTGGTCTTCGGACCTGCCAAGCGCCCGCTGCCCCAGCTGCCCATCACCGTCGACGACGAGGGGTATCTTGTGGCTGAGGACGACTTCAACGAGCCCGTCGGCCCGAGCTACTGGGAGCGCCTGAAGTGAGCACCACGACAACTCCCCCCACCGCGGCGGAGCCGACCACCGTGATCGGCAAGTCCGCCGACTACCTCGACCAGCGGACCAAGGTCGGCGTGCTCGCGAAGCAGCTCGTCCGCAAGGTCTTCCCGGACCACTGGTCCTTCATGCTCGGCGAGATCGCGCTGTTCTCGTTCGTCGTGCTCCTCATCTCCGGCGTGTTCCTGGCGATGTTCTTCGACCCGTCGATGGCGCTCGTCACGCACCACGGCGCGCCGGCGACCATGGACGGCCAGCTCATGTCCACGGCCTTCTCCTCGACGCTGAACATGTCGTTCGAGGTGCGCGGCGGTCTGCTCATGCGGCAGATCCACCACTGGTCGGCGCTGATCTTCGTCGCCGGCATCGTGGTGCACATGATGCGCGTCTTCTTCACCGGCGCCTTCCGCAAGCCCCGCGAGCTCAACTGGCTCGTCGGCACGCTGCTGCTGATCTGCAGCCTCCTCGCCGGGTTCTCGGGCTACTCGCTCCCGGACGACGTGCTCTCCGGCAACGGCCTGCGCATCACCGACGGCGTCATCAAGTCGATCCCGATCATCGGGTCGTACCTCTCGTGGTTCGTCTTCGGCGGCGAGTTCCCGGGCGAGCACATCATTCCGCGCCTGTTCACGGTGCACATCCTGCTCGTGCCCGCGCTCATCCTGGCGCTGATCGGCGTGCACCTGTTCCTCATGGTGCTCAACAAGCACACCCAGTACCCGGGCGGCGGCCGCACCGACCAGAACGTGGTCGGCTACCCCGCGGTCCCGGCGTTCGCCACGAAGATGGGCGGCAACTTCTTCATCATCTTCGGCGTGCTGGCCCTCATGGGCGGCACGATGGCGATCAACAACGTCTGGAACTACGGCCCGTACGACCCGTCACCGGTGTCCGCGGGTGCCCAGCCGGACTGGTACATGCTGTTCCTCGAGGGATCGCTGCGTCTGATGCCCGGCCAGGCCGAGATCGTCACGTGGGGTGACTTCACGCTGTCGCTGAACATCCTGGTGCCGGCGGTCATCATCCCGGGCCTGCTGTTCACGTTCCTGTTCGTGTACCCGTTCCTCGAGGCGAAGGTGACAGGCGACCACCGCGAGCACCACGTGCTCGACCGCCCGCGCAACGTCCCGACCCGCACGGGCCTCGGCGTCGCGTTCCTCACGGCGTTCGTCATCCTGGCGCTGGCGGGGTCGAACGACCTCATCGCGACGCACTTCGCCCTGTCGATCAACACGATCACCTGGGTCTTCCGGGTCCTGTTCTTCGTCGGACCGGTCTTCGCCTTCTGGGTCACGAAGCGGATCTGCCTGGGCCTGCAGCGCAAGGACCGCGAGCTGGTGCTGCACGGGCACGAGACGGGTCGCATCGTGCGGTTCGCCAACGGCGAGTACATCGAGGTCCACCGCCCGCTCGACGAGCAGGAGCGCTGGCTGCGCGTCAACTACGAGGCGCGCCGGCCCCTGGAGATCGAGCCCGCGACCGACGCCCGTGGCGTCAAGCGCAAGGGCTACAAGAAGGACAAGCGCTGGCAGAAGCTGTCGCAGTTCTTCTACGAGGACCGGGTCGAGCCCGTGACCCCGGCCGAGCTGGCCGCGGCGCACGCCCACGGCGAGCACGACGAGCTCGAGCCCGCCCACGACACCCCCGAGCTCGTCTCGGGGTCTGGCAACGTCGAGCGGGAGCACTGAGTCTCCTGCAGGCTGGACCCATGGCCCGCGCTCCCCTCTCCCGATCCGTCGGGCGGGGTGCGCGGGCCGTCGTCGTCCCCGGCACGTGAGAGCGGCCGGGGACCAGCCGTCGACGACGTCCCCATCGCACGCCGGTACGACGTGCGGCACGCAACCGGAGGTATCTCAGCATGGCTGTCTACACGCTCCCTGACCTGCCCTACGACTACAGCGCCCTCGAGCCGCACATCAGCGGCAAGATCATGGAGCTGCACCACGACAAGCACCACGCGGCCTA
>JADHZE010000078.1 GCA_026934365.1 Isoptericola sp. QY 916 | reverse complement strand
GCCGCGGCGGGGACCCGCAGGAGCGCGGGGAGCGCGGAGCCGGTGGGCGTGCCGGTCGGAGAGGCGTCGAGGGCGAGGCGGTGCAGGCGCTCCGTCTCGGGGCCGGGCCGCACCCCGAGCTCGGCGTCGAGGGCCTCGCGGCACGCGTGGTACTGGTACACCGCCCGCCGGCGCAGCCCCTGGCGCAGGAACGCCTCGATGAGCACCCGGTGGGCCAGCTCCTCCGCAGGGCTGTCCGCGAGCACCGCCTCCGCGGCCGCCACCGCCGCGGCGACGTCCCCGGCCGTCAGGTGCGCGGCCGCCAGGGCGAGCCGCACCTGCTCGCGCAGCGCGTCGATCCGGTCGCGGCGGGGTTGCGCCCAGGTGGCGTAGCGGTCCTCGGGCAGCAGCTCGCCGGTGAACAGGGCGAGCGCGGTGGCGAGGTCGCCCGGGTCGCGCGTGGCGAGCGCCGCGACGGCGGCCGCCTCGGCGTGGTCGGCGTCGATCCACACGGCGTCCGGATCGAGCCGCAGCAGCGCGCCGTCCGTCACCAGGTACGCCGACGAGGCCCGCGGCGCCAGCTCCGGCTCCAGCGCGTGGCGTGCCGCGTGCAGAGCGACGCGCAGGCTACCCACCTGGGCGGACCCGTTCGCGTCGGGCCAGCAGACGTCCATCGCCTCCTCGCGGTGCAGACGTCGCTCGGGCGAGACGGCGAGCAGCTTCACGAGCGTGCGGGCGCTGGGACGAGGCCAGCGCTCCGGGAGCTCGGGCCCGCCGTCGCGGGTCACCCGGAACCCGCCCAGGAGGTGCAGCCGCAGCAACGGGGCGCCGGGCGCGGCCGGGCCCGTCGATGAGCTGGGGCCGGGTTCCATGACGCGTCACTGTAATCGAGCCGGATTTCACCCGGTGTCCACGACCGAGGACCCCCAGGCAGATGCCCGGGGGTCCTCGTGATGCGCTGTTCGAGACGGTCAGGAGAGCTTGAACGTCGCGATCCGGTGGCTGTTGTCGTCGAGCGACAGCACGCGGCTGCCGAGCTGCTCGGCCATGCGGTCGTAGCCGTGGTGGTCGAAGCCCAGCGAGACGATCTCCTCGCCCCCGTCGCCGTCCAGGTCGGCGGCCAGGTAGTTGCGCCCGCCGAGGCTACGTCCCGTGCCCACACCGTTCTGGAACGACCAGCCCGTCGTCAGCACCGTCGGGTCCCACGCGCCGACGCCGCCCTCGATGCCGCCGGCCAGCAGACGGCGGCCGCCCGGCCCGGTGATGAACTGCACGCCGCGCAGCGGCGAGACCACCGAGCTACTGGTCGCGGCGCCGTCGGGCCCGAAGCCCTTCAGCGTGCCGAAGCTGAGCTGGTACAGCACGCCCGCCTCGTCGTCGGCGAAGTAGCCGTCGTGCGACCAGGGGCTGCCCACGACCGCCCGGTGGAGCACTTCGCCGGTGCGCCCGTCGCGGATCTCGGTGACGGCCCGCGGCTCGGCGACCGAGAGGTCGCTGTCGGTCGTCTTCGCGATCGACGTGATCCACGTGTAGACCACGGCGTGCCCGTCCGCGTAGGGGATCGACGGCGAGGTGAAGACGCCGCGGCGCAGGATCGCGCCGTACAGCTTCCCGTTCGTGCCCTGCGCCGGGGCGGTCGGGGTCGCCTCCCAGCCGGCCGCGCCGGTCGTCCCGTCGATCGCGACCGCCCCCTGCACGCCGTCGGTCATCTCGAGCGAGCCGACGCTGGCGTACTGCGCGTACACCTGGCCGTCGCCGACCACGGTGTCCGAGAAGACGACGTCGCCCGCCGCCTCCGGCGCCTCGTACGTCCACACGGACCGGCCGCGGGCGTCGAACGCGCGCAGCGCGTCGGTCGGCACGAGGACCTCGTCCTTGCCGTCGTCGTTCACGTCCGCCACGGTGACGGAGCGGACGTACCGCCCCTCGCCGTCGATCGTCGTGAGCACGGTGCCGGTGGCCCCGTCGAGGATCACGGTCGCCACGTCGGCGGCGACGACGACCTCGGGCTTCCCGTCGCCGTTCACGTCACCGGTGCGCACGTCGTGCACCTCGCCGGGCACGGTGGCGCGCCACAGCTGCTTCGGCGTCCCCTTGACGAGGGATCGGCCGTCCCAGGCCCACACCCCGCGGGACTGGCCGCCGGCGACGACGTCGGGCTTGCCGTTGCCGTCCAGGTCGGCGGACCCGGCGAAGTTCAGGTCGCCTCGCAGCGGGGTGAGGCCGGTCTCCTTGCCCGCGGCCACCGTGTACGTGTGGATGTTCTGCGACTGGTCGACCACGCGGACGTAGTCCGTGCCGCCGGAGCGATAGACCTGCTGGAACATCGGCGACGCGGCGACGCCCTCCTGGCGCCACCTCACCTTGCCCTTGGTGGTGTACGCCGTGACCGCGCCGTAGCGCAGCCCGCCCGGGTTGTCGGCGGTGGCCATGCCGTCGTCGTCCTGCGCGGTGGCGATCAGCAGGCCGCCCGCGACGTCGAGGCCCCACGTGCTGGGCGCCTCGCCGGGGTTGGCGGCGTCGCGCTTGGTCGTGGCGCTCCACTGCAGGCTGGTGCCGTCCTTGCCGCTGAGGACGCGGACCGTGCTGGCGTTGACGTAGAGGTTCGCGTCGAGCGTGGACTCGGAGACCACGTACTCGGTGCCGCCGCCGGCCGCGGCGTCGCCGACCAGCATCGCGGTGGGCAGCGCGTTCACCCGGGTGCTGAGGACGTCCCGGTCGCCGGTGCCGAGGTCGTAGGTCACGATCGCGTACCTCAGAGCGTCGGAGACGTCGGCCTGCTCGAGGGCGACGACGCGGCCGCGGGCCGCGTCGAGGTGGAGCTGGCGCCCGTACAGGTCGCCGTCCGCCTGCCACACCGTCGCGCCGTCGGCCGTGTCGAGCACGAGCGTGTGTCCCTCAGGGGCGACCGCGTCGGTCTTGCGCCGGTTCCACGAGACGGCGACGTGCCCGTCGCCGAGGTCCTCGACGGCGCCCCACGACGCCGCGCCGGCCTCGCCGGTGTCGAACGTCCAGGTCTCCGCAGGCGTGAGGACGCCGTCGGCGACGGTGAAGCGGGTGCCGGTCAGCGTGGCCGTCTGGTCCGCGGGCGCGTACTGGTTGGTCCGCGGCGCGTCCGCGACGAGCAGGGTGTCGCCGATGACCTTCACCATCGAGGCGTACGAGTACACCTTCGACCACGCCGTCGCGCCCGTCTTCCCGTCCAGGACGGTGACGAGGGTGCCGGTCTTCATCGTGGTGCCGGGGATGGTCGCCCCGACGGGCGGGCTGACGCCGACCGCCGCCGAGAACACGAGGTCGGGCACGCCGTCGCCGGTGAGGTCGGCGGTGTCGTACCCCGCGTCGGAGGTCGGGGAGAACGGGCTGACCGCGTTGTAGCCCATGAGGACCAGCGGCGGGTACATCGTCTTCTCCCACACGCGGGCGGGTTTGACGCCCCAGTCCGCGTAGAGGGAGTCGTTGGTGCGCTCCCAGACGGTGCTGCCGTCCGGCGTGTGCAGCTGGACGTTCCCCAGGCTGTGCAGCGTGAAGTACTGCTGCCCCTTCGCGGGGAGCGTGACGCCCAGGCCCCGCACGCCCTCCATCGAGGACGTGGCGGTGAAGGTGACGGGCGTCGTCGGGTCGACCGGATCGGCTGCGTCGGCCTCCGCGCCCTCCGTGGGCCCGGCTGCGGCGTCGTCGGTGCCGGCGCCGACCGACGCGTCACCGTAGAGCCCGCCGCTCATGCGGTCGGCCAGGTCCTGCGCCTGGGCGTCGGTCAGGGTCCGGGCGGCGCCGTCGTCGTGCCCGGCCGCGGAGGCCTGCGGGGCGATCGCGAGCACGAGGCCGGCGGCGACGAGGGTACAGGCGAGCTGTGACGCCCGCCGGTGATGGGTGAGCTTCATGGTCAGTCTCCCTGCGCGATGCGGATCGCCGCGCCGTCCGTGAGGACGGACTGGTCGAACGAGTACTGGAGGGCGTCGGAGCCGGCCTGGTTCTCGATGCCGACGGTCGCCGAGGCGCCGTCGCCGGGCACGGTCTTGTACTGGAACGTGATGTCGCCGGAGGCCTCGTCGAACAGGACCTCGAACGAGACGCGGCTGTCGTCCGAGGCGAGCTTCGCCTTGTCCCACACGACGGCGAAGGTGCGCTTGCCGGCCTTGCCCTTCAGCGCCGTCTGCACGCTGGACCTCTTGTCCAGGGTCAGGTCGTCCCAGAACGGGGCGACGACGCCGTTCGGCCGGGCCGCGGCGGGCAGCGCGGTGTTCTTGTAGTCGCCGAGCCGCGGCTCGAGGAAGTTGACCAGGCCGTTGGTGGTGACCGAGGCGCTGGAGTAGTCGACGCCGTACAGGCTGACCCAGAACGGCAGCGCGATCGTCGTGGCGTCCTCGTCGCCGCTCAGGGCGACCGTGTCCGTGCCCTTGACCCAGGAGTAGTCCGCGGGGGTGCAGCTGTTGCCGTACGCGTCGGAGCGCGGCGGGAGCTGGACGGTGCGGGTCTCGAGGCCGTCGACCGTGACGTCGGTGCGGGAGTCGCCGTTGCAGAGCACGGGGTCGGCCGGCTCGACGGTCAGCGTGTAGTCGCCCTCGGCCACGGCCGGGACGGAGAACGTGCCGTCGGCGCCCGTGGTGACCGCGTCCAGCGGCGTGCCGCTGACCTCGACGGTGGCGCCCGCGAGCGGCGCGCCGGTGACGTCGAGCACCGTGCCGGTGACCGCGTGGGTGGTCGTCGCGGCGAGCTCGACGTCCTTCGACACCGTGGCGCTCGCGGCGAGCTCGAGGCCGGCGACCGTCGTCGGGGCGTACCCGTAGCCGCTCAGGGTCAGGTCGTACGTGCCCGCGGCGAGGGTGAGGCGGTAGGAGCCGTCGACGCCGGTGAGGACGGTGCGTGCGCCGGTGGCGGGGCTCGTCGCCGTGACGGTGACGCCGCGCAGCGGGGCGCCCGTGTCCTTGTCCGTGACGGTGCCGGTGAGCGTGGCGGCCGTGTGCGGCGCGAGGTCGACCGACGCGAGGATGTCCAGCTTGCCCTCGCCCCACACGTTGTTCATGCCGGCGGTTCCGCCGCAGTGCGTGTCGTCGACGTCGCGGGCGCCCTGGTCGAGCAGCGCGCGGGTGCCCTCGATGTCGCCGATGAGCGACGGGGCGGCCGACCAGAGCAGGGCCACGGCGCCCGCGACGTGCGGCGTGGCCATCGACGTCCCGCCGAGGACCTGGTACCCCGAGCCGGGCCAGGTGGAGCGCACGTCGACGCCCGGGGCGGTGATGTTCGGCTTGGCCGAGCCGTCCACGAGGGACGGGCCGAAGCCGGAGAAGTCCGCGATGACGCCGCTCGCGTCGTAGGCGCCGACGCCGTACGCCGGGGCCTGCGCGCCGGGGGACTCGGTCGTGGAGCAGGTCACGCCATCGCCCTTGTTGCCGGCGGCGAACGCCTCGAAGATCCCCGCGGCGTCCCAGGCGGTGAGGATGTCCTGGTAGAAGGTGGTCTTGCCGCCTCCCCAGGAGTTGTTCACGATGTTCGGCGCGAGGTCGGGGCGGGGGTTCTTCCCTTCCGAGTCCGTGGGCGCCAGGATCCACTGGCCCGCCTTGAGCAGCGACGTGTCGGTGCAGGAGTCCGTCTCGCAGCCCTTCGCGGCGATCCACGTCGCGTCCGGGGCCACGCCGATGCCGTCGTCCCCGACCATCGTGCCCATCGTGTGGGTGCCGTGGCCGTTGTTGTCGCAGGGGACGCCGCTGTCGCCGCACTCGCCCGTCGCGTCGTACCAGTTGTAGTCGTGCGTGAACGAGCCGTCGCCGTTGGTGCCGCGGTAGCTGTTCACCAGGTCCGGGTGGTCGTACTGGACTCCCGAGTCGACGTTGGCGACGACGATGCCCTCGCCGCGGTCGTCGTAGTCCTTCCAGACGTCGTCGGCGTCGATGTCGGCGACACCCCACTCGGGGGTGCCGTCGTCCTCCAGGGCGGTCGTGACCGCGCCGGCAGGCGTCGACTCCGTCTCGTCGAGGTGGTAGGTCTGCTCCTTGACGATCGACGCGACGTCGGAACGCTTCGCCAGGTCGGCGACCAGGTCGGCGTCGCCGGTCACCTGGACGGTGTTCGCGATCCAGAAGTCCTGGTGGCCCACCTTCTGCTCGTCCAGGAACGTGGTGAGCGAGCGCTGGCTGGTCTCGGCGTGGCGCTTCAGCTCGGTGTAGGCGGCGGTCGCCCGCGCCGCGTGCGAGCGCTTGGCGCGGGGGGCGGACAGCCTGGCCTGGTCCTTGAGGACGACGAAGAAGGTGGCGTCCTTGCCACCCTTCACGGCGCCGGCGAGCGCGGAGTCGACCTTGGGGCTGTCGCCGGCGGCGACAGCAGGGTCGGCGACGGCCGAGAGGGGGCTGGTCAGCAGGGCGGCGGCCGTCAACGTGGCCGCGGCCCAGGCGGCGCGGCGCCGCCGGGGCGGTCGGGGCAGGGGCATCGGTGTGCGCTCCTCAGGGGCAGGTGCAGGGTGCCTGCACGCTAAGGAGGCGCCGTTACTGAGCCGTTACCGGCGCGCACGGCCCGCGCGGCCGGGGGCCGTCAGGGAAAGACAGGGGCGTCGCCGAGGGGCTCGTCGTCGGCGTCGTACCAGGTCATGGTGGCGCCGTCCCAAGGCCCCTCGTCCGCCTCGCCCGCGGTCGTCGGGTCGACGAGGTCGGCGCTCCAGGCCACCCAGTACCCGTCCGTCACCGGCGCGACGAGACGGGTGCCGTCCGCGGTCCGCACCTCGACGCGGGCGACGTCTTCGCCTGCGAGACCGACGAGCTGAGCCCCCACGCCGCCAGCGGATCCAGAGACAGCGAAGGCCCAGTCCGGAGCCGGTCGGTCTTCGGGGAGAGTGGATCCCGAGGTGACCAGCGGCGTGTACGGGGCCTCGGCCTCCTGCACGCAGCTGGTGAGCGCACCGCTCGCTCGGTCCGCGGCCATCGTGACGCCATAGTCCCCGCGCCGGTCGTCGACGACGGTCTCGTAGCCGCGCCAGCCGGGGACACAGGCGGTGCGTCGCTGACCGGCGAAGTCTCCGCGGGCGTCCCACGCCGAGAGCAGCGGCGCCGACCGGGACGTGCCGTCCGCGAGGTGCCACGTGAGCGTGATGCTCGCCCCTTCAGGAATCTCGCCCGGCGCGAGGAACACCGACCAGAAGCCGTCGTTCAACCGTGCTTCGGTGAGCATGCCGAGGCCGTTCTCCTCGCGGAACGAGCGGTCCACCGACTCGTCCCACTCGGCATGCAGGTCGACTGACCTGACGTCCCCGCCCGTCGTACCCCACAGCACGGACCAGCCGTACGGGTCGACGTTCGTTCCGGCAGGCAGGATCTCGTCCCGACCTGGAGGGTCGTCCGGTCCGGCGGGCCACGACCCCATCGTGCTCGTGGTCCCCCCGTGGCCCCGGGACTCGGCGCAGAACCCCGACAGCTCCCCGCCGTCGGTGCGCAGGAGAGTGACGTCGGAACTCTCGTCCGACTGGTACGCGATCGTCTGCCAGCGCAGGTCGGCGACGAGTCCCTCGGGCACCACCGACGCCGTGAGGTTCGCGGCGCACGACTCCTCGGGTGACGCCGGACCGGGAGCGGGCCGCGGCGTCAGCACCAGCCCGACGGCGACGACGCCGACGACGCCGGCGGCGGCCGCGCCGAGCTGCACGCGCCGACGCCGGTGCTCGCGGGCGGTGCGGCCGCGGCGGAGCGGCACGACGACGTCGTCGTCGACCAGGGGGAGCGGGAAGTCGCCGTCGGCGTCGTCGTGACGGCTGGACCGGGCGTGGTCGAGGTCGAGGACGTGCGCGTCGCCGACGCGTCGGCTGCGGGTAGGACCGGTGCCGTCGACGGCCGCGTCGAGGGCAGCGCGGGCGGCGTCGAGCCGCTCGGGGTCGGGCGAGGCGGTGGGGGCGAGGCGGGCGAGCCGCTCGTCCAGCTCTGCGGGGCTCATGCGGACCTCCTCGTGGACGCGGTGGAGCGGAGGGCGGTGGTCGCGGCGGCGGGCGTGCCGTCGGCGGAACCGGCCAGCCGCCGTCGGGCACGGTGCAGTCGGACGTGGAAGGCCGCCGTGCTGCAGCCGGCGACGTCGGCCGCGTCGGTCGGTGCGAGACCGTCCCACGCGACGAGGAGGATTGCCTCCCGCTCCCGCTCGCCGAGGCGGGCGAGGCCGCGCAGCAGGGTGTCGCGCTCGACGACGAGGGCCTCGGGGGCGGCCTCCGACAGGGGAGCGGAGGCCGCGAGGCCGGCGAGCTCGTCGTCGAGCGTGCGACGGCGCCGCGCGGCCCGGTGCGCGTTGCGCACGAGGTTGCGTGCCACGACCAGCAGCCACGGCAGCGCCGGGTCGGGGACGTCGTCGAGGCGGCGCCACGCGACGAGGAACGTCTCGGAGAGCACGTCCTGCGCGGTGTCCGGGTCGGTGTGCCGCCACAGGTACGCCTGGACACGGACGGCGTGCGCGCCCCACAGCGCGGACAGCCGTTCGCGCCGTGCGGCTGCGCCGTCGGGAGCGTCGTCGGGGGTGCTCACACGACGTAGTGTCCCGGCCGGGCGGCGACTTACACGCGATCTCGAGCCGTCAGGCGGGGCGCTCCCCGGGCTTCACGGCGAGCACGGGGCACTCGGCGGTGAGCAGGATGCGCTGCGCGACGGAGCCCATGAGCAGCTTGCCGACGGGGCTGCGGTGCCGCAGCCCCACGACGACGAGGCGCGCGGACAGCTCGGCCGCGACATCGAGCACCTGCTCCGCGACGTCGCGCCCCATCTCCTGGCGCACGACGTGCGGCAGCCCGGTGCCCCGCAGCCGCTCGGCGAGGTCGGCGAGCCCGCCGGGGGCGGCGAACCGCTCGTCCACCAAGGCGTCGCCGCGGGTGCCGTTGACGACGGCGACTCCGCGCCCGCCCGCGGCGGCACCCTCGGCGGCCCATGCGATCGCGTGCTCCAGCGCGGCGTCGCCGAACTCGTCGGGCGTCCACGCCACCACCACCCAGCCGTCGGCCGGGGGCGGGGTCTGCTCCTGCACCGGTTCCTGCCCCGCGGTCATCGGGCGCTCCCTTCGGTCACGGTCTCGGCGTCCTCCGGGTCCTCGGCCTCCGCGACGATCCGCGACTCGGTGCGCGACCGCCACCGCGACAGCAGCGGTCGCGTCAGCAGCACCAGCGCCAGCACCGCGTAGATGGCGATGGCAAGCGGCTCGCTCCACAGGATGGCGGGGTCGCCGCCGGAGATGGTGAGCGCCTCGCGCAGCTTGGTCTCCATGAGCGGCCCGAGGATGACGCCGAGGATCAGCGGCAGCACGGGCAGCCCGAACCGGCGCATCGCCATCCCGAGCAGGCCGAACACCAGCAGCAGCGCGATGTCGAACGGGTCGAGGTTGGTGGCGTAGGCGCCCAGGCAGGCGAAGAACAGGATGCCCGCGTACAGCTGGGGCCGCGGGATGCGCAGCAGCCGCGCCCACAGCGGCGCGAGCGGCAGGTTGAGCACGAGCAGCAGCAGGTTGCCGATCAGCAGGCTGGCGAGCAGCGTCCACACCATGTCGGCGTGCTCGGTCATGAGCTGCGGGCCGGGCTGGATGCCGTACCCCTGCAGTGCGGACAGCATCACGGACGCCGTCGCCGTCACGGGCAGGCCGAGCGCCAGCATCGGCACGAGCATGCCCGCGGCCGACGCGTTGTTCGCGGCCTCCGGACCGGCGACGCCCTCGATGGCGCCCCGGCCGAACTCGTCCTTGGCGTCCGCCCGCCGCTTGGCCACGCCGCGCTTCGCCAGGCTGCGCTCGGTGACGAACGACAGGAACGTCGGCAGCTCGGCGCCGCCCGCGGGCAGCGCGCCGAACGGGAACCCGTACGCGGTGCCGCGCAGCCAGGGCTTCCAGGAGCGCTTCAGGTCCGCGCGACCCAGCCACGGCTGACCGACCGGCACGACGCGGGCGGGCTTGCGCCGCAGGTGCGCCGCCACCCACAGGGCCTCGCCGAGGGCGAAGATGCCGACGGCCACCACGACGATGTCGAGGCGGTCCACGAGCTGCGTGACGCCGAACGTCAGGCGCGGCTGCCCGGTGTTGAGGTCCAGCCCCACCAGGCCGATCGTGAGGCCGACGAACAGCGACATGAGGCCGCGCAGCGGGCTCGCGCCCAGCACGGTCGCGGTCATGACCAGCGCCAGCACCATGAGCGCGAAGTACGACGGCGCGCCGATCTCGACGGCGACGTCGGCCAGCGCGGGCGCGAACATCGCGACGAGCAGCGTGCCGATCGTGCCGGCCACGAACGACCCGACGGCGGCCGTCGCCAGCGCCTGCGCGCCCCGCCCGGCGCGGGCCATGAGGTTGCCCTCGAGCGCCGTCATCACGGAAGCGGACTCGCCGGGCGTGTTGAGCAGGATCGACGTCGTCGACCCGCCGTACATGCCGCCGTAGTACAGGCCGGCGAACATGATGAACGCCTGCGTGGGCTCCAGCCCGAACGTCACGGGCAGCAGCAGCGCGATCGCCATCGCCGGCCCGATGCCGGGCAGCACGCCGACGAACGTGCCGAGCAGCACGCCCACCGCGGCGTACAGCAGGTTCATGGGGGTGAGGGCGGCGGCGAGGCCGTCCGCCAGCAGTCCGAGGTTGTCCATCAGAGCCTCACAGGATCCCGTCGAGGACGCCGGGGGTGAGCGGGATGCCCAGCCCGACGACGAAGCCGTACCAGCTGGCCACGGCGAGCACGAGGCCCACCAGAACGTCGCGGATCACCGTGCGGCTGCCGAGCGCCCACGCCGACCCGGCGAAGAGGATGGCGCCCGCGAGCGCCCACCCGAGCCAGCTCACGGTGGCGACGGTCAGCAGGATGACGCCGACAAGCTTCAGCACCGTGGGCCAGTCGGCGGGCGTGGTGACGTCGACGTCCTCGCCGGCCTCCGGCTCGGGGCGCGACCCCCGCGCCGTCGCGACGGCCAGCAGGATGCTCGTCACGGCCAGCCCGGCGCCGATGACGAGAGGGAAGACGCGCGGCCCCACGGGGTCGGCGAAGCCCACCTCGAGTTGGATGGCGTCGTAGACCGTGTAGGCGCCGACGACGAGCAGCACGGCCGCCAGCCCGTACTGGGCGGCGTCGACGCGCGGGGTGCCCGCGCCGCGTGGCTCCTCGCCGGCCGGCCCCGCGTCGGGGGTCTCCACCTCGGTGCTCACAGCAGGTTCAGCTCCTTCAGGGTGGTCGACACCCGCTCGTCCTGCTCGCGCAGGAACCGCTCGAAGTCGTCGCCGGTGGTGAAGGCGTCGGTCCAGCCGTTGTCGGCCAGGGCCTGCTCCCACTCGGGCGAGTCGTGCATGCGGGTGAGGTAGTCGACGAGCCGGTCGCGCGCCTCGTCGCTGATGCCGGGCGGGGCGACGACGCCGCGCCAGTTGGTGAAGACGAGGTCGATGCCGGACTCGGTGAGGGTCGGGACGTCGGCGAAGGCGTCCCCGGCGACGCGCTCCTCGCCGGAGACGGCGAGCACGCGCAGCTCGCCCGCCTCGATCTGCCCCTCGAACTCGGCGAGGCCGGAGAACCCGACCTGGATCTTGTGCCCCAGCAGGGCGCTGGTCAGCGGCCCGCCGCCGTCGTAGGACACGTACCGCAGGTCCTTCGGGTCGACGCCGGTCGCCTTCGCGAGCTGCATGGGAAACAGGTGATCGGGGCCGCCGGGCGACGACCCGCCGCCCACGACCACGGAGCCCGGGTCGTCCTCCCACGCGGCGACGAGGTCGTCGATGGTGTCGAACGGCGAGTCCGCGGGGACGAGCACTCCCTCCTGCTCCTCGATGAGCTGGGCGATCGGCGTCGCGTCGTGGGGGCGGGCGTCCACGCCGAACGAATACGTGGAACCGACCACGCCGAGCCCGAGCGTCATGAGGAGCCGCTCGTTGCCGGCCTCGCCCATGAGGCGCGACATGGCGACCGAGCCGCCCGCGCCGAGGATGTTGGTGACCTGGATGTCGCCGCCGGTGATGCCGTCGCGGTCCAGGACGCCGACGGCGGCGCGGCCGGTCTGGTCGTAGCCGCCGCCGGGGCTGTTGGGGATCCACATGTCGAGGTCGGTCGAGTCGTCGCCGCGCGTGACCCCGCAGGCGGCGGTCACGGCGACCAGGGCGGTCGCCAGGGTCGCGGCGACGGCGGCGCGCAGGCCGCGTCGTCGGCGGGATGTCGTCGTCGACACCGGGTACTCCAGACTGTCGGTGCTGCGGGGCGGCTGTGCCCCGGGTGAGATCGTCACAGGTGACCGCCCGGCGCGTCATCATTGGGCAACCAAAGGAGGTTGTGGAACTTGCGGTCACGACGTTCGCGCGGCACCCGGCGGCACCTGACGCTCGGCGGTCAGGTGCTCGCGCTCCAGCTCGCCGTGCTGCTCGTCGTCGTCGCGGCGGCCGCCGTCGTCTTCCTGGGGCAGGCCGACGCCGCGTTCCGCGACGACCGCGCGGACCGCCTCGAGGTGGCGGCGGAGGGCCTGGCGGGCATCCCGGCGGTGCAGGCGACGCTCGCCGCCGACGCGCCCGACACGCAGGCCCTCGCGTTCTACCTGCAGAGCCGCGCGGCGTACGTCGACGCCCGCAACGCCTACCTCACCGACCCCGAGGGCCGGATCCTCGTCGCCACGGACCCGACCCGCCGCGGCGAGCGTCTCGACCTGCCCGACGACGCCGCCGCGCGCGCCGGCAGCGGCGACGTCGACGACGTGGCGGGGCGGTCGATCGCGGCGTGGGTGCCGGTGTACGGCGGCAGCGACCCGGTGCCGCAGCCGCGCGCGCCCGAGCCGGTCGCCGTCGTCGTGCTGGCCGACCCGTACCCGCCGCTGACGGAACGGCTCTCGGACGCCGGCGGCGACGTGCTCGTGGTGCTCGGCATCGGCACCGCGCTCGCGGCGGCCGGGTCGTGGCTGCTGGCGCGCCTCGTCAAGCGGCGCACGCGCGGCCTGGAGCCGGCCCAGATCGCGGCGCTCGCGGACCACCGCGAGGGCGTGCTGCGCTCGATCCGCGAGGGCGTCGTCGTGGTGGGCGACGACGGCCGGGTGAGCCTCATGAGCGACAGCGCCCGGGAGCTGCTCGGCCTCGTCGGGCCGGTCGGAGGGGCTGGCGACGCGCCCGACCCGACGGGCCGCCGCCTGGAGGACCTGGGCCTCGACCCCGCCGTCCTGGACCTGCTGCAGGGCACCGACGAGGTGCACGACGCCGTCCTGGTCGCGGGCGACACCGTGCTCGTTCTCAACCGGCGCCGCGTGCTGCACGACAGCCGCCCGGCCGGCACGGTGACCACGCTGCGCGACCGCACCGAGCTGCTGGCGCTGCAGAGCGAGCTGCACGCGCGCGAGAGCGTCACGGAGACGCTGCGCGCACAGACGCACGAGTTCAGCAACCAGCTGCACACCGTCTCCGGGCTGATCGAGCTGGGGGAGTACGACGAGGTGGGGCGGTTCGTGGAGCGGCTCACGCGGCGGCGGGCCGACCTGAGCGACGTCGTGACGACGCGCGTCGCCGACCCGGCGGTGGCGGCGCTGCTCATCGCCAAGGCGACGCTCGCGGACGAGCGGCACGTGGAGCTCGTCGTCGACCCGGGCAGCGCGCTGCCGCGCCTCGACCCGGACCTGTCCGCGGACGTCGGCACCGTGCTCGGCAACCTCGTGGACAACGCCGTCGACGCCGCGGCCTGGGCCGCGGGCCCCGACGCGCACGGCGTCACGGCGCCGGCCATGGTCCGGGTGCGCCTGGCGCTGGACGGGCCGGCGCACGACGTCCTCGTCGAGGTCGCGGACACCGGGCCCGGCGTGCCGCCCGAGCAGGCCGACGCGATCTTCCGGCGCGGGTGGAGTACCAAGCCGCACGGCGCGACCGGCCGGGGCGTGGGGCTCGCGCTCGTGCACGTGCTGGTGCAGCGCCGCGGCGGGCGGGTGACGGTGCACAATGGCGACGCCCCGGCCGGGGAGGGCGGCGCCGTGTTCATCGCACGGCTGCCGCGGGCCGTCGCGGGCACCGGACGGACCGATCAGGGGGTGCAGCAGGCGTGAGCCTCGACGTGCTGGTGGTGGAGGACGACTTCATGGTCGCGTCCATCCACCGCCGCTTCGTGGAGCGGGTCCCGGGGTTCCGGGTGGTCGGCGAGGCGCACTCGGGCGCCGACGCGCTCGCCGCCGTCGAGGCCCTGCACCCCGACCTCGTCCTGCTCGACGTGCACCTGCCGGACATGAGCGGCATCGAGGTGCTGCGGCGCCTGCGGGCGGCGGGCCACGACCTCGGCGTCGTCGTCATCACCGCCGCCCGCGAGGCCGACACCGTGCGTGCCGCCGCGGCCGGTGGGGCGGCGCACTACCTCGTCAAGCCGTTCGCGTCCGACGACCTCACGGCGCGCCTGCAGGAGTTCCGCCGCGCCCGCGCGGCGCTGGAGGGGCTGGACGACGACGGCGCCGCCGGCAGCCCGGCCGAGATCCAGGCCGACATCGACGCCGTCTTCGCCCGCCCGCCGCAGGCGGCCGCGCCGCGCGATCCCCTGCCCAAGGGCCTCAGCCAGGAGACCGCCGACGTCGTGCTCGCCGCCCTCGCGGACGGCGCGGAGCTCAGCGCCACCGAGTGCGCCGACGCCGTCGGCGTCAGCCGGGTCAGCGCCCGCCGCTACCTGGAGCACTTCGCGACGACGGGGCGTGCCGCGGTGCGCCTCAACTACGGCACGGCGGGGCGCCCCGAGCGCCGCTACCGGCTGCGCTGAGCCGGCAGCGGCGCCCGCCGGGTGTCAGGGGAGCGGACGCCCGGCGACCGATCAGGAGCCCGAGCCCGGCCCGTACACGAACGCCTCGGTCGTGCCGCCCTCGACGAGGTCCACGCGGGCGCACGGGGCGCCGTCGTCGACCACCTCGGTCGTCGGCACCTCGTACTCCATGTCCGCGTACACCTCGTCGACGACGGCACGGGCCTCGTCGAGCGAGACGCACTCGTCCACGATCCGCTCGCGCAGGGCGTCGATCGCCGGGTCGTCGCCGGGCCCGTGGAGCCGCTCGAACGGGTCCTCGGACGCGAAGAGCTCCACCTGCCGGTCCCCGACGGACACCTCGCCGTCGGAGCACGGCGGCGCGGCGCCGGGCGCCGCGTCGGGCGCCGGCTCGGACTCCGGCGTGACCACCGTCCAGTCCTGCAGGCCGAGCCGCTCGATCTCGCCCTGCGCCCAGGCGGCGGCCCCAGGGACCGTGCGGCACCCGCTCCTGCCGCCGTCGACCGTGTCGGCCATGCTCCGCTGCAGCTCGACGACGCCGCCCTCGACCGCCTGCGTGCCCTCCAGCCGCTGCACGCCCGCAGGCACCTGGTCGGCGGGAGCCACGATCGTCTGGCCGTCCCACGCGAAGGCGACGGGGTCCTCGATCGGGGGCAGCCCCTCCTCGGCGAGCAGCGTGGTGCAGTCGGCGTACGGGTCGCCGGTGATCCACGAGCCGGCGGCGTCGAGGTGCAGCCCCTCGGGGGCGTCCGCGTTCCAGACGTGCACGCACGCGACGCCCTCGCCGCTGGAGCCCTGGAACGCCTGGATCGCCGCGTACGCGACGCCGCCCCCGGTGAGGACGGCGGCCAGGCCGATCGCGACCGCGCCTCGGCGCCCGAGCCGGCGTCGACGGGGGAGCGGGTCGTCGGCGGTGGGGAGGGTCGGCGCGGTCGCGCCGTCGGTGCTCGTCATGGTGATCTCCTCGCGCAGGGCGGCGAACGCCGCCTCGTCCACGGCGTCGAGGGGGGCTCGGCGGGCGGGGTCCGCGGCGCCCAGCCGCTTCATCAGGTCGCTCATCACGCCTCCTCGGTTCCGGGGCGGGCTGGTGCCCACCCGCTGATCACCTGTCCGGCCGCGTCGGTGCGTTGCACGGCCGGCTCGGTGCGCCGCACGCGGGGGACGTCGTCCGCCGCGGCGAGCGAGGCGAGCTGGTCGGCCAGCCGCCGTCGTGCGCGGTGCAGCCGGACGCGCACCGTGGCGCGGGAGACGCCGAGCACGAGGGCGATCTCGTCCCGCGCCAGCTCCTCCCAGGCGACCAGTCGCAGCAGCTCCTGGTCGTCGTCGCCGAGGCGCGCGAGCGCCCGCTCGACGTCGCTGACGTCCTCGTCGGACGGCGGCGGCACCGCCTCGACGACCTCGGCCCGCAGGCGGTCGGCGAGGGCGAGGCGGCGCCGGGTCCCGCGGTGGAGGTTCGCGAGGACGCGGCGCGCGACGCCGAACATCCACGGCCGCGCGTCGGTCCCGGAGGGGACGTCCTCGATGCGTCGCCAGGCGACCAGGAACGCCTCGGCGACGACGTCGGCGGCGTCCGCGGGGTCGGCGACGCGCCGCACCGCGTAGGCGAGCAAGGGGCGGTGGGTGGCCTCGAAGAGCGCGGTGAAGCGCGCCTCGTGGTCGGGCGGTTCGGGGGCTGGCATCGGTGGCCCTTCGGCAGGGAGGCGGTGACGACGGTGTCATGTCCGGCTCGGGTCAGGGCGTTGCAGGCCCTTCCGGCGACCGGTCGTCGCCCAGCACGCGCGCCGTGATGCGGGGCAGCGCGTCCGCCAGCGCGGCGGGCCGCGGGGTGCGGGTGACGAGCGTGACGCGCACGGTCCCGGGCACCGGGGACGGCCCGACCCGGTCGCCCGGCGCGGCGTACCAGCGGGCGGTGAGCTCGGGCATGAGCGCGGGGCAGCCCAGCTCGCGCGCGATGCGGAGGGTGGCCTCGGTGGTGGGGCCGCGGCGCGGGACGGCGCCCAGCGCGGACAGCCGCCGGTGGGTGGCCTCGCCGGCCAGGTCGATGAGGCTGTAGACGACGGTGCGGCCCGCGAACGGCCGGCTCCCGGCGGCGAGCGGCGCGACGCCGTCGGGCAGCACGACCACCCGCGGCGACTCGCCCAGCGGGGTGCGCTGGAGGCCGCGCGGCACCGCCATCTGCTCCGCGACGGTGACGATCGCGGCGTCCAGCGTGCCCTCGTGCACCTGCCGCACGAGGTTCGGGCCGTGGTCGACCTCCGGCAGGATCGTGACCTCGGGCAGCTCGAGCTCGACGGCCGTGAGCACCATCGGGCTGAGGGCCTGGATGGTGCCGACCGACAGGGTCGGCGCGGCGACGGCGGCGAGCACCTGGTCGGGCAGGGCGTCCAGGTCGGCCAGCAGCCCCGCGGCCAGGCGGGCGAGCTCGCGGCCGGCCGGGGTGGGCCGGGCGCCGGTGGTGTCGCGGTCGAACAACGGCGTGCCGAGACGGCGCTCCAGGGCGGACAGGCGCCGGCTCGCGGACGGCTGCGCGACGAGCAGCTCGCGGGCGGCCGCGCCCACCGAGCCGTGCCGCGCGACCGCCTCGGCGAGCTGCAGGTCGTCCACCGTCAGACGGGAGGTCATGCCTCCAGCGTATGAGCGAGTTGCCCGCGACGCCGTCTACCGGCGTCGGCCTCGGCCGCCGAGGATCGAGGCATGCGCCGTCCCCTGCTGATCCTCACCGCGATCACCTTCGTCACCTGGGTGGGTGCGCGGATCACGGCCGTCGCTCTGCCGCTCGTGGCGCTCGCCGAGACGGGGGAGGCGTGGGCCACCGGCCTCGTCGGCGGCATGTCGGGGCTGCCGCTGCTGACGGTCGGCTGGTGGGGTCGCGGCCTGCGCGAGCGGCTCGTGTCCGGGCGGGCGCTCGCCGTCGTCATGCTGGTGCAGGTCGCGGGGCTCGCGATCGTGCCGGTCGCGGCGCTCGTCGGACACGTGGGAGCGGTCAGCCTGTGCACGTCCGGCCTCGTGACCGGCGTCGCCGCCGCGCTGCTCGGCCCTGCGGAGCGCGCGCTCGTCGCCGACCTCGCGGATGCTGGACGCCGTGATGCTGAGGCGGGCTCCGCGGGCTCCGCGGGCGGCGCGACGGCCGCCCGGTGGCTCGCGTGGCAGGACCTCGCGCACCGGGTGTCGATGATCTTCGCGCCGCCCCTGGGAGCGTGGCTGGTCGTGGCGTGGGGCGCGGAGCCGCTGCTGTGGTGCCAGGCCGCGGTCGTGCTCGCGGCGGCCGCGGCCATGCTGGGAGTCCCGCGGGCGGACGGCCGCGCCCCGGCGCGGGG
>JADHZE010000077.1 GCA_026934365.1 Isoptericola sp. QY 916 | reverse complement strand
CGCGAACGGCCGCCGCGGGCGGGCGACGGCGCGCTCGTGGGCGCCGCGCCGGAGCGCCGCGACGTCGGGCACGCCCTCCGGCTCGGGAGTCACGGGACGATCCTCACCCGTCAGGCCCGGAGCGTGCGCGCCACGAGCCGGACGGCGATGCCGAGGAGCAGCAGCCCGAGGGCCAGCAGCGGGAGCGTGCCGCCGCCGAACCCCGTCTCCGGCAGCTGGCCACCCGGCGTCGTCGGGCGGGCCGTGTTCGTCAGCGTGACGGCGTTGAGCCGCTCGTCGTTCGCGTGGATCACCACCCAGCCGTCGTCGTCGGGCTCGAGCGTCTGCCCGTTGATCGCCCAGCGCGGCGCGGCCCACGTGCTGCCGTCGACGGCGGGCGGGTCGGCCTCGCGGATCTCGACCGTGGTGCCCAGCGGGACGTCGTCCGCCACGAACGGGTCGCCGAGCACGAGGTCGCCCTCCTGGACGGGGCCGTCATCCACGCGGTACTCGACCGGGAAGCGGGTGCCGTCGGGCAGGTCCGCGCCCTCGACCAGCTTCTCCACCCGCAGGGTCGTGATGGGGACGGCCGAGTTCGTCACCGTGAAGGCCGTGGTGCCGGTGCCCTCGTCGATCGTCACGCTGCTGCCCGGGGACCAGGTCGGGACGGCCCAGGTCCAGCCGTCGGGCAGCATCGCGTCGGAGGGCGGGTCCTCGGTGACGTGCACCGTCGTCCCCACCGGGAACTCGCGGTCCGGGCCGACGGCGGAACCGTCGGCCGGCACGGTGAGCACCCCCTCGTCGGTGCTGCCGTCGGGCAGGGTGGCGGTCCACGGCACGGTGAACCCGTCGCCGCTCACGTCGCCCGGGTCGGCGCCCTCGAGGGCCTTCGAGACCTCGAACGTGCCGTGCTCCACCGTGGCGGAGTTGGTGACGACGACCTCGGCGGTCTCACCATCACCCACCGTGATCTCTGCCGGCGTGATCGTGGGCTCGCCCCAGTCCCAGCCGGGGAGGTCGGGCAGGTCCGCCTCGTCGAAGGTGACCGTGGTGCCGACGGGGAAGTCGAGCGGGTCGCCGTCGGCGTCCATCGGGGCCACCGGCTCGCCGTCCGGGGCGAGGGTGGTGGAGCCGCTGGTCGTGGTGCCGTCGACATAGGTCGCCGTCCACCCCACCGTGAACTCCGTGCCCTCGGGCACGTCCTCGGCCTGCGGACCGTCGAGCGTCTTGGACAGCTCGAACGTGCCGGTCGCCACCTGCCCGACGTTGGACACCTCGAGCGCGACGGTCTCGTCACCCGTCAGCTCGATCGGGTAGAAGCCGTCCTCGTCCGGGTCGGTGAGCGGCTCCCCGTTCGCGGTGAGCACCGGGTCCTCCCACGTGATGCCGTCGTCGCCCGTCGGCTCGGGCTCCTGCACCCACACCGTGCTGCCGGCGGGGATGGGCTCGCCGTCGAGCAGGGTGTCGATCGTGATGGGGTCGCCGACGGCGATCTCCCGCTGCCGGGCCTCGCGCGGACCGCCCGGCGGGTCGAACGTGTAGGCGATCGAGAACTGCGGTTCCGGGTCGACCGGCGCGTCCAGGTCGAGCACCTTGACGACGCTGAACGACGCCGTCCCCGACTCGGGCACCAGCAGGTTCGCGAGATCGACCGTGACGGCCTCGCCACCGCGCTCGATGGTGAACTCCTGGCCCGGGCTCCACGTGGGGTCGCCCCAGTCGTAGCCGTCCGGCGCCGCGCCGGCGTCGACCTCCACGAGGCGGATCACGGTGCCCACCGGGAAGGTCACCGGGTCCCCCTGGTCGTCCACCGGGCCCTGCGGCGTAAAGGTGCCGTCCGCGTTCGCCACCAGCTCGATGGTGCCGGAGGCCGTGCCCACGCCACCCCCGGGGAACTCCGCCTCCCACCGGACCGTGATGGTGGTGCCCTCGGGCACCGTCGGCGGGTCCTCGGTGCCGTCCGACGCGGTCTTGGCGACCTCGAAGGTGCCGGTCGTGCGCTCCGCGGTGTTCGTCACCGTCGCGGCCACGACGCCGTCGCCGTCCGCGGTGATGGTCACCGGGTTCGGGGCCACGGACGGCGCCCCCCACTCCCAGCCGGGCACGTCGTCCGGCGTCTGCTCCTCGAACGTGATCACCGTCCCGACGGGAAACGTCTGCGTGGTGCCGTCCACCGCCGTCGGGCGCACGGGCGAGCCGTCGGCGGGCAGCTCGAGCGTCCCGGTGTCGAGCACCTCGCCGTCGGGCGACGTCGCGGTCCAGTCGACCGCGAAGGTGGTGCCTTCAGGCAGGTCACCCGCGGCGATGCCGTCGAGCTCCTTGTCCACCTCGAACGTGCCGCGCGGCTCGCCGCAGGGGATGGTGCTCGCGAAGAGGAACGAGTGCACCTCGCCGCCCAGCAGGGTGACGTCCTGCCCGATGATCTGGCCGTCGAGGGGCGCCGCGTCCACGGTGACGTTCGCGTTCGGGGCGAAGATCGACCCGTCGATCCGCTCGCCGGTGTGCGCGACGGTCACGTCACCCGTGACCGCAGACAGGTCCCACAGGATGTACGGGGAGTACTGGCCCTGCGGGTCCACCCGCAGCCCCTGCACGTCTGTCGTCCCCGCAGGGACGCGGATGATCAGGGGGTTCTGCTGGCCGGGCACGGCGCTGCCCGGGGAGAACTGGAGCAGGTCGGCACCCGCGATGTCCTCGTACGGCACCACGTTGGGCCGGTCGGCGGCGAGCGTGGACAGCACCTTGCGTTCGCCGTCGTCCTCGGCGACGGTCACGTGGTTCACGTCGTGGCCGCCCGGGTCGGTGATCGTCGCAAGGCACTCGGTGGTGTCGTCGAGGCTGGCGTCCTGGTTCGCCTGCACGTACCCCGCGACGACATCCTGCGTGTCGCCGGTCTGCTCGGTGAAGATCGAGGTGTTGCCGCCTGTGGGCGGCTCGGCATCGGCGGGGAAGGTCTGGGCGGTCGCGTCGATGAGCGGGGGGTTGGACCCCTGCTCCGACTCGCGCACCCACCCCTCGCCCCGGGCCGACGTGTCGTACGGCCCGAGGTCGCGGTCCACCGTCTTGAGGGTGCCGACGTTCTCCGGCGTGGTCGCGCCGCGGCTGGTGATGTTGACCTGCCCGACGTTGCGCGCCTCGTCCGGGTCGAACCGGCCGATGAGGAGACGCGTCGGGTCGCCGTCGACGGTGGGGATCGTGTAGTCGGCGGTGCCCGCGGCCACGTGGATCACGGCCCACTGCGCGGCCGTGGTGTCCGTGAGGTTCCGCCCTGCGGCCAGCGAGCCCTCGAGCTCCTGGTTACCGACGATCGCGTCGCGCTGCGCGTACACGGTGAAGCCGCCGGAGGAGGAGAACGGGTTGACGTACCCGTCCGCCGCGGCGGACGCGGGCGGTGCCGTCGCCGTCTGCGCACCGAGGCCCACCAGCCCGCCCAGCGCGAGCGCGGCGGCCAGCAGGCCGCTCGTCGTCCTGCGCCCGACCGCCGTGCTCGTCCTTCGCATGTGTCGCCCCCGAGACATCACAGACATCGCGTACCCTCGCGACACTCTAGGGACGGGCGATCGTGGGCGCTGCGTGGTCGCGCTCCCAAGTTTCGAGGCCGCTTCCGAGGCCCCGGCTGAACGGCCGGCGAACGCTCGGCGAACATCTCCGCGGAGCGCCTCTGACCGGGTCACCGGGTGGCCATACTTCCGCTTGTGCACGACGAGATCGCCCGCCTGGCCCGCCACGTCGCCCCCCGCCGGACGGCGCGCGTGGGGTCGGTCGCGGCGCTGGCGCAGCCGGTGCTGGTGGTGGGTTCCACGCTGCCCGTCGGGCAGCTCGAGGTGATCTTCCGGCGTCCGGAGGTGGGATCGGTCGCGGTGCAGGACGACACGGAGCCCGCCCGCACCGGCATCGTCACGCGGGCCGGCCTCACGGCGGCGCTCACCGGGCGCCTCGGGTACGGGCGCGCGGTCCTGGAGCGGCGCCCGACCGGGGCGGTCGCGGACTGGTCGCCCCTCGTCGTCGAGCCCGGCACGGCGCTGGCGGACGTCGCGACGCTCGCGATGGCCCGCACCGCGGACCGGCGGTACGACGACGTCCTGGTGAGCGGGCCGTCGGGCTGGGGCGCGGCGAGCACGGCCGACGTGATGCGCGCCGTCGTCGCCGAGCTGGCCGAGCGTTCCACCCACGACCCGTTGACCCGCCTGCCGGGGCGCGCCGCCACCTGGTACGCGCTGCGGCACCGCTGCGCGCTCGTGCGCGGCGGTGCGACCCGTGTGGTGCTGGTGCTGCTCGACGTGCGGGGCATGGCGAGGCTCAACGCCGACCACGGGCAGGACACCGGGGACGCGGTGCTCGGGGAGCTCGCGGCGCGGATCGGGGCGGCGCTGCCCGCCGGCTGCGAGGCGGGTCGTGTGGAGGGCGACGGCTTCGCCGTCCTGGCGACGTTGCCGGCGATGGACGACATCCAGGCCGCGGCCTCCGCGGACGCCCTGCGCCAGCACCTGCTCGCGCAGGTCGCCGCGCCGTCCGGAGGGCTGGAGGGCGGGCTCGACGGCGTGGCGTGGCCGGCGCTGCACTCGGCCGCCGCGTGGTCGGTGGCCGGTGCCGCCGACACGGACCAGCTCGTCGCCCAGGCGGAACGGCGCCTGCTGCGGGAGCGCCGCGCGGCGATGCTGGTCTGACGACCGCCCAGGACGACTCCTCCCCCCGGACAGCAAAGAGCCCGCGGGCCGGAGGTCGAACCTCCTGCCGTGCTGGACGAGGGCACGGCACCCGCGGGATCCGGTGGTCGCGAGGAACTCGCTACCCGTCCCGTGCGCCGAACGGTCCGACGAGTGATCAGGTCGTCAGGCCGACAGCGCGAAACGCTCAAGGGCGCACGCGACTAGCGCGCGACCACCTCATGGGTCCGAAGAGTCTTCACTTCTCCGATCACCTCCTTTCTCATGTGCCGACGACGCTACGCCCGCCCGGCGAGGGAGGCCAAGGGTTTTCCTCAGGGTGAACTCCGCAGCACGAGACGACCGGGATCAGGCGCGCCGCAGGTGCGCCCACTCGCCCGGGTAGTCGTCGAGCCACTGGGCGAGCGAGCGCGCGGGCCGGCCGACGAGCCGGCCGACGTCGTCGGAGACGTGCGCCAGCTCGCCCGCGGCGATGGCGGTGTACGACGTGACCCACCCGTCGAGCTCGAACGGCTCCGCCCCGTACCCGGCCCGGGAGGCGTACGCCTCCTCCTCGGTCTCGGGGTGGTAGGTGACGTCGCGGCCGGCGGCGCGGCCGAGCGTCGCCGCGACCTCGTCGAGGGTGAGCGCCTGCGGCCCGGTGACCTCGTAGGTGGCGCCGTCGTGGCGGGCGGGCCGCTCGTCGAGGATGACGGCGGTCGCGACGTCCGCTACATCGTCGTGCGACACGGCTGCCACGCGCCCGTCCGCCGCCGGGCCGCGGATCACCCCGTCGTGCCCGACGAACGTGCTCAGCGCGTGGAAGTAGAGGTTGTCGCGCAGCACCGTCCAGCGCAGCCCGGTGCGCGCGGCGACGTCGGCGAGGTGCTGCTCCGTGTGCCAGTGGTCGCGGGCGAACGTGAACACGGCGTCGGGCGCCGCGCCCGCGAACGACGTGTAGACCACCCGCTCGACGCCGGCCGCCGCGGCGGCGTCGATCGTCGCGACGTGCTGCGCGACGCGGTCGGGGGCCTCGCGCGCGCTCACCAGGAACACGGTGCGCACGCCGTCGAACGCGGCCCGCATCGCGTCGGCGTCGTGGAAGCCGTCGGCGACGGCGACCTCCGACACCGGCAGCGCCCGGCCGTCGCTGAGCCGCGGCGCGCGCGCCGGGTCCCGCACGACCAGCCGCTGCCGCGCGCCCTCCGCCGCGAGCCGGAACGCCAGTCGTGACCCGAGCCGCCCGCTCGCGCCGGTCACGGCGATCAGCCCGTCCGCCGCCCATCTCGCCATGCCTCACGGTAGGCACGGATCAGGGGCGGGGCTCGGCGAGAGGTGAGAATGGGCCGGTGACCGCCACCCCGTACCGCGTGATGACCGTCTGCACCGGCAACATCTGCCGCTCCCCCATGGCCGAGATCGTGCTGCGCGACCGGCTCGAGGCCGCCGGGCTCGGCGACCGCGTGGTCGTGGACTCCTCGGGCGTGAGCGACGAGGAGCACGGCAACCCCGTGGACGGCCGCGCGCGCCGCACGCTGGCCGCGCACGGCTACCCGACGGGCGACGGCCACCGCGCCCGCCAGGTCACCCCCGCGGACCTCGCCGACCACGACCTGGTCCTGCCCATGACCGCACAGCACGCGCGCCGCCTGCGCCGCCTCGCGGACGGCGCGGCGGGGTCCGCCGGCCTCGCCGAGATCCGCCTGTACCGGTCGTTCGACCCCGACGCCCCCGTCGTCGAGCCGGGCGGTGACGAGCACCTGCTCGACGTCGACGACCCCTGGTACGGCGACGAGTCCGGCTTCGAGACCACCCTGGCGGAGGTCGAGGCCGCCGCCGACGGCGTCGTCGCGCACGTCCGCGCGCGCGTCCTCGGCGCGTCCTGACGCGTGAGGTAGCAGGAGACCCTGACTACCTCGCGAGTCTCCGTACTACCTCGGTGGGTTCCGTACTACCTCGGCAGATCCTGCACCACCTCGGCGTGTCGGGTCCTGCCTCGCGGGGTGGCGGCCCTGCCGGGTCCCGAGGTGACAGGATCGGCTCATGACGACCCCGCCCGCCCTGCTCACCGTCCGTCGCGCCCGGGAGGACGAGTGGCGCGAGACCCGCGACCTGCGCCTGGCGGCGCTCCAGGACCCGGCGGCCCCGGTGGCGTTCCTCGAGACGCACGACGTCGCGGCCGCGCGGCCGGACACGTTCTGGCAGGAGCGGGCGCGCGGCAACGCGACGAGCGACGCGGTGGCGGCGTTCGTCGCCGTCGACGCCGACGGGCGCTGGGTCGGCACGACGACCGGCCTGGTCGAGGAGCCGGGCGGCACCGACGTCCTGGGCGGGCCGGTCACGCAGCGGCAGGTGCACCTGGTGGGCGTGTTCGTCCGGCCCGAGCACCGCGGCGCCGGCCTGCTGGCGCGGCTGTTCGACGGCGCCCAGGACTGGGCGCGGAACCGCGGCGTCGAGCGGGCGCGACTGTGCGTGCACGTCGACAACCCGCGCGCCCAGGCCGCCTACCGCAAGCTCGGGTTCACGCCGTCGGGCGAGCGCTTCGTCCTCGAGCAGGGCGAGGAGGTCGAGCTGGTGCGGGCGCTGTGACCGCCCGCCGGGACGGGCGGCCGCGGCCGAAGGCGCGGCGCCACCAGGCGGCCACGCCCTGCGGTTCCGGCTCGGCCGCCGGCGCCGCGGCGGGCACGTAGGCGCCGACCCAGCGGGAGATCTCGCGCCAGACGACGTCGCGGACGGCGGGGGCGGAGAGCGTGACGTCGTGCATGGCGCCGTCGATGCGCACCAGCGTGACGAGGCTGCCCAGTGCGGGCACCCGGCGCGCGACGCCGCCCACCTCGAGCACGGAGTCGGTGGTCATCATCTCGGGGCTCCACCGCACGGGCGCCGTCGAGCGGGCGGACAGCAGCACCAGCACCGGGACGTCGATGCCGAGCCCGCGGGACACGCGCTCCTGCCCCTGGAAGATCGCGGACAGCCACGCCGGGGTGGTGCGCCAGCCCGTGTCGGGCCGCCAGGCCGGGTCGATGTCCCACGCGCCGTCGAACCGCCGGGACACGCTGCGGGTGTAGAACCCGAGGTCCACGTTCACGAGGTGGCTGCGCGGCGCGAGCGCGGCCTGGGCGCGCAGGCCCGGCTCCAGCATCCACCGGCCCACGCTGCGGGTCTGGAACTCGAGCCACGGGCTGTTGAGCACCAGCGCGTCCGCGCGGCCCGGCCGGTGCGACACCCACAGGCTGAGCACCAGCCCGCCCGTCGAGTGGCCCATGAGCACCAGCCGGCGGCCCGACGACGGCTTCGGGCCGTGGCCGAGCACGGCCAGCGCGGCCTCGATGTCCTCGTCGTACGTCGCCAGCGCGGTGACGAAGCCCGGCGTCTGGTGCTCGCGCAGGCTGCGGCCGTACTTGCGCAGGTCGAGGGCGTAGAACCGCGCGCCCTGCCGCTCCCAGAACGCCGCGAGGTGGGTCTGGAAGAAGTAGTCCACCCAGCCGTGCACGTACAGGACGTCGATGCCCGCGTCCCGCCCGGTGTCGCCGGCGGGCGGGTCGGACGTCGCGACGCCGGGCTCGACGGCCCTCCGTACCAGCGTCGCGACGACGTCGCCCTCGAAGTCCGGCTCCAGCGGCAGGGTCAGCCGCTCGAAGCCGGGCAGCGCGTCGGGCTCCCACGCGCTGCTCGTGCCGGCCTGCTCCACGACCCGAAGGTAAGGAACTCGGCCCGCCCGCGCGACCGGGCCGAGCCGGACGACCGGCTACACCACGAGCCAGAGCAGCCAGGTGAAGACCAGTCCGAGGACGGCGATGATCGTCTCCATCACCGTCCAGGTCTTGAGCGTCTGGCCGACGGTCATGCCGAAGTACTCCTTGACCAGCCAGAACCCGGCGTCGTTGACGTGCGACAGGATGAGCGAGCCCGCGCCGATGGCCAGCACGAGGAGCGCGAGGTGCGTCGGTGTCAGGCCCGTGGCGAGCGGCGCGACGATGCCCGACGCGGTGACGATCGCGACCGTCGCGGACCCGGTCGCGATGCGCACCAGCACGGCGATCAGCCAGCCGAGCAGCAGGATGGACAGGCTCATCGCGACGGCGGCCTTGCCGATGGCGATGCCCGTGCCGCCCTCGACCAGCACGGCCTTGAAGCCGCCGCCGGCACCGACGATCATCGTGGCGCTCGCGATGGGCTTGAGGCTCTCCGTCATCTTCGAGCCGAGCGTGCCGAGCGAGAACCCGACGCTGGTGCCGAACGTGATCATCGCGAGCAGGACGGCGATGAGCAGCGCCACCAGCGGCTCGCCGATGAACGACACGAACGGGAAGAACCACGAGTCCGGGCTGGCCCAGACCTCGACGCCCGCGCGCACCAGCATGAGGATCACCGGGCTGAGGATGGTCACCAGGGTGAGCACGAAGGTGGGGTTGCGGGTCTTGACCGTGCCCGGCTCCCCGGAGCCGCCCGCCTCCTCGGCGACGATGCCCCCGCCGCCGCCCTGCGCGCCGATCGGGACCAGCCTCGCCGCGAACCGGCCCCACACCGGGCCGGCGATGATCACGGTGGGCACGGCGATGAGCAGGCCGAGCGCCATGGTGATGCCGACGTCGGCGCCGAGGTTGCCGATGGCGGCCAGCGGCCCGGGGTGCGGCGGCACGAAGCCGTGCAGCACCGACAGCCCGGCCAGCGCCGGCATGGCCAGCAGCATCGCCGGCAGGCCCGAGCGCCGGACGGCCAGCATGATCACCGGGATCAGGAGGACGAGCCCGACCTCGAAGAACATCGGGATGCCGATGAGGAACGCGATGAGCGCCATCCGCCACGGCAGGCTCCCGGTGCTGCCGCGGAAGATCTTGTCGACGATCTCGTCCGCTCCCCCGGAGTCGGCGAGCAGCTTGCCGAGCATGGCGCCCAGCACCACCAGCACGCCCACGGTGCCCAGCACGTCCCCGACGCCGGTCTCGAACACCCCGGCGACGTCGCCGAGCGGGATGCCGGACCCGATCGCCACGAACAGCGACCCGATGGTCAGGGCCAGGAAGCCGTGCATCTTGAGCATCGTGATGAGGAGCACCACCACGGCGATGCCGATGGCGGTGACCACCAGCACCTGCGTGTCGTGCTCCGACCACGGCTGGTTGATCAGCGCGAGCGTGTCGTCGTCGTCCCCCGCGGCCTGCAGCAGCGCGTGCATCGGGTTCCTCCTGTCTCAGCGGGTGCCGCTCCCGGTGCGTCGCAGCGCGTGGCCGGGGAGGGCGTCGGTGCGTGCGCCGTCGTCGATGACGGCGACGCCGTCGACCAGGACCAGGTCGATGCCCGTCGCCTGCTGGCGCGGGTCCTCGAACGTGGCCGCGTCCTGGACGGTGTCGGGGTCGAGCAGCACGAGGTCCGCGGCGTAGCCGGGGCGGACCAGGCCGCGGTCGACCAGCCTCAGCCGCGCCGCGGGGCGGCCCGTGAGGTGGTGCACGCAGTCCTCGAGCGTGAGGATGCCGAGCTCGCGCACGTACCGTGCGAGGTAGCGCGGGAAGGTGCCCCACGCGCGCGGGTGCGGGCGGCCGCCCACGAGGATCGCGTCCGAGCCCCCGGTGTGGGTGCGGTGCTGCATGATCGCGCGCACGTTCTCCTCGTGGCCCACGTGCTGCAGGATCGTCGTGCCGAGCCGGTCGGCGATCAGCTGCTCCACGAACACGTCGCCCGGCGCGCGGCCCTCGTCGCGGGCGATCGCCTCGACGGTGCGGCCCACGCGGCCGGCCAGCGCCGGGTTCTGCACGCCGCTGATCTCGATCGTGTCCCACTCCGCGACGCAGCCGTGGCAGCCGTCGGTGCCGACGTGCTCCAGCTCGTCCACGATGCGCTCGCGGTCGGCGGGGTCCGCCAGCCGCGCGAGCAGCGCGTCCGTGCCGCCCGAGAACGACCAGCTCGGCAGGATCGCGCTGAGCGTCGTCGAGCCCGGCAGGTACGGGTACGTGTCGAGCGTGATGTCGACGCCGTCGCCCAGCGCCGCGTCGATCAGGGCGAGCAGCTCGCCCGCGCGGCCCTTGTTGGGCGCGAAGTTCATCGTCGCGTGCGTGAGGTGCAGCGCGCAGCCCGTCGCTCGGGACAGGTCGATCATCTCGGCGTACGCCTCGAGCGCGCCCTTGCCGTACGACCGGTGGTGGGGGCTGTAGTAGCCGTCGTGCGCGGCGACGACGCGCAGCAGCGCGGCGAGCTCGTCGTCGTCGGCGTACATGCCCGGCGTGTACGTGAGGCCGCTGCTCATGCCCAGCGCGCCCTCGCGCATCCCCTGGGCGAGAAGCTCGCCCATCCGGGCGACCTCCACGGGCGTCGCCGAGCGCTCGTCCGGCCCGACGACGAGGTGCCGCAGCGTGCCCTGCGGCACCAGGTAGGCGGCGTGGCACGCGATCCCGCGGTCCAGGCGGTCGAGGTAGCCGGCCACGGACTCCCAGTCCCAGGCGAAGCCCGGCGGGTCGTCGTTCCAGCCCGCGATCTGGGCGCGGATCGCGGTGCGCGTGCGCTCGTCCACGGGCGCGAAGGACAGGCCGTCCTGGCCCAGCACCTCCAGCGTGACGCCCTGGCTCACCTTCGCGGTGTGGTCCGGGTTCGCGAGGATCTGCACGTCGGAGTGCGCGTGCATGTCGATGAAGCCGGGCGTCAGCGCGCGGCCCCCGGCGTCCACCGCGCGGTGGGCGCCCGCCGCGCGGGCGTCGGAGCGGCCGTCGTCGACGGCCGTGACGCGCCCGTCGGTCACGGCGACGTCGGCGACGACGCCCGGTGCGCCCGTGCCGTCGAGCACCAGCGCGTCGCGGATCAGCAGGTCGGCGGCCATGCCGCTGCCCCTCAGAACCAGGTCCGGACGAGGTCGACGACGACCGGGTCGGCCGTGTCGGCGTCGTCCACCACCGGCACGAGGGTCCACTTGTCCATCGCCGTGCACGGGTGCGACAGACCCAGCCGCAGCTCGTCGCCGATGCGCAGGTCGACGTCGGCCGTGGCGTCCCAGCGCAGGAAGCCGTGCTGGTCGTTGAGCGCGGTGACCTGGACGCCGGGGACGGCTGCGGACTCCTCGCCGGCTGCGCGCGGGCGGCGCAGCTGGACCTCGGGCAACCCTTCGTCGAACGGCAGGTCGCGCTTGCCGGCGTCGAACAGTGCGAGGCCCGGCTCGGGCTGCGAGCTCACGCGCACCCACCCGTGCATCGCGCTGCGGAACCTCGGCCCGCCGCTGCGCGGCTCCTCGCCCAGCGGGGAGACGTGCCGGTAGAAGCCGTCGTCGTGCACGATGTAGGCGCCGCTGCGCAGCACCACGCGCGTGCCCGTCGCGACCAGCGGCGCCATGACCTCGTCGACGACGTCGAAGTACGCGCTGCCGCCCGCCGTCACGACGGGCACCTCCACCTCGTAGCGCCCGTCGGCCGCCAGGCGCTCGTGCACCTCGACCATGTCGCGCAGGTAGCCGCGCACCACGTCCCGGCTGTGGGCGTCCGAGTCGTGCGCCAGTGCGCCCTCGTACCCCCCGACGCCGGCCAGGCGCAGGTGCGGCGACGCGACCACACGCTCCGCCGCCGCCAGCGCCGTGTCCAGGTCCCGGGCGCCCGTGCGGCCGCCCGCGCCGCCGCGCTCGACGAGCACGTCGATCGGCGGGCGCGAGCCCGAGGCCTCGACGTGCGCCGCCAGCGCGTCGTGCATGAGGTCCACCGCGACCGGCGAGTCCGCCCAGACGAGCACCCGCAGGTCCCGGTCGGCGGCCAGCTCGTCCGCGATCCAGCGCAGCGCCAGCGGCGAGATCACGCTGTTCGCGACCATCACGCGACTCACGCCGAACTCGAGGGCCACGCCCAGCTGGAACGGGTTCGCGACCGTGATCGCCCACGCCCCGGAATCGACCTGCTCGGCCCACAGCTGTGGCGCCATCGTCGTCTTGCCGTGCGGGGCGAGGTCGAGGCCGCGCTCCGCGCACCAGTCGGCCATCACGCGGAGGTTGGTGTCGAGCGCGGACCGGGACAGCGTGAGCAGCGGGGTCGGCAGCTGCGACAGGCGCGGGCGGCGCTCGCGGACCTCCGCGACGGTCAGCCCCCACAGCTCGGGCGGGATCGCCTTGTGCCACCGGCCGACGCGCTCGCCCTCCCGGGCGGCGACCTTCTCGCGGTCGATCCGACAGGTGTCCTGGGCTCCGGTACCGTCCATCGTCAGGCCCTCCTCGTTCCCCCGTCGACGGTGCGACGATGCCGCACACGCCGCTGAAATGCACGCCGGGTCCAGAGCGGCCGTACCACCCCCGAAAGGACGAGCCAATGGCTGAGCAGACCTCGAAGACCGCGATCTCCACCGACCAGGCCCCCGCCCCGGCCCACACGTTCCACCAGGGCGTGCGGGTCGGCAACCTGCTGCAGGTCTCCGGGCAGGGCCCCGTGGACCCTGCGACCAACGAGTACCTCTACCCGGGCGACGTCGCCGCGCAGACGACGCGCACGCTGCAGAACGTCGAGGCGATCGTCCAGGCCGGCGGCGGCACGATGGCGGACGTCGTCATGCTGCGCGTCTACCTCACGACCCGCGACGACTTCGGTGCCATGAACGACGCGTACGGCGCGTTCCTCACCGAGCGGCTCGGCCCGGACGCCGTGCTGCCGTCGCGCACCACCGTCATGGTCGGCCTGCCCCGCGAGGAGATGCTCGTCGAGATCGACGCGCTCGCCTACGTGGAGTGAACCTCGGCCGGGCGGGCGAGGTCCGGCGCGGGCAGGAACGTCACCGGCACCTCCGGCACGACGTCGCGCAGCCAGTCGGCGAAGAACGCCATCCCCGCCTGCTCGGCCGGCACGTGCCCGGCCACGACCAGCCCCTTCGGCGCGCCCCGACCGGTCGTGCCGAGGTGCGCGGCGTCCACGGCGTACGACTGGGTCTCCCACTCGTGGGCCTCCCCCACGACGACGGCGTCCACGTCGGCGCGGCGCAGCAGCGCGCGGTTGCGCGCGAAGCCGCGGAACCCCAGGTCCAGGCCCACGCGGCGCACCGGCTGGTCGGGGTCGCCCACGAAGCGGGCCGTGCGCGAGCCGAGCGCCGTCGCGACGTGCGTGGCCAGGGCCCCCAGCGTCGTCGGGCCGACGTCGCACACCGATGCTCCCTCGGCGGCGGGGTCGAGCGACCAGCCCAGCGCGCGGGCCGCGCCCTCGTCGACGCCGTCCGGGCGCCGGTCGTGCCAGGCGTCGTGCGCGCGCCACAGGACGAGGCCGTGCTCGGCCACGAACGCGCGCTTGGCGGCGAGCACGGGGTCGCCCTCCGCCTCCAGGTCGGGCACCGAGGCGCCCGTGTGGTCGTAGTCGGGCGGCTCGTGCGTGACGACGACGTTCGCGCCCGCAGCGACGGCGCGCTCCAGCACCTCGAGCGTGGCCAGCGTCGTCACGGCGACGCCGCGCACCACCGTGCCGGGGTCACCGGCCACCAGGCCGTCGACCGTCGTCGGCCGCCGCGTCACGGCCAGCGCCGCGGCCGCACGGGAGGCCAGGCAGGCGGCGGTGAGGGTCGGGTCGTGGGGCGTCGTCACGGCGCCACGGTAACCGCCGGGGCCGACGCTCGTGCCCGGCGCCCTCACGCCCGGCGGAGCAGCTCCGGCAGCGCCGTGACGTCGTCCAGCACATGCTCGGGCCGCGGCAGCGAGCCGTCGTCGGCCTGGCGGGCGAACTTGCCCGTGCGCACCAGCACCGTGCGGACGCCCGCGGCACGGCCCATCGCGACGTCCGACGAGCGGTCGTCGCCCACCACCCACGTGCGCCCGGGCTCCGGCGCCGGGCTGACGGTGCTCAGCGCGAGCCGCAGGAACTCCGTGCTCGGCTTGCCCAGCGTGCGCGCCGCCACCTCGGCGCCGTGCTCGATCGCGGCGACCACCGACCCGGTGTCGAGCGCGGGCCGGCCGCCGCGCAGGAACCAGCGCCCGTGCTGCAGCGCCAGCAGCTCCGCGCCGCCCAGGACGGCGCGGAAGGCGGCATCCAGGGCCGGGTAGTCGAGCACGTCGTGGACGTCGCCCACGAGCACGTGCGTCGGGTCGTCCTCCGGCCCGACGACGTCGAGGCGCGCGGCGAGCTGGTCGCGGACGGCGGAGGTGGCGAGCGCGTGCACCCGCGCGCCGGTGCCCTCGAGGTCGGCGACGGCGGCGTCCACCGGGGTGAACAGCTCGTCCGCGTCCAGGCCGAGACCCATCCCCCGCAGCCGCGCGACGATCGACGCCGAGTCCTGGGAGTCCGTGTTGGTGACGAAGCGGACGGCGTGCCCCGCGTCGCGCAGCGCCGCGACCGCCGCGTCGGCACCGGGGACCAGGCGGTCGCCCTCGTGGACCGTGCCCTGCAGGTCGAGCAGGACGGCGTGCCCGGTCACGGCCACGCTCCCCCGGTCGGGACCGGGCCGGGCACCCGCAGCGCCCCGGCGTGCAGCAGGTCGCGGACCCGCGACGCGAGGTCGGCCGGCGAGGCGCCGTCGTCCCGCAGGACGGCGCGATCGGCCGCCGGGTCGGCCTGCGCGCCGTGGACCTCCGCGGCGAAGGCCGCGTGCATGTCCCGCGTGGCGTCGGGGTCGTCGAAGCCGTGCCCCGTGCGTGCGGCCACGCGGGTCAGGCACACGTCGACGGGCGGCAGCAGGACGGCGCGGTGCACGGCGATGCCCGCAGCGGCGGCGCGGGCCGCGAGGTCCCGGGCGGCGTCGCGGTGCAGCACGCCGTCATAGACCACCCAGGCGTCGGACCGCGCGAGCTCCACGGTCGCGGCGAGGGCGGCCCGGCCGGCGGGCGCGGTCTGGGGCGCCGCCTCCGGGAGCCAGGGGTCGACGGCGCCGCGCCGCCACCGGCCGAAGAACCAGTCCGCCTCGAGCAGCGCGGACGGGTCGAGCAGGTCGGCGAGGGCCGCCCCGACGGCCGACTTCCCCGAGCCCGGCGGTCCCGACACCACGACGACGTCACCCACGGTGCCTCAGAAGATCCCGCGGGCGCGGCGGCGCTCGCGCCACCGCTGCACCTCGCGCTCGACGTCGCGCGTCGGGGTCACGACCGGCGGGCCGCCCATGAGCTGCCGGCGGGCGTTGATCACCCGCGCGTTGAACTCCTCGACGGCATCGCGGACGCGCCGCTCCTCGGGCTCGCGGTCGAGCGTCTCGTCCAGCTCGGCGTCGTCGCGGCGCAGCTGCGCCGCCGGGAGGACGCCGGTGATCTGCTCGCGCTCCACGAGGTTCTTGAGCCACCAGTCCGGGTCGTGCGTGCCGCGCAGCCCGGGGATGGGCTTGCCTGCCAGCGGCAGGTCGTCGAACTCGCCGCGCCGGATGGCCTGGTCGACGACGGTGTCCACCCACAGGGCGCGGTCGTCCATGCGGCGCTTGGCCCGGCCCGCGCCGGCGGCCTCCTCGTCGGGTGCGGCGTCGCCGGCCTCCTCCGCGGCCGCGGCGTCGGCGGCCGCCTCCCGGTCCACCTGGTACTGCGCGGCCCGGCGCGCCGGGTCCTTCTCCGTGTCCTGGCGTCGTCGGAACATCGGCATCCCCCTCGGGTCGGCTGCTCCCAGCCTAGGGGCGGACCGGGCCACCGCCGCGGGGACCGGACCCGGCATGATGGCCGTATGAAGGTCTCGCGCCGCAGCCACGTGCCGCCGTTCGCCGTCATGCAGGTGCTGGCCACCGCCAACGAGCGGCGTGCCGCCGGCCACGACGTGCTCAACCTGTGCGCGGGCGAGCCGTCGACCGGCGCCTCGGACGTCGTGCGGGAGAAGGCGGCGGAGCTGCTGCGCACCGCGGACCTCGGCTACACGGAGTCGATGGGCGTGCCCGCGCTGCGCCGCGAGATCGCGGGGCACTACCGGCGCTGGTACGACGTCGACGTCGACCCGGCGCGCATCGCCGTGACGACCGGGTCGAGCGGCGGGTTCCTGCTCGCGTTCCTCGCGGCCTTCGACGTCGGGGACCGGGTCGCGCTGGCCCGCCCGGGGTACCCGGCGTACAAGAACATCCTCGCCGCGCTGGGGTGCGAGGTGGTGGAGCTCGACTGCGGCCCGGACACCCGGTACCAGCCCACCGTCTCCCAGCTCATGGAGGCGTACTACGAGGGCGGGCTGGACGGCCTGGTCGTGGCCTCCCCCGCCAACCCGACCGGCACGATGCTCCCGCCCGCCGAGCTGGCCGCGCTGGCGCGCTGGTGCGAGGAGCACGACGTGCGCCTGATCAGCGACGAGATCTACCACGGCATCGCCTACTCGACCGATGTACAGCAGGCCACGGCGGCGATGTACACGGATGCCGGGGCCGTGGTGGTGAACTCGTTCTCCAAGTACTGGGCCATGACCGGCTGGCGGCTGGGCTGGCTCGTCCTGCCCGACGAGCTGGTCGGGCCGGTCGACGCGCTCGCCGGCAACGTGGCCCTCTCGCCTCCGGCGCTGGCGCAGCACGCGGGCGTCGCGGCGTTCTCCCCCGCCGGGTACGCCGCCGCCGCGGAGAACGTGGCCCGGTACGCGGCGTCGCGCGCCGCGCTGCTCGACCGCGTGGACGAGCTCGGCTGGCGCCCCGTCGCGCCCGCCGACGGTGCGTTCTACCTGTACGGGAACGTCGCCGGCTTCCGCGACGCCGTCGGCGGCGACTCGGTGACCTACTGCCGCCGCCTGCTGGCCGAGGCCGACGTCGCGATCACCCCCGGCGCGGACTTCGACGTCGTGGGCGGGGGCGACTGGGTGCGCCTCTCCTTCGCCGCCGCGCCCGACGTCGTCTCCCGCGCCGTCGACCGCATCGTCGCCTGGCACCGCACGCTCTGACTTCGAGGTGGAACCCGCCCTCGCGAGGTGGTACGCACCTTCGCGAGGTAGTACGCATTCCCGCGAGGTAGTAGGGGCTACCGCGAGGTCGTGGGCAGGAGGCCGAGGCCGCGGTCGTGGGTGCGAGACGGCGCGTCGTGCGGGAGGCTCGCACTACCTCGTGCGGGTTCGTACTACCTCGGCAGGCCAGGTACTACCTCGACAGGGCTGGTACTACCTCGCGGGGGTGCGTACTACCTCGGCAGGGCTGGTACTACTGCGTGGACGGAGGGCGGATGATCCGGCTGGTGACGGCGAACGTCCAGCACGCGCTCGTGGACGGGCGGCAGGTGGACCTCGACCGGCTCGGGCAGGCGCTGGCCGCGCTGGACGCCGACGTCGTGGCGCTGCAGGAGGTGGACCACGGCCAGGCGCGGTCCGACGGGGAGGCGCAGGCGTACCGGGTCGCCGCGGCGCTCGGGATGCCGGAGCACCGCTTCGTCCCCGCGGTCCGCGGGTCGCTCGACCCGGCGTGGCGCCGCCGCCGGGCCCCCCGCACGGCCGCGGGCGACGACGGCCGCCTGCCCGCCCCGCCCGGCTACGGGATCGCGCTGCTGAGCCGGCACCCGGTGCGTGCCTGGCACGCCATGCGGCTGCCCGGCCTCAACCTGCCGGGCGTCCCGCCGCTCGGCGTGGACGAGCCGCGCGTCGCCGTCGCGGCCGCCGTGGCGACCCCCGACGGCCCGCTGACCGTCGTCGCCACCCACCTGTCGAAGACCGAGCCGTGGAAGG
>JADHZE010000076.1 GCA_026934365.1 Isoptericola sp. QY 916 | reverse complement strand
GCCCTCGCGGGCGGAGCGGTGACCGACGTCCCGGCGGCCGGGGCCCGCGGCACCGAGCGCACGCTGTGGCTGCTCGACGCGGCCGCGGCTAGCCCGGCCGCCTGACCTGCTAGCTCGCCGACCGGTGCCGGTCGGCGAGCAGGCGGGCGGGCGTCTCGTCGTCGAACTCGGCGAAGAACTCCCCCACCCGCTCGGTGAGCTCGCTCATCCCGTCGCACGCGAACAGGGTGGGCTGGTAGTGCGAGATGTCGTACTCCACGGTGCCCATCGAGTAGAAGTCGAGCGGCAGGATCGTGGCGCCGCGGAACTCCTCGATCTCGCCGTACGACGACAGCAGGCCCGCGCCGTACGCCCGCAGCTCGCCGTCCTCGTACATCACCCCGAACTCGATGGTGAACCAGAAGACGTCCGCCACGAACTGCAGGCCCTCGGCCGTCTCGCAACGCCGCGCGGCCTCGCCCGCCCGTCGCTTCACGTCGGCGATCGCCGGGTTCGCGAGCAGGTTCCCGTGCCCGACGACCTCGTGGATGATGTCCGGCTCGGGGGTGTACAAGGGCTGCGACCCGTGTCGCAGGTACTGCGTGGAGTGGAAGACGCCGTCGGCGAGCGAGCCGTAGAACTGGTCCAGCGGCACCAGTCCTGCGGCCGGGTGCAGGCGGAAGCCGCTGAGCGGCTCCAGGCCGGCGCTCACCTCGTCGAGCTGCGGCACCCGGTCGGTCGGCAGGCCCAGGGATTCCTTGCCCTCGAGGTATCCGCGGATCGCCAGGCGCTCGTGCTTGGGGGCGAGCTCGGCGCACACGGTGCGCCAGATCTCGTTCTCCCCGTCCGTGTACTCGACGTGGGGCACGGGGTCGCCCGGCGACCAGCGCAGCGCGGGGCCGGCGATGACCTCCCGGCGGCGCCGGTACTCCGGGTCGTTCGCGCCGGGGTGGTCGTCCGTGAGGTGCACCGTGACGCCGTGCTCGTCCTCGGTGACGGGGGCGTAGAGCTGTCCTTCCTCGAACATGCGGCCAGACTACGCCACCGTCTCGACAGGTGGACACCCCTCGGGTCGGAGCCCGACCCTGCTCCGTCAGCTCGCCCGGCGCAGCCCCGTCCGACGCGCTCGCAGCGTCGCGAGCGCCTCCTCGAGGAGCGCGGCGCCGTCCTCCTCGGAGCGCCGTTCCTTCACGTACGCGAGGTGCGTCTTGTACGGCTCGTTCCGCACCGGCTCCGGCGGGTTGGCCGCGTCCAGCCCGGCGGGGAAGCCGCAGCGCGGGCAGTCCCAGAACTCCGGAGGCTCGACGTCCTCGTTCGCCGAGAAGCTCGGCGTCGTCTCGTGCCCGTTCGCGCACCAGTACGAGACCCGCATCCGGGGTGCCGCCTCGCCGCGCTCGGACTCTCCCAGCGGACCCGCGCCGACGCGCGAGCCCCTGATCGCATGACCGGCAGTAGCCACGTCCTGTCGTCCTCACCTTCGACTCAGTGGGCGTACGCCCACGGACGATCTTCGTGAAACCGTCGGACCGGGCTCGGGCCCGGTCCTGGTGCCCCCCTCACCGGCCCGGGGCCGGCGACGGTCGCGGTCGTGCCGGCTCAGCTCACCTTCGTGATGAGGCCCAGCAGCACGATCACGACGAACCAGACGAGCGCGAAGCTCACCGTAATCCGGTTGAGGTTGCGCTCCGCGACGCCGGAGCTCCCGGCGGCGCTCGAGATGCCCCCGCCGAACATGTCGGACAGACCGCCGCCCTTGCCCTTGTGCATCAGGATGAGCAGGGTCAGGAAGGCGCTGGTGATCACCAGGAGAACCTGAAGGATGATCTGCAAAACGTCCACGGTGTCCTCGGCTGTCCTCGTTCGTCGTCCGTCCCGCGGGGCGGGCTTCTGTTCGTCACCCGACCAGGACGTCGTCCCGGCCGGGTCAAGAGTAAGTGACGGACGCCTCTCGAGGCGAACACCGATGTTTCCATCGGGTGACGATCCCGGGAGGCGTCCGTCGGGCGGGTCCGGGCCCGCCGTAGAGGTGTCGCGTCAGGCGACGTGCGACTGGTAGCGCGCGATCTTCGCGAACTCGACCGGGTCGAGGCTCGCGCCACCGACCAGCGCGCCGTCGACGTCGGCCTGGGCCATGATCTGCGCGACGTTGCCCGACTTCACCGACCCGCCGTACAGCACGCGCACGCCCGCGGCGAGCTCCGCGTCGTACAGCTCCGCGAGACGGCCTCGGATCGCGCCGCAGACCTCCTGCGCGTCCTCCGGGGTCGCGACCTCGCCCGTGCCGATCGCCCACACGGGCTCGTAGGCGATGACGACCTGCGCGGCCTGCTCCGGCGGCACGTCGGCCAGCGCAGCGTCGACCTGCGCGAGGGTGTACGAGACCTGCTCGCCGGCCTTGCGCACGTCCAGGCCCTCCCCGACGCACAGGATGGGCACGAGGCCGTGCTCGAAGGCGGCGCGCACCTTGGCGTTCACCAGCGCGTCGTCCTCGGCGTGGTACTCGCGACGCTCGGAGTGACCGACTGCCACGTAGGTGCAGCCCAGGCGTGCCAGCATCGGGCCCGAGACCTCGCCCGTGTAGGCGCCCGACGCGTGCGTCGACAGGTCCTGCGCGCCGTAGCGCACGTCGAGCTTGTCGGCGTCCACGAGGGTCTGCACCGAGCGCAGGTCCGTGAACGGCGCCAGGACGGCGACCTCGACGGCCTCGTAGTCGTGCTTCGCGTCCTTGAGCGTCCACGCGAGCTTCTGCACCGCGGCGATCGCCTCGGTGTGGTCCAGGTTCATCTTCCAGTTGCCCGCCATCAGGGGCGTGCGGGTGGTGGCCACGATGGGCTCCTCGTTCTCTCGTGCTGGGTGGGAAGGATCGGTCGGCGTCCGGCGCCGCCGGTGCGTCAGTCGGCGAGGACCGCGAGGCCCGGGAGCTCCTTGCCCTCGAGCAGCTCCAGGCTGGCGCCACCGCCGGTGGAGATGTGGCTGAAGCCGTCCTCGTCGAAGCCGAGCACGCGCACCGCCGCGGCCGAGTCGCCGCCGCCCACGATCGAGAACGCGCCCGCCGCGGTCGCGTCGACGATGCCCTGCGCGACCGCGCGGGTGCCCGCGGCGAACGCGTCGAACTCGAACACGCCCATCGGGCCGTTCCACACGACCGTCTTCGCGTCCGCCAGCCGCGCCGCGAACAGCGCGCCGGAGTCCGGGCCGATGTCGAGGCCCATGGTGCCGTCGGGGATCTGGTCGGCAGGCACGGTGCGGTGCGGCGCGTCGGCGGCGAACGAGTCCGCTGCGACGATGTCGGTGGGCAGCACGATCTCCACGCCCGACTCGGCGGCCTGGGCGAGGTAGCCCTTGACGGTGTCCACCTGGTCGGCCTCGAGCAGCGACGAGCCCACGGAGTGGCCCTGCGCGGCGAGGAAGGTGAAGACCATGCCGCCGCCGATGAGCAGGCGGTCGGCCTTCGTCAGGAGGTTCTCGATGACGCCGAGCTTGTCGGAGACCTTCGAGCCGCCCAGGACGACGGCGTACGGGCGCTGCGGGTCCGTCGTGGCACGCGAGAGCGCCTCGACCTCCTTGAGGACGAGGTCGCCGGCCGCGGCCGGGAGCAGCTTCGCGACGTCGTAGACCGACGCCTGCTTGCGGTGCACGACGCCGAAGCCGTCGGAGACGAAGGCGTCGGCCAGCGCGGCGAGCTCGCCCGCCAGCTCCTCGCGCTCCGCGTCGACCTTGGAGGTCTCACGGGCGTCGAACCGGACGTTCTCCAGGAGGGCGACCTGGCCGTCGGTCAGGGCGGCGACGGTCTCCCGGGCCGACGGGCCGGTCAGGTCGCCCGCCAGGGCCACGTCCTGGCCCAGCAGCTCGCCGAGGCGCGCAGCCACGGGCGCCAGGGAGTAGGCGGGGTTCGGCTCGCCCTTGGGGCGGCCGAGGTGGGCGGTCACGACGACGCGCGCGCCGGCGTCCGTGAGGCGCTTCAGCGTGGGCAGCGCGGCCTTGATCCGGCCGTCGTCCGTGATGGTGGTGCCGTCGAGCGGCACGTTGAAGTCCGAGCGGACGAGGACGCGCTTGCCGCGCAGCTCGCCCAGGGTGTCGATGGTCTTCATGGGGCACACCTGTCCGTCAGGGCCCGGTGCGTGCGGCGCGACCCTCTGCGTCCGCACGTCCCGGACCGGGGTGATCTGGTCCGTACATGACGACGTCCGCGTGCGCGGCCGGGGATCGGCGCGCGCACGCGGACGTCGTGACTCACGCTCGAGCGATGTCGGGCGCCGGAGTCGTCAGAGCTTCTCGCCGACGTGGACGGTCAGCGCGACGAGCGAGTTGGAGTAGCCCCACTCGTTGTCGTACCACGAGACGACCTTGACCTGGTTGCCGATCACCTTGGTCAGCTTCGAGTCGAAGATGCTCGTGTGCGGGTTGGTGACGATGTCCGACGACACGATCTCGTCGTCCACGTACTCCAGCGTGCCCTTGAGCGGGCCCTCGGCGGCGGCCTTGACCGCGGCGTTGACCTCCTCGACCGTGACCTCCTTCGGAGCCTCGAAGGTGAGGTCGGTGGCCGAGCCGGTGATGACCGGGACGCGCAGGGCGTAGCCGTCCAGCTTGCCCTTCAGCTCCGGGAGCACCAGGGCGACGGCCTTGGCCGCACCCGTGGTGGTCGGCACGATGTTCTGCGCGGCGGCGCGGGCGCGGCGGAGGTCCTTGTGCGGGCCGTCCTGCAGGTTCTGGTCGCCGGTGTACGCGTGGATCGTCGTCATGAGGCCACGCTCGATGCCGATCGAGTCGTTGAGGGCCTTGGCGAGCGGCGCGAGGCAGTTCGTGGTGCACGACGCGTTCGAGATGATGTGGTGCGCGGCCGGGTCGTACTGGTCGTTGTTCACACCCATGACGAAGGTCGCGTCCTCGTTCTTCGCCGGGGCGGAGATGATGACCTTCTTGGCACCGGCGTCGATGTGCGCCTTGGCCTTGGTGGCGTCGGTGAAGAAGCCGGTGGACTCGATGACGATGTCCGCGCCCAGCTCGCCCCAGGGGAGGTTCGCGGGGTCGCGCTCGGCGAGCGCACGGATCTTCTGGCCGTCGACGATGATGTTCTCGTCGTCGAAGTCGACCGACTTCGGGAAGCGGCCCAGCACCGTGTCGTACTTGAGCAGGTGGGCCAGAGTCTTGTTGTCGGTCAGGTCGTTGACGCCGACGACCTCGATGTCCGCACCCGACTCCACGAGAGCGCGGTAGAAGTTCCGTCCGATCCGACCGAAGCCGTTGATCCCGACGCGGATGGTCACGATTGCCCTCCTCAGGGCGCGCCGGTGAGATCCCGACGCACACGGTTGATGCCGACTTCCGCACGCCGCGAGGGGCGTGCTGATGATTCACGTCGTGACCCCGGAACCACCCGACGTTCTTCCACCGGGCGGTCAGCCTCGGGTCACGTCGTCGTCACCTGACGGAATAAGCCTATACCCGAAACCGCGGTGCCGCTGACCCTCGACGGCCTCGTGAGACATGTGGTCCGACCATATGGACGCCGTGGCTCGAGCGCCCCGTCCGCCGCCCGTCGGACGGCGTCAGAGGTCGAGCAGCTCCGGGCTCAGGCCGGCCTCGGTGTCCGGGATCCCGACGTCGATGGCCCGCTTGTCCGCCGTCGACAGGAGGCGCCGGATCCGGCCCGCGACCGCGTCCTTGGACAGCGGCGGGTCGGCCAGCTGCCCGAGCTCCTCCAGCGACGCCTGCTTGTGCGCCAGGCGCAGCTCCCCCGCCTGCCGCAGGTGCTCGGGCACGTCCTCGCCCAGGATCTCGAAGGCACGCTGCACCCGCGCGCCCGCCGCGACGGCGGCGCGCGCCGACCGCCGCAGGTTCGCGTCGTCGAAGTTCGCGAGCCGGTTGGCGGTGCCGCGCACCTCGCGGCGCGCGCGCCGCTCCTCCCAGATCTCGCGGGTGCGCACCGCGCCCATCCGGCGCAGGATCTCCCCGATCGCCTCGCCGTCGCGCACCACGACGCGGTCCACGCCCCGCACCTCTCGCGACTTCGCCTGCACGCCCAGGCGCCGCGCGGCGCCGACCAGCGCGAGCGCCGCCTCGGGCCCGGGGCACGTGACCTCCAGCGCCATGGAACGGCCCGGCTCCGTGAGCGACCCGTGCGCGAGGAATGCACCACGCCACACCGCCTCGGCCTCCGCGACGCCCGCCGACACGACCTCAGGGGCGAGACCGCGCACCGGCCGCCCCCGGGAGTCCAGCAGGCCCGTCTGGCGGGCGAGCGACTCGCCGTCGCGCACCACGCGGACCACGTACCGGTTGTTCTTGCGCAGCCCCCCGGCCTGCACCACGATCAGGTCGCTCGTGTGCCCGTAGAGCTCCGTGATCGACTGCCGCAGCCTCGCCGCGGCCGCCTCGTCGTCCAGCTCCGCCTCGATCACTACCCGGCCCGAGATGATGTGCAGCCCGCCGGAGAACCGCAGCGTCGCCGAGACCTCCGCCTTGCGGCACGACGTCCGGGTCACCTTGATCCGCGCGAGCTCGTCCTTCACCTCTGCCGTCAGCGCCATGGCGTCATCCTGCCACGCGAGGCAAGCACCCTGAGCCGTCGGCGGGGTGCCACCGGGGGCCGGTCACACGTCCCCGTAGACGCCCTCGAACACGTCGCGATAGGCCGCCGCCAGGCGCAGCGGGTCGTGGCGCGCCGTCCCGTCGCCGCGACGGACCTGCCGCATGAGCAGCCGCGCACCCATCGCCTGGGCAGCGTCGGCGAGCTCGTCGACGTCCTCGACGGCGGACGGGTCGGCCAGCACCGCGTCCACGCGCAGCCCGGGCGCGTGCCGGGACAACGCCTCGAGGTGGTCCGTCGCGGTGAGCCCCTGGGTCTCGCCACGCTCGGCGGCCAGGTTGAGCGTCACGCACACCCGCGCGTCGGTCTCGAGCAGAGCCCTCGCGAGCTCCGGCACCAGCAGGTGCACCAGCACCGACGAGTACCAGGATCCCGGGCCCAGCACGACCCAGTCCGCGGTGCGGACCGCCTCCACCGCCTCCGGGCACGCCGGCGGGTCCGCCGGCACCAGCCGCAGCTGCTCGATCCGCCCCTCGGACACGGCGACACGGCTCTGCCCGACGACGGTGTCGAGGGTCGCGACGCCGTCGCGACGCACGTCCGCCTCCACCACGAGAGGCACGGACGCCATGGGCAGCACGCGCCCCCGCGCGCCGAGCAGCCGGCCGACCCAGTCGAGCCCCGTCACCGTGTCGCCGAGCAGCTCCCACAGCGCGACGATCAGGAGGTTGCCCATGGCGTGCTTGTCCAGGCTGCCGCCCGAGACGAACCGGTGCTGCAGCAGGTCGCTCCAGGTGCGGCCCCACTCGGAGTCGTCGCACAGCGCCGCGAGCGCCATCCGGAGGTCGCCGGGCGGCAGCACGTCGAGCTCGTCACGCAGGCGCCCCGACGACCCCCCGTCGTCCGCGACCGTCACGACGGCGGTGAGCCGGTCGGACATCAGCCGCAGTGCGGACAGGCTCGCGAACAGGCCGTGCCCTCCCCCGAGCGCCGTCACCGCCGGCGCCCCAGGGCTCGCGACCGGCGTCGTCACTCCTTCCCCAGGTCGCGGGCCGTGAGGGAGACCCGCTGGCCCGCCTCCCGCAGCCGCTGGGCGATCTCGCCCGCGATCGCGACCGAGCGGTGCTTCCCCCCGGTGCACCCGACGGCGATCGTCACGTACCGCTTCTCCTCGGCCAGGTAGCCGGCGAGGACGGGTTCGAGCGCGGCCACGTACCGGTCCACGAAGTCCCGTGCGCCGGGCCGGGCGAGCACGTACTCCCGCACCGGGGCGTCGCGGCCCGTGAGGTGACGCAGCTCGGTGATCCAGTACGGGTTCGCCAGGAAGCGGACGTCCACGACGTGGTCGGCGTCGAGGGGGATGCCGTACTTGAAGCCGAACGCGAGCACGTTCACGCGCAACGCGTCGGGGGCGCCGTCCGCGATGGCGGCGCGCACCTCGCGCGCGAGGTCGTGCACCGACAGCTCCGACGTGTCGATGACCACGTCGGCGCGCTCCGCGATCGACGCGAGCGCGCGGCGCTCCTCGCCGATGCCGTCGAGGATCCGGCCCTCGCCCTGGAGGGGGTGCGGACGGCGGACGCTCTCGTAGCGCCGCACCAGGGTCTCGTCGCGCGCGTCGAGGAACAGGATCCGGTAGTTCACCCCGGCGTCGCGCAGGTGCTGCAGCACCCGGGTGAGCTCGGCGAAGTACTCCCGCCCGCGCACGTCGACCACGACCGCGAGCCGCTCCACGGACGAGCCCGCCCGGGTCATGAGGTCGACGAGCGGCACGATCATCATCGGCGGCAGGTTGTCGACCACGAACCAGTCGAGGTCCTCGAGGACGCCCGCGGCACGCGAGCGGCCGGCGCCCGACATGCCGGTGATGATCAGCACCTCCGGCTCGGACTGCTCCGGTGCGGGGGTCGCGGCCTCGATCTCGGGGATGCCCTGCGGGACGGTGATGGGGTCCGGCTCGCTCATGCGCCCAGCATGCCAGGAGCCGCACCGTCGTGGCTGGTCGGCGCGCTGCCCGCGTCCGGCGTCACGGCCGGGGAGGTCGCTCCGGAGGTCGAGTCCGGTGCGCCGCCGTCACCGCCGAGCGCGGCGACGACCGCCTCGGCGGTCCGCCGGCCCATGCCGCGCACACCGGCGATCTCCTCCACGCTGGCCGCGCGCAGGCGCTTGACCGAGCCGAAGGTGCTCAGCAGCGCCTTGCGGCGTGTCGGCCCGAGGCCCGGTACGTCGTCCAGGACGGACGCCGTCATGCCCTTGCTCCGGCGACGCCGGTGCTGCGTGATGGCGAACCGGTGGGCCTCGTCGCGCACGCGCTGCAGCAGGTAGAGGCCTTCCGAGGAGCGCTGCAGGATCACCGGGTAGTCCTCGCCGGGGACCCACACCTCCTCGAGCCGCTTCGCGAGCCCGCACAGCGCGACGTCGGTGACGCCCAGCTCGTCGAGCGCGCGCTGCGCCGCCGCCACCTGCGGCGGTCCGCCGTCGACGACCACGAGGTTCGGCGGGTACGCGAACCGCTTGCGCTCCCCCGGCTCCTCGGCGGGCACCTCGCCCGAGCGCGGACGGGCGCGGGCGGGCGCGCCGGCACCGTCGCGGCTGTCGTCGCTGTCGTCGAGCTCCACGTCGCCCGACGCCAGCCGGTCGGCCAGGTAGCGCCGGAACCGGCGGGTGATCACCTCGTGCATCGCCGCCGTGTCGTCCCGCGCCCCGTCGCCCTCGGGCCCGCGCACCGAGAAGGTGCGGTACTCGCTCTTGCGCGGCAGCCCGTCCTCGAAGACCACCATCGACGCCGACTGGTACGTGCCCTGCGTGTGCGAGATGTCGTAGCACTCGATGCGCAGCGGGGCCGACTCCAGCCCCAGCGCCTCCTGGATCTCCCGGAGCGCCTGGCTCCGTGTGGTGAGGTCGCCCGCCCGGCGCGTCCGGTGCAGGGCGAGGGCGTGCTCCGCGTTCGCCTTCACGGTGGCGGCGAGCTCGCGCTTGTCCCCGCGCTGCGGCACCCGCAGCTCCACCCGGGCTCCGCGCAGACCGGTCAGCCAGGCCGACATCTGCCCGGGATCCGGGGGCAGCACGGGGACCAGCACCTCGCGCGGGACGGCGTCGCGCGTCTCGCGCCGGGACGCGGCCCGGCCGTCGGCGTCGAGGTCCGTCTCCTCCGCCGCCGCGCGCGCGTCCTCGACGGCGCCGTACACCTGCTGCAGCAGGTGCTCCACGAGCTCCGCGTCCGTGACGTCCTCGACCTTCTCCACGACCCAGCCGCGCTGCCCGCGGATGCGTCCGCCGCGCACGTGGAACACCTGGACGGCGGCCTCGAGCTCGTCGCCCGCGAGCGCGAAGACGTCGGCGTCGGTCGCGTCGGGGAGCACGACGGCGTTCTTCTCCGTGGCCCGGCGCAGCGCCTGGATGTCGTCGCGCAGCCGGGCGGCCTGCTCGTACTCCATGGACGCGGCGGCCTCGTTCATCCGCGCGGTGAGGCGCCGCTCGAACCGCTGCGTGTCGCCGGCCATGAAGTCGCAGAAGTCCTGCGCCAGCTGCTTGTGGTCGTCGACGGTGATCCGACCGACGCAGGGCGCCGAGCACTTGTCGATGTAGCCCAGCAGGCACGGTCGGCCGGTCTGGTGGGCGCGGCGGTACACGCCGGCCGAGCAGGTGCGGATCGGGAAGACCCGCAGCAGGAGGTCGAGGGTCTCGCGGATCGCCCAGGCGTGGCCGTACGGCCCGAAGTACCGGGTCCCGGGGCGCTTGGCCCCGCGCATCACCTGGGCGCGCGGCACCTCCTCGGCCATGGTCACCGCGAGGTACGGGTACGACTTGTCGTCGCGGTACTTCACGTTGAACCGCGGGTCGTACTCCTTGATCCACGAGTACTCGAGCGCCAGGGCCTCGACCTCGGTGCCCACCACCGTCCACTCCACCGACGCCGCCGTGGTCACCATGCTCTGCGTGCGGTGGTGCAGGTGCGCGACGTCCTGGAAGTAGTTCGACAGCCGCGCCCGGAGGTTCTTCGCCTTGCCCACGTAGATCACGCGGCCGTGCGCGTCGCGGAACCGGTAGACGCCGGGCGACGTGGGGATCTCCCCCGGCTTCGGGCGGTAGGTCGCTGGGTCGGCCATGCCGTCAGCCTAGGTCAGGCCACCGACGCCCCCGGCGCCGCGGTGGGCGGACCGGGGGCCGGCGGCCGCTACTTCATCGTCCCCGCCGTGACGGACCCCTGGAGCTGGCGCTGGAAGATCAGGTAGGCGATGAGCACCGGCACGATCGTCACGACCACCGCCGCGAACATCGCGCCGAAGTCCACGGCGTACCCCGCCGACGACACGAACGCGGCCAGCCGCTGCGACAGCACGTAGTTCTGCTGCTCGGGGTTCAGCGCGATCGGCAGGATGAACTGGTTCCACAGGCCCAGGAAGTTGAAGATCGCCACCGACGCCATGCCGGGCCTCGCCATGGGCAGCATCACCTGGAAGAAGGTCCGCCAGTTGCCCGCCCCGTCGATCGCCGCGGCCTCGGCGATGTCGTCCGGGAGCCCGCGGAAGAACGCGTAGAGGAAGAACACCGTGAACGGCAGCGCGAACGCCACGTACACCACGATCAGCCCCGGCAGCGTGCCGAGCAGGGCGGCGTTCTGGAGCACGAAGAACAGCGGGACGATCGCGAGGAAGACCGGGAACGTCAGGCCCGCCAGCATGAGGTAGTAGATGGCCCGCCGCCCGGGGAACTCGAACCGGGCGAGCACGTAGGCGCACATCGCCCCCAGGAGCATCACGAGCACCAGCGCGGACCCCACCACGATGATCGTGTTCACGAAGGCCCGGCCGATCTGGGCGTCGACCCACGCGTTCTCGTAGTTCGTGAACGACCAGTGCTCCGGCAACGAGAACGGCGACGCGAAGATCTCCGCGCTCGTCTTGAAGGAGCCGATGAGCACCCAGATCATCGGAGCGATGACGAGGATGCACCAGATCACGAGGACGGTGTGCGAGACCCCGGCGGCGAGGCGGTCGCCGCCCGCCGCGCGGGCGGTGCGGGTCCGTGGGACGGCGCGTGCCGCGCGCGGCACCGCCTCGGCGTGGGCGGTCATCCCCGGCCCCTCTCGCTACGGCCGCCGGCGAGGCGGTTCACGGTGAACACCAGCGCGGCGAACACCAGGGTCACGATCGCCATCGCCACGCCCATCGCGCTGGCGTAGCCGAACTTCCCCTCCGTGAACGCCGTGCGGAACAGCTGCTGGGACATCACGAGCGTCGAGTTGTCGGGGCCGCCCTGCGGGTTGAGCGCCTGCACGTACACGAACAGGTCGAGCGCGATGATCCCCAGGTAGATGTAGGCGGTCTGCACGTTGTCCCGGATGAGCGGCAGCGTGATGGACCACGAGGTCCGCCACCGCCCGGCGCCGTCGATCCGCGCCGCCTCGTAGATCTCCGACGGGACGCCCTTGATCGCCGCGATGAAGAGCAGCATGTAGAAGCCGACGAAGCCCCACACGACCACGAACATCGTCACCGGCATCGCCGTGCCCACGTTCCCCAGCCACGCGAACGACTGGAACCGGTCGAGCCCCAGCCCCGTGAGGATGCCGTTGACCAGACCGTTGCTCGGGTCGAGGATGAGGCGCCACATGATGCCGACGGCGATCGCCGGGATCACGTACGGGAAGAGGGACACGACCCGGTAGAAGCCCGACCCTCGGACGCCCCGGATCTGTCCCCTCCCCGCTCCGCCCACCGTGATGAGGATCGCGAACGTCAGCGCGATGACGATGGTGATGAGCGGGATGAACAGTCCGAACATCACGCTGTTCCCGACGGCGTTGACGAACCGCGGGTCCTGCAGCAGCGTCGTGAAGTTCGCCAGACCCACGATGTCGAACTCGGTCGTGAAGCCCGACCAGTTGGTGAGGGCGTAGAACGCGGCCTGGACGAACGGCCAGATCACGAAGACCAGGAAGAGCGCGAGCGGGAGCCCGAGGAAGACGACGAAGAAGCTCACGGTGTCGAACGACCACCCGCCCAGCCGCCCCCTGCGGGGCCCGCGCCCGGGCCCCGCAGGAGCTCCCTCGCCGGCGGGCAGGACCTGCCCGGCGCCGGGGATGGCGGTCATGACACCTCGATCTTGTCGATCGTGTCGTCGTTCGCGATGCGGTCCGTGATCGCCTGCAGCTCCTTGGTGAGGTCCGCCACCGACTTCTTGCCGTCGAGGAAGGAGTTCCAGATCGGGAGCTGCTCCTGGTTCATGCCGTAGGTGTTGACGAAGTTGAACGTGAAGATGTCGGTCCCGGCCGCGCTGAGCATCTCGGTCTGCGACACCAGTGCCGTCGACCCGAACCCGTCGGCGGGGACGATGTCCTTCACGATCGTCGGGGCCAGCTTCGTCTTGGAGAAGTTCGTCGCGGCCTCCTTCGAGAGCATGACCCGCAGCAGCTCCTTGCCGCCGGCGACGCTCTTGGCCTGCGACGGCACGATGAACGGCTCACCGGCGGTCGAGTGCAGCGCCGTCGCCGGCATCGCCGGGCTCGCGGTGACCGAGAAGCTCGGGACGCCCTTCATCTGGAAGTCGGACGCCGTCTGGTCCTTCATCTCGTTCTCGATCCAGGAGCCCGACGGGTAGAGCAGGGCCTCCTGCTTGTTGCTCCACTGCGCCTGGGCCGCGGTGAACTGCGTGCCCGACCCGCCGGGCTTGAAGTACCCGGCGTCGATGATCTCCTTCATGATCGTGAAGGTCGCCTGGAGCGAGTCGTTGGACCAGCAGTCCGGCTTGAGGTTCTCGAGCGCCAGCCGGACCTCGTCGCCGCCCTCCTTGATGGCCGACTCGATCGCGAGGGTCTGGTAGTACGTCGCGGCCTCGGTGCCCCACAGGAAGAGGTACTTGCCGGCCTTCTTCGCCTCCGCGCCGAGGGCCTTGGCTTCCTCCCACGTGGCGGGCGGCGTCCAGCCGTTCTTGTCGAAGAGGCTGCCCGAGTACCAGACGCCGTAGACGGTGAGGACGTAGTTGAGCGCCGCGAACTTGTCCCCGTAGGTGCCCGGGGCGAGGACGCCCTCGTACAGGGTGTCGCGGATGGTCGTGCCCTCGACGTTGGGCGCGTCGATGATGTCGGTGAGGTCCTCGAGCTGGTCGAGGATCGTGTTGAACCCGATCGACTGGGCGCCCGAGTTGTCCACCAGGTCGGGCGGGTTGCCGCCGACGAAACGCGGCTGCAGCTCCGTGGCGATCTGCGTCGAGGGCGAGACCTTGACGGTCGATCCGGCGTGCAGGCCGGCGAGGACCGTGCCGGCGAACTCGACGTAGTCGACGCCGTAGCCGCCGTCGAAGATCACCGCGTCGACCGTGGTGTTCTCGGCCATGCCGAACGGGTTCTTCGCGTCCATCTCGCCACCGGGGGCGGCACTGGTGGCTTCCTCGCCTCCTCCCCCGCCCGTGGCGCACGCCGCGAGCGGGAGGCCGAACGGGACGGCGGCGGCCGTGTACATCACGGCACGGAGCACCGACCGACGGGAGGGCTGGGGGGTGATGTTGCTCTGGTCAGTGGTGAAGTTGCTGGTCATCGTCGTTGATGCCCTTCGTGTCAGGGTGCGTCGCGGGACGCCCCGTCAGCAGTGCTGCTCTGCCCCGCCCGGGGCCCTGCGCCGACCTCCTCGTCTCGCGCCACGGTGAGCCGTTGCGGCGGGTTCCGCACCGCTCACGGAAATAACTCCCATCCACCACGGGGATGGAGTGGAAAATATTCACGCACGGCCGCCACGTCAACAGCCGACACGACAGTGTGACCGGACTGGTATAGATCACCCGCTCGGGTGCGGGTGGCCCCTTACGAGGCGGGCGCCGCGAGCCGCACGGGCGCAGGCTCGACGAGGACCGCGAAGTTGACCGACCGCGCGATGAAGCACAGGGCGTGCGCGCGGTGGTGGAGCTCCGCCACCGCCTCGTCCGTCGCCTGCGGGCCCGCGTCGACGGTCACCCTCGGTCGCAGCGTGACGTCCGTGAACTGCCCCTCGCCCCGAGACTCCACCCGCATCGTGCCGGTCGTGTCGTCCACGTACTCGCGGACCACCAGGCCGTGCTCGGCAGCCAGGTGGAGGAACCACAGCATGTGGCACTGCGCGAGGCTCGCGACGAACAGCTCCTCCGGGTTGTGGCGCGCCGGGTCACCGCGGAACGCCGGGTCGGCGCTCCCGAGCAGCGGCGGCTTGCCCGAGACCAGGACCGTGTGGTCCCGGGAGTACGACGTGTAGGACGTCGTGCCCGGCCGGCCACCGGGGTCGGAGGCCCCGGCCTCGGCAGCATCGGGCCAGGCGACGGTCACGGCGTAGTTGTGGTGCGCTCCCATGGCCACACGCTAGGACGTCAGGCCGCGCTGCGCTTACCGGGACGCTTCGACGCGGTCTTCCCCTTCGTCGTCGCCTTCCCCGAACCCTTCGTCGTGCCCGTCGCCGAGCCCTTCGCCGAGCTCCGCGCCCGCGGCGCCGACGACGCCGAGGTCGCGGCGGCGGACCTCGCCCGGCCGGCAGGGGTCGCCGTCGGCACGGGTGGGTGCTCCTGGAGGATCGGCGCGAGGAACTGGCCCGTGTGGCTCGCCTCGACGTGCGCGACGTCCTCAGGCGTGCCCTCCGCCACCACCGTCCCGCCGCCGGAGCCGCCCTCCGGCCCCATGTCGACGATCCAGTCGGCGCTCTTGATGACGTCGAGGTTGTGCTCGATGACGAGGACGGTGTTGCCCTTCTCCACCAGCGACTGCAGCACGCCGAGCAGCTTGCGGATGTCCTCGAAGTGCAGGCCCGTGGTCGGCTCGTCGAGGACGTAGATCGTGCGGCCCGTGGAGCGCTTCTGCAGCTCGCTCGCGAGCTTGACCCGCTGCGCCTCGCCGCCCGAGAGCGTCGGCGCCGGCTGCCCGAGGCGGACATAGCCGAGACCCACCTCGACCAGCGTGGTGAGGTAGCGCGAGATCGCGGGGAACGCGGCGAAGAACTCCGCGGCCTCCTCGATCGGCATGTCCAGCACGTCCGCAACCGTCTTGCCCTTGAAGTGCACCTCGAGGGTCTCGCGGTTGTACCGCGCCCCGTGGCACACCTCGCACGGCACGTAGACGTCGGGCAGGAAGTTCATCTCGATCTTCAGCGTGCCGTCGCCCGCGCACGCCTCGCAGCGGCCGCCCTTGACGTTGAAGGAGAAGCGACCCGGGCCGTAGCCCCGGACCTTCGCCTCCTCCGTCTCCGCAAAGATCTTGCGGATCCGGTCCCACACGCCCGTGTAGGTGGCCGGGTTGGACCGCGGCGTGCGCCCGATCGGCCCCTGGTCGACGTGCACCACCTTGTCGAGCTGGTCCACGCCCGTGACCCGGGTGTGCCGGCCCGCCACCTGGCGCGCGCCGTTGAGCTCGTTCGCGAGCACGGTGTGCAGGATCGAGTTGACCAGCGTCGACTTGCCGGACCCCGAGACGCCCGTGACCGCCGTGAGCACGCCGAGCGGGAACGACACGTCGATCCCCCGCAGGTTGTTCTCCCGGGCGCCGACGACCGTGACCTTCCGGCCGGGGTCGGTCGCGCGACGCTCCGCGGGCAGCGCGATGCTGCGCCGGCCGGAGAGGTAGGCGCCGGTCATCGAGCCCTCGGCCTCGAGGAGCCCGGCGTAGTCGCCCGAGTGCACGACGCGGCCGCCGTGCTCGCCCGCGCCCGGGCCGACGTCGACGATCCAGTCCGCCGCGCGGATGGTGTCCTCGTCGTGCTCGACGACGATCAGCGTGTTGCCGAGGTCCCGCAGGCGGGTCAGCGTCTCGATGAGGCGGCGGTTGTCGCGCTGGTGCAACCCGATCGACGGCTCGTCGAGCACGTACAGCACGCCGACGAGGCCCGAGCCGATCTGGGTCGCGAGCCGGATGCGCTGGGCCTCGCCACCCGACAGGGTGCCCGCCGGACGCTCGAGCGACAGGTAGTGCAGGCCCACGTCGACGAGGAAGCCGAGCCGGGCGTGGATCTCCTTGAGGACCTCGGCCGCGATGGCGCGCTCGCGCTCGCCCAGCTCGAGCCCGTCGAGGAAGGTCTTGGCCTGGTCGATCGGCAGCCGGCACACGTCCCAGATCGACTTGCCGCCGACGGTGACCGCGAGGACCTCGGGCTTGAGCCGTGCCCCCGAGCACACGGGGCACGGGACCTCCCGCATGTAGGCCTCGTACTTCTCCTTCGACCAGTCGGACTCGGTCTCCCGGTGCCGGCGCTCCAGGAAGGTCACCGCGCCCTCGAAGCCGGTGGAGTACTGCCGCTCGCGGCCCCAGCGGTTCTTGTACCGCACGTGCACCTGGTGGTTGCGGCCGAACAGGATCGCGTCACGGGCGCGCTGCGGCAGCGCGCGCCACGGCACGTCCATGGAGAAGCTCATCTCCTCCGCCAGCGCGGTGAGCACCCGCTCGAAGTACTCCGACGACGTCTGCGCCCACGGCACCACGGCACCGTCGCGCAGGGTCCTCTCCTCGTCCGGCACGACGAGGTCGGCGTCGACCTCGAGGCGGAAGCCGATGCCGGTGCACTCCGGGCACGCGCCGTACGGGGCGTTGAAGGAGAACGTGCGGGGCTCGATCTCGTCGAGCGCGAGCGGGTGGTCGTTGGGGCACGCCCGCTTCTCCGAGAACTTGCGCACCCGGTCGAGGTCGTCGATGTCGGCGTCGACGAGCTCGACCATGACCAGGCCGCCCGCGAGCCGCAGCGCGGTCTCCACCGAGTCGGTGAGCCGGCGCTGGACGCCGTCGCGTGACACGAGACGGTCGACGACGACCTCGATGTCGTGCTTGAGCTTCTTCTCGAGCGTGGGCGGGCTGGTCAGCTGCACCACCTCGCCGTCGACCCGCGCGCGGGCGAAGCCCTGCGTCTGCAGCTCGGCGAACAGGTCGGCGTACTCGCCCTTGCGCCCGCGCACGACGGGTGCGAGCACCTGGTACCGGGTGCCCTCCGGCAGCTCGAGGAGCTTGTCGACGATCTGCTGCGGCGTCTGCGAGCGGACCGGCTCGCCGCACACGGGGCAGTGCTGCGTCCCCGCGCGGGCGAAGAGCAGGCGCAGGTAGTCGTAGACCTCGGTGATCGTGCCGACCGTCGACCGCGGGTTGCGGTTGGTCGACTTCTGGTCGATCGACACCGCGGGCGACAGGCCCTCGATGAAGTCGACGTCGGGCTTGTCCATCTGACCGAGGAACTGGCGGGCGTACGCGGAGAGCGACTCCACGTAGCGGCGCTGCCCCTCGGCGAAGATCGTGTCGAACGCCAGGGAGGACTTCCCCGAGCCCGACAGCCCGGTGAAGACGATCAGCCCGTCGCGCGGGAGATCGAGCTCGATGTTGCGCAGATTGTGCTCGCGGGCGCCGGAGATGACGAGGCGGTTGCTCACCCGGGCATCCTACGTCGGCGCGCCGACATTCGTACAGGCGTTCTATACCTTTCGGGGTCTTTTCGCGTGCCTGACCGGTCACACCCGGTCTCCCGACCCGCTCCTGGACGTCCCGGGCTCGCGACCGCGCGGGGTGCTTGGATGCGGCCATGTCCGTCTACGCCGTCACCTACGTCTACGTCACCGACCCCGACCGCCTCGCGGAGGTCCGTCCGGAGCACCGGGAGTTCCTCCGCGGCCTGCACGAGAGCGGCACGCTGCGCGTGTCCGGCCCGCTGCCCGCGACGCCGGACGGCGAGCCCGGCGGCGCGCTCCTGGTCGTCGAGGCCGACGACGCGACCGGCGCGCTCGAGCTGCTC
>JADHZE010000075.1 GCA_026934365.1 Isoptericola sp. QY 916 | reverse complement strand
CCCGCGCGCCGCAGCAGCTCCGCCCGCAGCGCGGGCAGCCGGTGCCCGGGCAGCGCGACCTCGGCGAGGGCGTCGAGGCCGGCGCGCGGACCGGAGACCTCGGCGACGGCGACCGCGCGGTTGAGGCGCACCACCGGGGTGTCGGCCAGCGTCAGGAGCTCGTCGTAGCGGGCGAGGATGCGGTCCCAGGCGGTCGCGTCCGGGGTGCGGGCGATCGCGTGCTCGGCCGCCACGAGGGCCTGCAGCAGGTACGGCGTCGGGGCAGCGGTGGCGAGCGGGGTGAGCAGCTCGAGGGCCTCGGCGATCTCGTGCTGGTGCCACCGGGAGCGGTCCTGGTCCGGAAGCAGCACCAGGGCGCCGTCGTCCACGCGGGCGTCGCGGCGCGAGTGCTGGAGCAGCACCAGCGCGAGGAGCGCGTCGAGGTCGCGCGCCGCCACGCCGCCGCCGGCCTCCCCGCCGGCCCCCAGCGTGGGCCGGACGTCGCGCAGCACGCGGACGAGCCGCACCGCTTCGCCGGCGAGCTCGGCTCGCACGACGTCGTCCCCGCTGGCGGGCGCATAGCCCGCGGTGAACGCCAGGTAGGCGACGTCGGCCGCGACACCGAGGCGGTCGGCGACCTCGTCGGCGGGCGGCAGCGCGAACCGCTCGCCCGCGAGCTTCTTGCGGGCCCGGGTGAGGCGCGCCGCCATCGTCGGCGTGGACTGGAGGAACAGGCGGGCGACGTCGGCCGTGGGCACGCCGAGCACCAGGCGCAGCGAGAGCGCCGCGGCCGCCTCGCGCGACAGCCGCGGGTGGGCGCACAGCAGCACCAGCCGGAGCCGCTCGTCGGTGAGGGGCTCGCCGGCGTCCGCCATGACCCGCTGTGCCCGGGCGGCCAGGTCCGCCTCGACCTCCAGCAGCGGCATCGACCGCGCCAGCACCTGTTCCGACCGGAGCCGGTCGAGGACGCGGCGCCGGGCGGCGGTGAGGAGCCAGGCCGGGCCGTTCGCCGGCACGCCGTCGCGCGGCCAGGTGCGCGCCGCCGCCTCGAACGCGTCCGCGAGCCCGTCCTCGGCCAGGTCGAGGCGGCGGAACCGCGCGACGAGCAGGGCCAGGAGCCGGCCCCACTCGTCGCGCACGAGGTCCTCGAGGACCGTCACGAGCGTCTCCCCACGGGGTGCCCTACCCGGCCACGGCCGGCCGCAGCTCGACCGTGAGCTCGTCCGGGAGCAGCCGCGCGAGCTCGACGGCCGTGCCCAGGTCGGGCAGGTCGACGACGTAGAAGCCGCCGAGCTGCTCGGCCGCCTCGGCGTACGGGCCGTCGGTGACGGCGCGGTCGCCGTTCGCCCCCGGCCCGAGCGTGCGGGCGGTGCCGGGGTGGCCGAGGCCCTCGCCCGCGAGGACCGCGCCCCGCTCCGCGACGGCGGAGTCGAACGCCTCCAGCCGGGCGTAGAAGCGCTCGCGGTGCGCGTCGTCGGCGGCGCCCCAGATCTCGTCGTGGTTCGCCTGCGTGAGCAGGACGACGACCTTCATGCGTCCCCCTCCTCGTGGTCGACCGCGGCGCGGACCTCGACGACGCCGTCGGCGTCGCCGCCGCCGGTCGAGCCGACGAGGGTCGCGCTGACCTGGAGCAGGTCGTCGAGGTCGTCCGACTCGACCAGGTAGAACCCGGAGAGCTGCTCCGCCGTCTCGGCGAACGGACCGTCGGTGACGACGACCCGGCCCGCGGCGTCGCGGGAGACCTGTTTGGTGGAGCGGGAGTGCGTCAGCTCGGCACCGCCGGTGATGCGGTGCCCGCGCTCGGCGAGCAGTCGGGCGAACTCCTCGTGCTTCGCGTAGACGGCGGCGCGCTCCTCGGCGCTCGCGCGTTCCCAGACGTCCTCGACGCCGGGCAGCAGTACGACGTACGTGGTCATGGTCCCATCGTCCTTCCTCGTGGCGGGTCGTACACGGTGATGACGCGCCAGGGGCGGGAAGATCGACAACCGCGCCGAGGTTCCTCTGTGACCACCGCCATGCCGCAGGGACCCGTGGTCGGCATAGGCTCGTCGGCGGCGTGACCCGCCGCGTCCCCCTCGTCGGAAAGGCTCCACCGTGCGTACCTCCCGTCCTGTCCTCGCGGTCGCTCTCGCGTCGGCCGCCACGCTCGCGTTCGCCGGCTGCTCGACGTCGGACGACGGCGACGGCGCGCCCGTAGCGTCCGGCAGCGCGACCGACTGCACGCCCGAGGGGATGCAGACCCTCACCGACGGCACGTTGACCGTGGGCGCCAGCGACCCCTTCGAGCCCTGGTACGTGGGCGAGCCGAGCAGCGGGGAGGGTTTCGAGTCGGCGCTCGTGTACGCCGTCGCGGACGAGCTCGGGTTCGCGAAGGACGACGTCGAGTGGACGTCGGTCACCTTCGAGCAGATCATCAGCCCGGCCGTGAAGACCTTTGACGTCGCCGCCTACCAGACGACGATCACGGACGAGCGGAAGAACGCCGTCGACTTCTCCAGCCCCTACCTGACCAGCCGCCAGGGCGTCATCGTCGCCGACGAGGGTGAGTTCTCCGACGCCGCGAGCCTGGCCGACCTCAAGGGCGCGACGATCGGCGTCACCGCCTCGCAGACGTCGCTCGCCGTCGCCGACGCCGCGTGGGGCGACGACGTCGAGGTCACCCCCTTCAACGCCGCGGGCGACGGCATGACGGCGCTGAGCTCGGGCACCATCGACGCCATGGTGATGGACGTCGACCAGGGCGTCGCCGCCTCGACCGTCTACTTCCCCGACACGCACGTGATCGGCACCCTGCCGCCCGTGGGCGAGCCCGAGCGGTTGGGTCTGGTGCTCGACAAGGGGTCGTCGCTCACCGCGTGCGTCTCGGCCGCCGTCGACACGCTCGAGGAGAACGGCACGCTCGACGAGCTGCGCACCACGTGGCTCAAGTCGGACGACATCACCGAGCTGTCCTGACGCGCACGTGAGCACCCCGACGTCCGGACCCGCGACGACGCCGACCGGCGGATGGCAGCCGTCGGAGCGGGCGCGCGCCCGCGCGGCGTATCGCCGGGCGCAGCACCGCCGCGCGCTGCTGGTGGCGGGTGTCGCGACCGTGCTGGTGGTGGCCGCCGTCGCGTACGTCGTGACGACGGCGCCCGGCTGGGAGCGGGCGCGCGAGGCGTTCTTCTCCCCGGAGCGGGCGTGGGAGGTGCTGCCCGAGGTCGCGGCGGGGCTGTGGCTCAACCTGCGGGTGTGGGTGGTGGCGAGCGTCGTCGCGCTGGTCGTGGGGCTCCTGCTGGCGGTCGTGCGGACGTCGCGGGTGCCGGCGCTGTTCCCGCTGCGGATCCTCGCCGTCGGGTACGTGGACGTGTTCCGCGGCGTGCCTCTGCTGCTCGTGCTGCTGCTGGTCGGCTTCGGCCTGCCCGCCCTTCGGCTGCCGTGGCTGCCGGTGAGCGCGGCCTTCCTCGGCGGCCTGTCGATCGTGGTCTGCTACACCGCGTACCTCGCGGAGATCTTCCGGGCGGGCATCGAGGCGGTGCACCCGTCCCAGGTGGCCGCCGCGCGGTCGCTCGGGCTGACCCGCGCGCAGGCGGCACGGCGCGTCGTGCTGCCGCAGGCGGTCCGCAACGTCGCCGCGCCCGTGGCCAGCATGCTCGTGTCGCTGCAGAAGGACTCCGGCCTCATCTCCATCCTCGGCGCCGTCGACGCGATCCGCGCCGCCCAGATCGCCACCACCGGGGACTACAACTTCACGCCGTACGTCGTCGCGGGCCTGCTGTTCATCGCGATCTCGATCCCGCTCACCCGGCTGGTCGACGCCTGGTCGGCGAGGCAGGGCTGGCGCGGCGAGCTGCGCGGCGTCGCGGGCGCGGGGGCGATCCGATGACCGCGCCCCTGCGCGCGCCGCTGCTGGCGCTGCGCGACGTGCGCAAGTCCTTCGGCACCGGCGCCGACCGCAAGGTCGTGCTCGACGGCGTCGACCTCGATGTGGCCGAGGGGTCGTGCGTCGTCGTGGTCGGGTCGTCCGGCTCCGGCAAGTCCACGCTCCTGCGCGTCGTCGACCTGCTCGAGGAGGTCGACGACGGCCAGGTGCTGCTCGACGGCGAGGACGTCGCCGACCCGTGGGTGGACGCCGACGCCGTGCGCGCCCGCCTCGCCATGGTGTTCCAGCAGTACAACCTCTTCCCGCACCTGCGCGTGCTCGACAACGTGACCCTGGCGCCGCGCGTCGTGCACAAGGTGCCGCGGGCCGAGGCCGAGGCGGCCGCGCTGGCGATGCTCGAGCGCGTCGGCCTCGCGGACAAGGCCCGCGCCTATCCCGACCAGCTCTCGGGCGGGCAGCAGCAGCGCGCCGCCATCGCCCGCGCGCTGGTGAACGGGCCCGAGCTGCTCCTGCTCGACGAGGTGACGTCCGCTCTCGACCCCGAGCTGGTGGGGGAGGTGCTCGACCTCCTGCTGTCCCTGCGCAGCGAAGGTGTCGCCGGGCGGCCCACGACGATGCTCGTCGCCACGCACGAGATGGGCTTCGCCCGCGAGGTCGCCGACGAGGTCGTCTTCCTGCACGCGGGGCGCGTGCACGAGCGCGGTACGCCGGAGCAGGTGCTCGGGGACCCGCAGGAGCAGCGCACCCGGGAGTTCCTGCGCCGGCTGCGCTGACGGCCCGGTCGACGGGGCGGTGCCGCTCCGCTCGTCCGGCTAGCCTGAGGCGGCCCGGTGCCGCCGTCGTACTGGGTGCCAAGGACGGCGATCGCGGCGACGGCGCGGAGGTCGGAGATGGACGGCACGTCGATCGGTTTCGTCGGCACGGGGCCGATGGGGGCGCCGATGGCACGGAATCTGCTGGCGGCGGGTTTTGACGTCGCGCTGTGGAACCGCACGCCGGAGAAGGCGGAGGCGGTCGCCGAGGGCGAGTCGCGTGCGACGGTCGCGGCGACGCCGGCAGAGGTGGCGCGGTCGGTGGTGGTGGTGATGCTCCCGGACCTGCCGCAGGTGCGCGACGTCGTCCACCGGCCCGACGGGCTGCGTGCGGGGTGGCGCGCGGCGGGGGTGGCCGACCCGGTGCTGGTCGTGATGAGCACGGTGAGCCCGGTCGAGGTCGCCGCGTGGGCGAGGGAGCTCGCGGCGGACGGCATCCGCCTGGTGGACGCGCCCGTGAGCGGCGGCGTCGAGGGCGCGGTGGCGGGCAGCCTGAGCATCATGGCGGGCGGCGCGGACCACGACCTCGCCGCCGTCCTCCCCGTGCTGGAGGCAATGGGCTCGACGGTCCGCCACCTCGGTGCGGTGGGCGCGGGCTCGCTCACCAAGACGTGCAACCAGATCGTGGTGGGCGGCACGCTCAACGCGCTGGCCGAGGCGGTCGCCATCGCCCAGTCCGGTGGCCTGGACCTCGCCACCGTGCTGGAGGTGCTGGGCGCCGGGCTGGCCGGCTCGCAGGTGCTCACGGACAAGTCGCGGCGCTACCTCTCGGGCGACTATGCGGACGGTGCCGCGTGCCGCACCCAGCTCAAGGACCTCGAGTTCGGCCTCGCGGTCGGGCGGCGGCTCGGCGTCGACACCGCGCTGACGGCGGTCGCCCGCGACCGCTACCAGCGGATGGTCGACCGCGGCGACGCCGAGCTGGACCACAGCGCCGTCATCCGCGTCGTCGTCTGACCCTGCGCATGTCACCGCACGCGGCGCCGTCGGTGGACGGACGTCGCGCGACGGCGTGAACGCTCGTCGTATCAGCGTCGCCCTGCCTCCCTCCGAGGTACATGGAGGGGACGACGATGAAGCGACTGGTGCTGTGCTGCGACGGGACGTGGAGCCATGCGGTGAACCCGCAGGTGTCCAACATCGAGAAGCTCGCGCGGTCCGTGCTGCGCTCCGGAGGGAGCGCTGATCCGGACGTCGAGCAGATCGTCGGCTACGTGGCGGGCGTCGGTGCCCGCGGCTACCTGGTCGACCAGCTGCTGGGCGGCGCGTTCGGCTACGGGTTCACCCGCAACGTGGTGGACGGCTACAGGTTCCTGGCCATGAACTTCGAGCCCGGTGACGAGATCGTCGTCCTCGGCTACTCCCGCGGGGCGTACACGGCGCGCAGCGTCGTGGGGATGCTGTCGCAGGTGGGCCTGCTGACCGTGGAGGCCCAGGACGCCGGGCTGCTGTGCGAGGCGGAGCGCGTCTACCGCCTCAAGCCGCCGACGGTGCGCCGCGTCGCGAGGGCGGAACGCACCGTGGCCCGCACCAGGCCCGGCTCGTGGCGGCGCCGGCGGGCGGAGGCCGTGCTGCGGCAGGGCGACGAGGTCCGGGCGGAGAAGAAGGCGTTCCGCGCGGAGCACGGGATCGAGGTCCCGGTCCGCTTCCTGGGCGTCTTCGACACGGTCGGCGCGCTCGGGGTCCCCGGGCCGTCGCGACGCAAGAACCGCTTCCACGACGTCTCCCTCGCGCCCGCCGTGCAGACCGCCCGGCAGGCGCTCGCGATCGACGAGCGTCGCCTGACCTTCGCGCCGTGCCTGTGGTCCGTGCCCGACGACGACCCGTCCGGCCGCGTGGAGCAGGTGTGGTTCCCCGGCACCCACGGCGACGTGGGCGGCGGCGGCTCGCGCTGCGGCCTGTCCGACCTCGCGCTGCAGTGGATGGCCGCCGAGATGCGCGCCGTGGGCGTGCAGTTCGACGAGCACCGTCTCGCGCGTCAGCTCACCCCGCGCGCCGCCCTGGTCCTGGACCAGGCGCCGCCGTGGCCGTTCCGCATCCTCAACGTGGCCACCCGCGTGCGTCCGCGGTACGCGACGGTCGACGGCCGCCTCGTGTTCCGCCGCGGCCTGCGGGTCCTCGCGCTGCCGGTGGCCTCGTCCCCGGCGGAGCTCGCGGCCGGCGCCACGGGGCACGACGTCGTCCCGGCGGAGGTCGTCGGGGCGTGGCGCGACGGCGTGCGCCTCGCGGACACCGTGCTGCGGCACGTCCTGCGCGACGGCTACGCCGCCCTGGCCCCGAACCTCGGCTGGTGGATCACCGAGGCCGGGGGAGTGGAGCGCGTCCCCGTCGAGCGGGTCGACGCCGCCCGCGGCGACCTGCGCCCGTTCGTCGTGCCGGGCGACGACGTCATCGGACCGGTGCGAAGTCCTCGAGCGCTGCCGGCGGGTCGGTGAGGTCGGGGTCCTTCGCGAGGTAGGCCCTCGTCTCCCGCGCGATCAGTCCGGACAGCAGGAGCAGCCCGACGAGGTTCGGCAGCGCCATGAGCCCGTTGAGGACGTCGGCGACGCCCCACACGAGGTCCAGCTCCCAGACCGCGCCCACGAGGCACACGAGCGTGAAGATCGCGCGGTACGGCAGCGACACCCTGATGCCGAAGAGCGAGGTGGCGCACCTCTCGCCGTAGTACGCCCACCCGATCACCGTGGAGAGCGCGAAGAACACGACGGCGATCGCGACCACGGCGCCGCCGAACTGCGCGAGCGGGCCGGACGACATCGCCGTCGACGTCATCGCCGCGCCCTCCTCGCCCGACGTCCACGCGCCGGACGTGATGATGACGAGGCCGGTGAACGACACGACGACGATCGTGTCGATGAAGGTCTGCGTCATGGACACCAGGCCCTGGCGCACCGGGTGGTGCGTCTTCGCCGCGGCGGCGACGATCGCGGCCGAGCCCAGGCCCGACTCGTTGGAGAACAGGCCGCGCGCGACGCCGAACTGCAGTGCGAGGGCGACGGTCGAGCCGACGAAGCCGCCCGTGGCCGCCGTCCCGGTGAACGCGTCGGTGAACACGAGCGCGAGGGCGTCGGGGATGGCGGTGACGTTCGCGCCGAGCACCAGGAGCCCGGCCAGGATGTAGAAGAGGATCATCGTCGGCACGAACGACGCGGTGACCGCGCCGATCCGCTTGATGCCGCCGAGGAGGACGACACCCACGAAGAGCACGATGACGATGCCCGTCGCCAGCGGCGGGACGCCGAACGTGTCGTCGAGGGACTGCGCGATCGTGTTGGTCTGCGTCATGTTGCCGATCCCGAACGCGGCGAGCGCGGCGAAGACGGCGAACGCGACGGCGAGGATCGTGCCCAGCGGCCCGCGGATGCCCCGCTTGAGGTACTCCTGGGGCCCGCCGCGCTGCTCGCCCTTCTCGTCGACGACGCGGAACTTCGAGCCGAGGAACGCCTCGGAGTACTTGGACGCCATGCCCAGCAGGCCGGTGACCCACATCCAGAACAGGGCGCCGGGGCCGCCGATGCCGATGGCGGTCGCGACGCCGGCGATGTTGCCGACGCCGACCGTGGCGGCGAGCGCGGTGGTCAGCGCCTGGTAGTGCGAGATGTCGCCCTCGCCGCCCCCGTCGCCCGCCGAGGCCTCCTTGCGCTGGAGCAGCCCGAGGCGCAGTGCGGGCCCGAGCTTGCGGAACTGCAGCCCCTTGAGCCGGATCGTGAGGTACAGGCCCGTGCCCAGCAACAACGGGATCAGGAGGAAGGGGCCCCAGACGAAGGAGCTGGCTGCCGCGATGAAGTCAGCGAAAGAATCCACGCCGCGCACCGTAACCCGTTGCCGTCGTCATCCGTCGAGGGGCCACGGCGCGTGTCGCCGGTCGGGCGAAGCCCGACACGTCGCAGCTGGTCAGGAGTCGTAGGCGTCCTTGACGACGAGCACCGGGACCGGGGCGTCGAGCAGCACCCGCTGCGTCGTCGTGCCGACGAGGAAGGTGCCCGCGTTGGAGCGCTTGCGGGAGCCGAGGACGACGAGCGTCGCGCCGGACGCCTCGGCGGCGTCGAGGATCGCGTCCGCGGGCTCGGTGCCGGAGGGCCGACGGGTGACCGGCAGGACCTCGACGCTCTCGCCCGCCTCGGCGAGGATGCCGTCGAGAGGGTCGCCCTCGACGGGGTCGTCCGACCGGGCGAGGTGGACCACGTGCAGCGGCAGCCCGCGCCGGGTCGCCTCCGCGATCGCCGTCCGGACGGCCGCCTCACCGTGGGGCGACGGGTTGTAGGCCACGAGCACCGTCATGCGCACACTCTCGCACACGGAGGGAACCTCGCGCCGGTCCGACCCGTTGACCTCACCAGCCGACGAAGGAGCAGCGCATCATGCAGTGCCCCCACGACCAGTCCGTCCTCGTGATGTCCGAGCGCAAGGGCATCGAGATCGACTACTGCCCGCAGTGCCGGGGCGTGTGGCTCGACCGGGGTGAGCTCGACAAGATCATCGAACGATCCCTCGAGTCAGAGATCGCCGCCGAGGCGCGCGGGCCCGTGCCGCCCGCGCCGGCCTCCCCGGGGCCGCCCTACCCGGCGTCGTACGACGAGCGCCGCTACGACGACAAGCGCTACGACGACCGTCGCTATGACGACAAGAGGTACGACGACAAGAGGTACGACGACCGCGGATACGACCCCCGCTACCGCAAGCGCAAGAAGAAGGACTCGTTCCTCGGGGACCTGTTCGACTTCTGACGGGCCCGAAGCCCGCGTCGGCGGGTGCGTCAGGCGGCGGCGAGCTGCTCGCGCACCTGCCGCTTGGCGCGGGTGAGCATGCCCGCCATGCCGTTGAGACGCAGGGGGCTGACCGCGCGGGTGAGCCCGATCATCAGCGGGAAGTCGTCGGGCACGTCCAGGACCTGCTGGGCCGAGAGGCCGGACAGCCCCTGGGCCAGGATCGACGCGAACCCGCGCGTGGTGGGCGCCTCCTGCGGGGCGGTCGCGTAGAAGTGCACGACGTCGCCGTCGAGCTCCGCGAACGCGCGCACGGGGGACTGGCACTCCTCGACCGCCTCGAGCAGGCCGGGCGCGCTCTCGTACCGCGGGGGCAGCCCCGGCAGCTCGCGGGAGAACTCGAGCAGCAGCTGCAGCCGATCGCGCTCGGGCAGGGCGAGGAACTCCTCGCGGATCTCGGCGAGCGGTTCGGGCAGGGTGGCGGCGTCGGTCATGGCTCCAGTCTCTCTCGGTGCGGGTCGGTGCCGCCGCGGGCGACGTAGTCCGAGATGGCGCGAGGTAGTCCCGATCTCGCCGAGGTAGTGGACCAGTCCACTACCTCGGCGAGATCGGGACTACCTCGGCGGGACGTGAACGACCTCGGCGCAGGTCAGGCGGCCTGCTGCTGCTTCACGCTCGCGGGGACCTCGCCCGGCTCGGCGCCCGCGACGATCGGCACGCGCACGGCGTTGCCCCACTCGGTCCAGGAGCCGTCGTAGTTGCGGACGTCGTCGATGCCGAGCAGGTAGCGCAGCGCGAACCACGTGTGGCTGGAGCGCTCGCCGATGCGGCAGTACGTGATCACGGAGTCGCCCGCCGTGAGGCCGAGGCCGCCCTCCTGGTAGATCGCCTCGAGCTCGGCGCGCGGCTTGTAGGTGCCGTCCTCGGCGACCGCGGTGGCCCAGGGGACGTTGCGCGCCGACGGGATGTGGCCGCCGCGCAGCACGCCCTCCTCCGGGTAGTCCGGGATGTGCAGGCGCTCACCGGAGAACTCCTGCGGGGAGCGGATGTCGACCAGCGGCCCGTTGCCCAGGTGGGCGAGCACGTCCTCCTTGAAGGCGCGGAACGTGGCGTCGTCGCGCTCGACGACGGGATAGGTGCCGCGGGCGGGGGACGGCACGTCGGTGGTGAGGTCGCGCCCCTCGGCCACCCACAGGTTGCGTCCGCCGTCGAGCAGGCGGACGTCCTCGTGGCCGAACAGCGTGAAGACCCACGCGGTGTACGCGGCCCACCAGTTGTTCTTGTCGCCGTACAGCACGATCGTCGTGTCGCGGGAGATGCCGCGGCTCGCGAGCAGGTCGGCGAAGCCGGCGCCGTCGAGGTAGTCGCGCTCGACGGGCTGCAGCAGGTCGGTGTGCCAGTCGATCTTCACGGACCCGGGGATGTGGCCGGTCTCGTAGAGGAGCACGTCCTCGTCGGACTCCACGACCACCAGGCCCGGGGTGTCGAGGTTCTCGGCGAGCCACGACGTCGTCACGAGGCGCTCGGGGTGCGCGTACTCGGCGAGGCGCGGCGTCGGGTCGGTGGGTGCGGGCATGGGTTCCTCCATCTGTGCGGCGCGGGGCGCGCCGGGCGCGGCGGGTCGTGGCCACTCGGGTTCGTGGACACTCTAGGAACAGGCGGACCTGCCGCGACAGTCCGTGTCCATCATGTGGGACCACGATGCGAGACGGTGTTCATCGCGACGAAACGCCCGCGATACGGAAATGTGATTCCGAAATTCTTGTGGTGCCCGTCACCGAGTGCTAGCGTCGCGGATGCCTAAGGCGGGCCCGGGCCGCGCGGACGTCGACGTCGACTCCCGCACGGTGATCGACGAGATCGATCCGACACCGGCAGCTATCTACCAGGCGGCATGAAGGACAACTCGCCTGCAGCGACCCGCCGAGCGCCCGGTCTCCACCGGGACCTCGAGGGGCCGACGGACCCGAGCACCCGGGGGCCGCTGCCCGAACCGTGGAGACTCACCATGGACCGCAATGCCGTGATCAACCAGTCAGTCCGCACGGCCGTTCCCGTGGACGCAGCACACCTCGAGAAGGCCGTCTCCCTCGCCGTCGACAGCGTGGCGAACGCGGGCGGCCCCTTCGGAGCCGTCGTCGTCACCCGTGACGGCCGCGTCATCGAGGGCAACAACCGCGTCACCCAGGACAACGACCCCACCGCGCACGCGGAGGTCACCGCCATCCGGCGGGCCTGCGCCGAGCTCGGCACGTTCGACCTGTCGGGGGCCGTCCTCTACTCGAGCTGCGAGCCGTGCCCGATGTGCCTCGCGTCCGCCCTCTGGGCGCGCGTGGACGCCGTCTACTTTGCTGCCGACCGCCACGACGCGGCCGCCGCCGGGTTCGACGACGCCGTGTTCTACGACTTCTTCGCCGCGACACCCGAGACCCGGGCCGCCGGCGGGGTGATGACCGTGCGCCACGAGCGCACGGGCAGCGCCGTCGCGCCATTCGACGCGTGGCGTGTCCTCGAGACCCGCATCGACTACTGACGTGCGGGCCGGAGAGGACACAAGGACGTGACCATCCTGGGAACCCGGCGGGACACCGCCGAGAACGACAAGACGCCCTCCACCGGCGCCCGCCGAGGCGTGCTGGAGCGGCTGTTCAAGATCACCGAACGAGGCTCCACCACGGGACGCGAGATCCGTGGCGGGCTGGTGACCTTCTTCGCGATGGCGTACATCGTCATCCTCAACCCCCTGATCCTCGGCGGCACCAGCGCCGGGAACGCCCCCACCGACGTCGCGGGCGGGTGGCTCGCGACGGCCCAGGTGGGTGCCGTCACCGGCCTCGCCGCGGGCGTGCTGACCATCCTGTTCGGCCTCGTCGCGAACCTGCCGTTCGCGCTCGCGGCCGGGCTGGGGATCAACTCGTTCCTCGCCGTGGCCGTGGTCGGCGACGTCACCTGGCCCGAGGCCATGGGCCTCGTGCTCATCAACGGCCTGCTCATCGTGCTGCTCGCCGCGACGGGCGCGCGGTCGGCGATCTTCAACGCCGTCCCGCGGCAGCTCAAGGCGGCCATCACGGTCGGCATCGGGCTGTTCATCGCCTTCATCGGCTTCGTCGACGCCGGCTTCGTCACCCCCACCGAGGGCGGCCCGCCGGTACAGCTCGGCGACGGCGGCTCGATCACCACCGTCCCGACGATGATCTTCGTCTTCGGCCTGCTGCTCATGGGGATCCTCGTGTCCCGCGGGGTCAAGGGCGGGCTGCTCATCGGCCTGGTCGGGACCACGATCGTGGCAATCGTCGTCGAGGCGGTGCTCCAGCTCGGGCCCGCGAGCGACGACAACCCGGGCGGTTGGCACCTGTCGGTGCCCGCGCTGCCGGACTCGCTGGTCTCCGTGCCCGACCTGTCCCTGCTGGGACAGTTCAGCTTCGGCGCCTTCGACCGCATCGGGGCGCTCGCCGCCACGATGCTCGTGTTCACGCTGTTCTTCACGAACTTCTTCGACGCGATGGGCACGATGACGGGCCTGGCCAAGCAGGGCGGGCTCGCCGACAAGGACGGGAACTTCCCGAAGATCAAGTCGGCGCTCGTCGTCGAGGGCGTGGGCGCCGTCGTGGGCGGCGCGTCGTCGTCGTCGTCGAACACCGTGTTCGTCGACTCGGCGGCGGGCGTCGGCGAGGGGGCGCGCACCGGCCTGGCGTCGGTCGTGACGGGTGGCCTGTTCCTGGTCGCCATGTTCCTCACGCCGCTGACCGCCGTCGTGCCGATCGAGGTCGCCAGCGGCGCCCTCGTGGTGGTCGGCGCGATGATGATGAGGGAGATCAAGGAGATCGACCTGGGCGACTTCTCCGTCGCCCTGCCGGTGTTCCTCACGGTCGTGACGATGCCGTTGACGTACTCCATCGCCAACGGGATCGGGATCGGCTTCATCACGTGGGTGCTGCTGCGCTTCGCCTGCGGTCGGGCGCGCGACGTGCACCCGCTGCTGTGGGTGGTCGCCGCGGGCTTCCTCGTGTACTTCGTGCGCGGCCCGCTCTCGGCGGCGCTCGGCGCCTGACGGCAACGTCGGTCGGGCCTGCCGCGACCCGGCAGGCCCGACCGACGGGGCGGGACCCCCCCCCCCCCCCCCCCCCCCCCCGACGGGGAGGGACCCCAGATGCTCACCCTGGCTGACCAGCTGGCCGAGTGGCTCGAGCCCGGCGCGCAGCCGTTCGCCGTCGCGACGGTGGTCGGCGCGTCCGGCTCGGTGCCGCGGCCCGTCGGCACCGCGATGGCCGTGCGCGCCGACGGCGCCGTCGTCGGCAGCCTCTCCGGCGGCTGCGTGGAGGCGGCCGTGCACGCGGCCGCGCTCGACGCGATCGCCGTCGGCGAGTGCCACCGCGAGACCTTCGGCTACTCCGACGACGACGCGTTCGCCGTCGGGCTCACCTGCGGCGGCAGCCTCGAGGTGCACGTGCAGCCCGTGCGGCCGGGCGACCCGGACGACCCCGCCGCCGTCGCGCTCGCCCGCCTCGTCACCGCCGACGTCGGAGCCCCCGCCGCCCTCGTGCGGCGCCTCGACGTCGCGCGCCCCACCGCGGTGCTCCTCCCTGACCTGTCAGACAACCCGTTGCGCGGGCTGGTGGACGACGGCGCGCTGCCCGCGGTGTCCGCACAGGTCGCGGCCGTGCTGCGCGCGGGCGGGGCCGCCACCGTGCACGCCGCCCCCGGCGTTCCCGCCGGCGCGTGCGACGACGGCGCCCCGGAGGAGCCCGTCACGCTGCTCGTGGAGACCCGGCTGGCGCCGCCGCGGTTCGTGGTGGTGGGCGCCAACGACTTCGCCGGCGCGCTCGTGCGCGCCGTGCGCCTGCTCGGGTACCGCGTGACGCTCGTCGACGCCCGCGAGGTGTTCGCCGCGCCGCGCCGGTTCCCGCAGGCGGACGAGGTGGTCGTGGACTGGCCGGACCGGTACCTCGCCGCCGAGGCCGCCGCCGGCCGGCTCGACGCCCGCACCGCCGTCGCGGTCCTCACCCACGACGTGAAGTTCGACGTCCCGACGCTGCGGCTCGCGCTCGGGCTCCCGCTCGCGTACGTGGGCGCGATGGGCTCGCGCCGCTCGCACGCGCAGCGGGTGCAGGCCCTCCGCGACGAGGGCGTGACCCCCGACCGGCTGGCCCGGCTGCGCTCGCCGATCGGCCTCGACCTCGGAGCCGTGACGCCGGAGGAGGTGGCCGTGTCGGTCGTCGCCGAGCTCGTCGCGGTCCGCTACGGCCGCGACGCGCCCGTCCCCCTGAGCCGCACCGACGGGCCGCTGCACGCGGCCACCGGCACGACCCCTGGCACGACCTCGGGCACCACCCCCAGCACCACCCGAACCAAGGAGCACCCCCGGTGGACATGAACACCGTCACCGACCTGGTCCCCACCGCCGACCCCGCCGACTGGCGCGAGGGCGACGCGTGGCTGGCCGGCGGCACCGTCCTGTTCTCGTACGGCAGCCAGACGCTACGCCGCCTGCTGGACGTCACGACCGCCGGCTGGCCCGCGCTCACCGTGACCGACGAGGGGCTGGAGATCGCCGCGACCTGCACCGTCGCCGAGCTCTACGCCTTCCCGGAGGCCGCCGCGTCGGAACCGGTGCGCGACGCGTGGCTCGCGCTCGACCTCGTGCGCCCGTGCTGCGACGCGTTCGTCGCGTCGTTCAAGATCTGGAACACCTCGACCGTCGGCGGCAACGTCGCGACGTCGCTGCCCGCGGGCCCGATGACGTCGCTCACCGCGGCGCTCGACGGCGTCGCCGAGGTGTGGGGGCCTGGCGGCGCCCGGCGCACGCAGCCGGTGGCGGAGCTCGTCACCGGCGAGATGCGCAACACCCTCGCCCCGGGCGAGCTGCTGCGCGCGATCCGGCTCGCGGCCGCGGCGCTCCGCGCCCGCACCGCCTACCGGCGGTTGTCGCTGTCGAACCTCGGACGCTCCGGGGTGCTGCTGATCGGGCGCCTCGACGCGCCCGCCGACGGCGGCGAGCTGGTGATCACCGTGACCGCGTCGACCCGTCGGCCGGTGCAGCTGCGGTTCCCTGACGGCGCGCACCCCGACGCCGCCGGGCTGGCCGCCGCGATCGACGCCGCGATCCCGTTCGACCTCTACCACGACGACGTCCACGGCCTGCCCGAGTGGCGCCGCGACATGACCTACCGGCTCGCGGAGGAGATCCGCGCCGAGCTGACCGACGGAGGCCGGCGATGACCGACGCGACCACCCGCCCCACGACTCTCGCCCCGGGCGCCTCCCTCGTGCTCCGGGTGGACGGCCGCGACGTGGACGCCGTGCCGCGAGCCGGCCAGTGCCTGCGCACGTTCCTGCGCGAGCAGGGCTCGCTCGGCGTCAAGAAGGGGTGCGACGGCGGCGACTGCGGCGCGTGCACCGTGCACGTCGACGGGGTCCCCGTGCACAGCTGCGTGTACCCCGCGCGGCGTGCCGCCGGGCGCGACGTCACGACGATCGGGGGCCTCGCCGCCACGGCCGAGGAGCCGACGGCGGACGGGCTGCACCCCGTGCAGCAGCAGTTCCACGACGCGCAGGGCTTCCAGTGCGGCTTCTGCACCGCCGGCATGATCATGACGGCGGCGACCTTCGACGACGAGCAGCGCGCGAACCTGCCCCGCAACCTCAAGGGCAACCTGTGCCGGTGCACCGGGTACCGGGCGATCGAGGACGCGGTGCGGGGGACGGAGAACGCCGAGACGATCGGCGGCTGTGGCACGGCGTTCGGCACCTCGGAGCCCGCCCCCGCGAGCCGCGGCGTGGTCACCGGCCGGGTGCGCTACACGCTCGACGTCGACCCGGAGGCGTACCCGGGGCTGCTGCACCTCAAGCTGGCGAGGTCGCCGCACGCGCACGCACGGATCCTGTCGATCGACACCTCCGACGCGCTCGCCGTGCCCGGGGTCCGCGCGGTGCTCTCGCACGAGGACGCGCCCGCCGCCCGGTTCAGCACGGCCCAGCACGAGCTGTGGACGGACGACCCCGACGACACCCGCGTCCTCGACGACGTGGTCCGGTACGTCGGGCAGCGCGTGGCCGCCGTCGTCGCCGACTCGGTGGCCGCGGCGGAGGAGGGCGTGCGCCGGCTGCGGGTGGAGTACGAGGTGCTGCCCGCGCTGATCGACCCCGAGCAGGCGATGGTCCCCGGCGCGCCGCTCGTGCACCCCGACCTGGACGCCGCGGCGGCGCGGGTCTCGCGTCCGGAGGCGAACGTCGTCGCGGAGCTGCACTCCGAGCTCGGTGACGTCGAGGCGGGCCTCGCGGAGGCCGACGTCGTGCACGAGGCCACCTACCGCACGCAGCGGGTGCAGAACGCGGCGCTCGAGACGCACGCGGCGATCGCGTCGTTCGACGACGACGGCCGGCTCGTGGTGCGGTCCTCGACCCAGGTGCCCTTCCTCGCGCGGCGCCATCTCGCGCGTGTGCTGGACCTGCCCATGGACCGCGTGCGCGTGGTGTGCGAGCGCGTGGGCGGCGGGTTCGGCGGCAAGCAGGAGGTGCTGGTCGAGGACGTCGCGGGGCTCGCGGCACTGCGGCTCGGCCGGCCGGTGCAGCTCGAGCTCACGCGCACCGACACGTTCGTCGGCACGACGACCCGGCACCCGTTCCGCATCAAGGTGCGGGCGGGTGCCCGCCGCGACGGCACGCTGACCGCGCTGCACCTCGACGTGCTGAGCAACACCGGCGCGTACGGCAACCACGGGCCGGGCGTGATGTTCCACGGCTGCGGCGAGTCGATCGCCGTCTACCGGTGCGCGAACAAGAAGGTCGACGCGCACTGCGTCTACACGCACACGCTGCCCGCGGGCGCGTTCCGCGGGTACGGCCTGAGCCAGATGATCTTCGCCGTCGAGTCCGCGATGGACGAGCTGGCCCGGCAGCTCGGCCTGGACCCGCTCGAGCTGCGGCGGCGCAACGTCGTGCACCCGGGCGTGCCGATGCTGTCCACCGCGCCCGAGCCCGAGGAGGACGTGCTGTACGGCAGCTACGGCCTCGACCAGTGCATCGAGCTGGCCGACGACGCGCTGGCCCGCGGCCGGGCGCGCGACGTCGCGGCGTACGGCGCCGACCCCGCGGACGCGACGCGACCCTGGCTGGGCGACGACTGGGGCGTCGGCGAGGGCACCGCGCTGTCCATGATCGACACCGTGCCGCCGCGCGGGCACGTGGCGCACGCCCGCACCCGGCTGCGCCCGGACGGCGTGGTCGAGGCCGAGGTCGGCACCGCCGAGTTCGGCAACGGCACCACGACGGTGCACGCCCAGCTCGTGGCCAGCGCGCTCGGGCAGCGGGCCGCCGACGTCGTCGTCAAGCAGTCCGACACGGATCTCGTGGAGCACGACACCGGCGCCTTCGGGTCCACCGGCACCGTGGTGGCGGGCAAGGCGTCGCTCGCGGCGGCCACGGAGCTGGCGGAGCGGGTGCGCGTGGTGGCGTCGTCCCTCACCGGGACGGCGCCGGCCGGCTGCCGCCTGGTGCCCGGCGGCGTCGAGCACGCGGGCGGGGCCGTCGTGCCGCTCGCCGAGGTGGCGCGCCACGCGCGGGCCGCGGGCGTGCGGCTCGAGGCCGAGGGCCGCTGGGGCGGCACGCCCCGGTCGGTCGCGTTCAACGTGCACGGCTTCCGCGTGGCCGTGCACCGCGGCACCGGCGAGATCCGCATCCTGCAGAGCGTCCAGGCCGCCGACGCCGGCGAGGTCGTCAACCCCCGGCAGTGCCGCGGCCAGGTCGAGGGCGGCATCGCGCAGGCCCTCGGCGCCGCGCTGTACGAGGACGTCGTGATCGACGACGCCGGCCGCGTCACGACCGACATCTTCCGCCAGTACCACCTGCCCACCTTCGCGGACGTGCCCCGCAGCGAGGTGTACTTCGCCGAGACGTCGGACTCCACCGGGCCGATGGGGGCGAAGTCGATGAGCGAGAGCCCGTTCAACCCCGTCGCGCCCGCGCTCGCCAACGCGCTGCGCGCCGCCACGGGCGTGCGGTTCACCGAGCTGCCGCTCTCGCGCGACAAGGTCTACCTGGGCATGAAGGCCGCCGCGACGTCCTGAAGCGCCCACGACGTTTCCAGGTCGGGTCAGGCGAGCAGGTCGAGGTCGGCCTCGGTGTCGACGTCGCGGCCGTCGCCGGGGTGGACGACGACGTCGATCAGGTCGGCGTGCGCGCGGAGGAACGCGCGGGCCCCGGCGTCCCCGACGGCGCCGGCCGCGGCCGGGCCGGCGTGC
>JADHZE010000074.1 GCA_026934365.1 Isoptericola sp. QY 916 | reverse complement strand
CTGGGCACGGGACACATCCTTCCAGCAGCACCCGCAGGCACCACAGGTCAGGTGTCACCTATCCGTGCAGCAGTCCCGTCCGTACTCAATCGTGCGGTGACGCGGGCGATGGCGCGGGGGCTGGTGGTACGCAACGTCGTCGAACTCGTCCAGGTGCCGCGAGGCAAGGACGGGCGTGGCACACGTTCGTTGACTCTCGACCAGGCCATTGACGTCCTGTCCCTGACGAAGGGCCACTGGATGTACCCGTACATCGTCGTATCACTTGCCGTTGGGCTGCGAACCGAGGAGGTACGGGCGTTGACGTGGGAGCGGGTCGACCTGACAGGCGACGAGGCGCTTGGTCGGCCGTCGTCGGTCCAGGTCTGGCGGTCCGTACGCAAGGGCGGGGACACCAAGACGAAGAGGTCCCGCCGGACGCTCGGTCTGCCGGATCTCGCGGTTTTCGCACTGCGTCGCCAGCGTGACTGGCAGGGAGAGCAACGAGGCAAGGCGGGGGAGAACTGGGAGGAGACCGGTCTCGTCTTCACGACAACGATCGGTACGGGCCTCGATGCGGCGAACGTGCGCCGGGCATTCCGCGGTGCACTTGCCCTCGTGCCGAGCGTCGAGCCGGACCAATGGACACCTCGCGACCTGCGGCACTCTTTCGTATCGCTCCTGTCCGCCGAGGAGATCCCCCTCGAGGAGATCTCTCGGCTCGTAGGCCACTCGAGTACCCAGGTCACCGAGCAGGTCTACCAGCAGGAACTCCGACCCGTACTTCAAGCCGGTGCGAAGGTCATCGACAGGGTCTTCTCCGATGTCGCGGACGACGTCGAATGGACCATGGACCCACTGGTACCGGCCTCCGCGCTGCGGGGAAGTAGGGACAACAGGGGGCGTCGGGCTTAGGGGTGCACGAAGCGAGCTGATCCACGTCGGACTTCGCAGCGTCACCTGTCCGTGGGGCAGTCCCGACTGGGGGTGCTCGAGCAGTACCTCAGGGACCAGGCCGAGCGCGCGGCGGCCCGCCAGCTCGAGCGCTTCGAATCCGAGCGCTGGCAAGCTCTGCGAGCACAGGAGCTCCGACGCGGCACGATGGCGCCCATGAGCAATCCAGACACTCGCAAAGGCGATGGGTCCGTGACGAAAGTGCGCGCCGACCGGGTGTCCGACGAGGTGGGCGACAGCCCTCGAGAGGGATGCCGAGAGCGGCACGACCGGCGCCGACACCGTCCGTGTGGCCCTCATCGATTACGCCGGACTCAAGCACACGACCGGCGTGGTCGGCCGTCGAGATCGGTAGAGCACCCAGCGGCTCCCGTAGGATCACCCGAACGAACAAGAGCGCATCAGGGAGGGGCATGGACTTGATGGAACGGGAAGTGGCTCCTGGATCCAAGTTCTTCGTCATCGTGGGGAGTTATCGGACCGACGCGGCAACGAGCCGTCTGAAGGCGACCGGCATCTACTACGTCGCAAAGTCTCTCGACTCAAAGCCTGCCAACTGGACCAAGACGGCGGAGTACATCGCATCTCCAGATGCCACCGGAGCGATAATCAAAGTGACGTCCCGGAATCTCGCCTCCATGCGTACCTCGCGCTACGCCGAGGCCACGGAGCGCCTATTCGAGGCCCTCACAAAGAAGCGCCACCTTCTGCTAGTCCACGAAGACGTGCTTTCTGCTGGCGAGGACGAGGAGAAGGGACCCGCCCAAATAGAAATCGATTGGGACGACCCCGAGGCAGTCGAGGCGGAATACCGACGAAGCTTTTTCGCCCCGGCCGCCCCGGAGGCACGAGAGCTCTTCCTCACGGCCGTTGAGCAGTACGGGTTGAACCTCATGCTGTATAAGACGAACGCTGAACTCTCAGTCCTGACGAGCACGTTCGTCGAGCAGTCCGAGAACAACCTCATCTTCCGCTTGTACGTGCCCTCGTCTCGGCTATGGGCCCAGGAGGCTGACAAACTCCTGGGGCTATTTCGAGACTGGCTCAGCCGCGTCAAGGGTGAGCGGGTGCGGCAGGACGGATACCACACCGGCCACGGTCAGGTGTTTGAGTTCTACGTCGACTCCCCGCCGGACGGTGAGTCCGGCTCGTTCCTCGGCTTCGAAGACTTCTCACAGTTCCTGGAACTCTGTGGCGACGACCCGCAGGCGGCCGCCCTCATGCTTCGGGACGCCGGGACCTCGGCGGCTGCGGTTCCTGATTTGATCCGCCGCTTCTCCAAGGAGGTCACCCGGTTGCGCCGCGATCTCCGGCATGAGCGCGAGGCGAAGCTGTTGTCGATCAGACATCGACTCGAGAATGAGTTGTCGGAGTTGGGAGAGGAGGAGCAGCTCCCGAGCACTGCCGAGCTCGCCACTTGGGTGGAAGAGCTCGTCCCTGACGAGCGAGCTCTCACGTCGGCCCTCACCGCTGAAGCAGTCGCTCCGGAGCGACCACAGAGCGTAACGATCGTCTACAAGCCCCAGGTCATCTCGACGGTGCACGGAGTAGTTACCCAAGAGGTGCAAGGCTCGGTGAACTTCGGACCGGACGCCCGTCAGATCCTCGAACTCATCGAGCGCTTTGGGGAACGTGAGCGCGCGGAACTGACCTCGAGCCTTCATGAGCTCGAAGACCCCGATTCTCAACGGAGTTCGCGGCTCGCTGCCGCTGGCAGAATGAAGGCATTCCTTGCTAGGGTCGGCAGGAAAGCCGAGGAGATCGGTACCCCCCTGCTCATCAAGTACTTAGAGCAAAAGACCGGGCTCGCCTAGCGACGACCGTTGACACCGCGACTGTGGCATACAGACAGCACTATCAGCTCCGCCAAAAATTTTTGCGCAGCGGTTCGGCCCGTGACCACTAGGGCCCGGAGGGACCATGACCGACTTTCCAAAGGTTCGGGAAACCGACTTCGTCGAACGCGAGGGCGTCAACCACGTTGCGTCTGTCGTAAATAGGGCTCACTGTGTTTGGCGTGAAGTCCTTCAGCGGGACATCGGCATCGACGGGCACGTGGAGTATGTCGACGCTGACGGCAATGCACCCGGGCGGCTGATCGCTGTTCAGGTGAAGAGTGGCGAGTCGCGGTTTACAAAGGCGACAGATACTCACGTCCCGTTCTATCCCGAATCGAAGCATCGGACCTACTGGGCCGAACACCCTCTGCCGGTGATCCTCGTCCTACATAACCCAGCAACGGAAGAAACCGTCTGGGTCGATGCTCGTGAAGCTTTGCGAGTTCGGCCGAGCGAGGCCGCAATCCAAGTGCCACGAGCTCAGGCACTGGATGCTGACGGTGTGCTGAGAGCCCTGCAGTGCGCGGGGCCTCTGCCGTCAGGGAATACCCCTGTCGACGAGATTCTCCGCGGTATGGCGCGACCGGACGCTGCCGCACAAGGGTTGTGCTTTCTCTATCTCTTCACGCAAGGCCTGACTGACCTCGCAAACTCGTTGTATTTCTCGATGGACGTTTTGCGCGAGGTGCTCGACGTTCTTTCGGTCGACTGGGACCCTCCGGCATTTCGGATTAGTGAACTCGAGTTCGCGTTCGTGGACAACTATGTCGCATTCCTTGTTCGTCACGACCTTGCTCGCGTCGACTACGGCTCTTGGCGTCAGGCCATCCTCGAGCGCGAGATGGTCGACTCGTTCATTGTCCCGCTAACAGAGCGTGGGAGGGCTGTGAGGGATGCTATCCGCCGTATCGACGATGGCCTGCCGCAGGCCGAACCAGAAGAGCTTCAACCATATTCGCACGCAATCCAAGAGCGGTTCGTGCAGATGCTCTACAACGTGAGTGGAGTCGATGAGGTATCCGTGAGACAGCGTCGTATTAATGCCGTCCAGAAGGAGATCAACAGTGCTCATCCGATCTGAGGGTGTAGCCGACGGGGTCTGAAATTGCCGGCTTCGAGCAGGCGCCAGACGATGCAGTGGTGGGACTGCTGCACGGGCAGGTGACGCTTCACGTTGTGACCTGAGGCGCTGCTGCGAGGGTGTGGCCTGCGCCCAGGGCCCGGCCCAAGGGCGGGTTCCGCGACGACGTCGTGGTGACCGTTGGCCAGGACGAGTTGTCGCAGTCCATTGCGATGCGCCCGCCGTGCAGGCTCGGGTTGGGGCATCTAAGTGGGCATCTACGGCTTCCCCACAGGCCCCGACAGCGGCCGACGGTCGCCGACGACGAGCCGCGGAATCTCGCGCATCTGACCTGGTGACCAACCGTGCGACTGCCCTTCACACCGAAGAGGTCACTGGTTCGAACCCAGTATCGCCCACCCGTAAGCAAGGCCCCTTGACCAGCGAGCACGCTGAGCAGGGGGCCTTGTCGCATCCCGGGGCCCGCCGCAGGTGGTCTGCTGCGCGGGCAGGCCCGCCGCTGGGGTGGTGTCATGGGCCGGGCCGGGGCGTGGCGGTCGCCCTCCACAGGCGGGGGAGTCGCGACCCGGAGCCCGACCACGGGGGCGTCGACCTGCGAGGGCCGGTGTAGGACGTCTGCGGCACCCGCGACCGTCAGTGGCCGCTGCCCGTGACGATCCGGCGGCGTTCCGACTCGTGCGCGCCCCCCTTCTTGTCCAGGGTCGCGCACGCCTCCTCGATGTCCCGGGCGAGCGTGTCGACGTGCTCCCGGCTGAGGGTCTGTTTCACGAGCGCTCGCATGATCGTCACGTCCTGCGCGTCGGGGGGCAGGGTGTACGCCGGGACCATCCAGCCGCGTTCGGCGGACAGCTGCCAGGCGATGTCGAACTCGTCGTAGGGCTGCCCCTGGTCCGCGAGTCGGAAGGCGACGAGAGGCAGCTGCTCCTCGCCGGCCCCGATCAGCTCGAACCGGCCGATGGCCTGCAGCTTCTCCGCCAGCGCGCGTGCGTTGAGCTGCATGTTGCGCATGATGTAGGTGTATCCGGCGCGCCCGTAGCGCACCAGGTTGTAGTACTGCGCCAGGACCATCGCGGAGCCGGTGGAGAAGTTCAGGGTGAAGGTGGCGTCGGTCTTGCCGAGGTAGTTCTCCTCGAACACGAGCTCCGGAGCGAGGTCGGCCCGCTCGCGGAAGATCAGCCAGCCGATGCCGGGATAGACGAGCCCGAACTTGTGGCCCGACACGTTGATGGACCGCACCTGCTCGAGGCGGAAGTCCCAGGGGGAGTCGGGGTAGAGGAACGGCCAGACGAAGCCCCCGCTCGCGGCGTCGACGTGCAACGGGACGTCGAGACCTCGCGTCTCCTTGAGGTGCACCAGCAGGTCGTTGATACCCACGACGTCGTCCTTGTGCCCCGTGAACGTCGTGCCCAGGACGGCGGCGACCCCGATCGTGTTCTCGTCGACGTGCGGGGCGACGTCGTCCGGGCCGATGGTGTACTTGCCCGGCGTCAGCGGGACGATCCTCGGCTCGACGTCGAAGTACCGGCAGAACTTCTCCCAGACCACGTGGACGTCGCCGCCGAAGACGAGGTTCGGGTTCGACGTCGACGCCCGCGCCGCCTCGCGGCGCTTGCGCCAGCCCCACTTCAGGGAGAGCGCGCCGAGCATGATCGCCTCGGAGGACCCCTGCGTGCGCGCGCCGGTCGTCTCGCCGGGCGCGTGGAAGAGGTCGGCGAGCATGCGGATGCACCGCTGCTCGATCTCCGCGGTCCGGGGATACTCCGCGTGGTCGATGAAGTTCCGGTGCAAGTTCTGGGCGATCACCCGTTGAGCCTCGGGCTCCATCCAGGTGGTCACGAAGGTCGCCAGGTTGCGTGCGGGGTCGCCCTCCAGCGCCAGATCCTCCCCGACCAGCCGCATCGCGTCGACGGCGGACATGCCGTCCTGGGGAAACTCGCTGGTCGGGACCTCTTCGATCGCAAAGCGGTTGCCGAACAGCGTGGCGTCGACGTCGCGTGGCGGGGTGCTCATGGATACTCCTCCGGCCGGGCTCCAGGCACACATCCTCGTCCGTGCCTCCTGCGAAGTACTCACCCTCTTCGGGTGAGCGCGGGACGGGGCGCCGGCGGGGTCGGCGCTCCGCGCGGGTGCGGCGCTCACCCGTTCGGGAGGAGGCCGCCCGCCTCTCCGGGGCCCACCCTGGAGGGGACCGCCCCCCCGCGCACCGAGGAGCCGACATGACCGACACCAGCTCGACCGCCGCCTACGGTTCGCCCGGCCCGTACGTCCCGGGCCAGTTCACCCAGACCCCCGAGGCCACGGGATGGGCGGGCTGGGTGGTCTTCGCCGGGACCCTGATGATCATGCTCGGGATCTTCCACGCCATCCAGGGTGTGGTCGCGCTGTTCAACGACGAGTACTTCCTCGTCGGTCCCAGCGGGCTCACCCTTCAGCTGGACTACAGCGCGTGGGGCTGGGTGCACCTGATCGGTGGGACCGTCGTGCTCCTGGCGGGCGTCGGCCTGCTGGCCGGCCAGATGTGGGCCCGGGTCGTCGGGGTCCTGCTGGCGATCGTCAGCGCGGTCGCCAACTTCGCGTTCATCGCGGCCTACCCGGTGTGGAGCACCATCATGATCGCGATGGACGTCGTCATCATCTTCGCCCTCACGATGCACGGCCAGGAGCTCCGCAGGCGCTGAGGTCCTCCCGCCGGTCCCGGACGGGGCCGATCCAGCAGGTCTGCAGCGAGAGAAGGGGAACGGGAGATGGCACAGCGGGTCGAGGCGGGCGCCATGATCTACGAGATCCGGGTCGACGGCCGGCTCGACCCGGCCCGGCTGGCGGACTACGCCGCGGTCACAGCACGGCACCAGGAGGCCGGGACCGTGCTGACCTGCGCCATCGTGGACGCGTCGGCGCTGACCGGCATGATCGCGCTGATCGCCGACCTCGGCCTGATCGTGCGTGACGTCCACCAGGTGTCGGCCGGCGCGTCGGTGACGCCGTCGTCCGACAGCTCGCCGCGGTGACCCCGCGACCCGCTCGGCCGCCCCGCCCGGCCCGGAGGGCCTGACTCAGAGGGCATGACGTTCCGTGGCGATGCGGACGGCGTCACGCCGGCCGGCGGCCCCGAGCTTGCGATAGATGGCCCGCAGGTGCGTCTTGACGGTGTTGGACGAGACGAACAGCGCCTGGGCGATCTCGGTCGTCGTCATCGGGGAGCGGAGGTAGACCAGGACGGTGCGTTCTCGGGCCGTGAGCTCCCAGTAGGACCGTCGTCGGTGGTCGTCCCCGCGGGGCTGCATCCGCGCGACGATGTCGGCCACCAGCTCGAGGTGCCCGGTGCCCCAGGCCTGGTGGTCGTGGAGCAGACCGCGCAGGTCCGCGCCGCGCTCGACGAAGGGGCGGCGGATCCCGGCAGGGCTCGCCACCTCCAGCGCCCGCTCGAGCCGGTGGTGTGCCTCCCGCACCCTGCCGCGATCACGTTCCAGCAGGGCCTCGGTGAGCGTGGCGGCCACGTCGATGTGGGAGACGCGCCGGTCGGCGGGGATCCGGGCGAGGGCGGTCGCGGCCCCGGCGACGTCTCCGACCCGACGGGAGACCTCTGCCTCCCAGAGGCTCACGACGGGGTGTCGTTCGCCCGGGTCCGTGGTCGTCAGCGCGGCCAACGCCAACTCGTCGTTCCCACGCGCGTACGCCACGATCGCGTCGACCAGCCGGGCGAAGCCGACCAGGTACGGCGGTGCCGCCTCGGCGGACACGCCCGCGAGCGCACGGGCACGGTCCAGGGCGGCCGCGTCGTCGCTCGCGACCGCGATCAGCGCGAGGAGGACCGCCGCGTGGAGCCGGTAGCCGGCCTGCCGTGGCGTGGCCCGGCGGAGCACCTGGTCGAGGCTGCGCCGGGCGGGCACGAGCTCGTCCCGCCAGAAGTCGGCGAGGCTGCACGTCAGGTATGCGGGGACGACGATGCCGGCCCAGTGCTGGCCCGTGCGGTGCGCCCGGCCGATCGAGTCACGGGCGAGCGCGTCGGCCTCGTCGAAACGCCCGCTCATGAAGAGCGGGACGGACATCGAGGCGCGGCACGCGAAGCCGATCGCCGGCAGCTGGTGCTCGGCGGCGAGAGCCGCGCCCTCCCTCAGGTGCCGGAGCGCGGTGGCGGGGTCGCGCTGGAGCTGGGCGACCGCCTCTCCGACGAGGAGGTGCCCGAACGCGCGGGCGACGGGCGCGTCCGTCGCGTCACGGAGTGCCGCGCGCCCCCGGCGGACCGCCTCCTCCGGGCCGGGCCGACCCGGGGCCAGGAAGTCCGTCAGGAGCACGTCGGTGAGCTCGAACCGGCGGCGGCGTCGGGCCGGCAGCCGGCCCGCGACGGAGCGGGCCCTGCTCATCGCGATATCGGCTGACCGGCCGTCGAGCAGCTGCCCCACCGCGCGGAGCTGGAGCACCTCGGCGTCGTCGGACCGGGGCGCGGGGATCCGTTCGCACAGGTCGGTCAGGGCACCGGAGTCGCTGCGGACGAGGAGCTCAGGCCAGCGCTCCGTGAGCACGTCGGCGGCGAGGCCGGGGTCGTCCGCCGCGAGAGCGGCGGAGACGGCCTCGGCGGCGTCACGCGTGCGCCAGTGGTTCGCGACGACCCGATGCAGCTCCTGAACCGTCCCGGGCGACCTCTCGGTCATGATCGCGCGGCACTGGGACGCGAACACCGGGTGCCAGCGGTACGACGGCTCGCTCTCCGTCTCTGCCTCGGGTGCCAGGAAGACGCCCTTCCGGGCCGCCTCCGCGAGCAGCTCGGCACCGCCCGTACCGTCGTGGAGCGCCTCCGCCAGCCCGGCGTCGATGCGGTCGCCGACGGTGGCCCGCATGACGAACCGTGCCAGGTCGGGCCGCAGCGCGCCGAGCACCTCCTCGGTCAGGTACTCGGTGAGCGGGAGGTCGCCACGCTGCAGACCTGCGAGCCGGTAGACGGGTGCGGGGTCGTCCTCGACCGTGAGGAGGGCCATCCGGACGGCGGCCGGCCAACCCCGGGTGAGCGCGCTCAGCGAGCTGGCGACCTCGGGGGTGAGCGACGGGCCGGTCAGGGCGGCGAGCTCGGCGATCTCACGGGCGGAGAAGGCGAGGTCGTGCTCGCGTACCTCGCCGAGCTCGCCCGCGAGACGCAGGCGGTGCAGCGGCAGCTCCGGATCCGACCTGCTGGACAGGAGGAGATGGAATCCGCCGGGGGCGAGGCGGATCAGCCGCGCGAGGACCTCCCGCGCCTTGGCGCCGGCGAGCAGGTGCAGGTCGTCGACGACCAGGACCATCGGTTCGACGAGCGCCTCGATCGCGCGCACCAGCTCGTCGTGGTGGTCGGGCCAGCCGGCGTCCCGCGGCCACCGGCCGATGGGGTCGCGGCAGGCGATCTCCAGGAGCGGGCCCGCGTCGTCCCCTGCCTGCCCGTGCGCCGCGACCTGCAAGGCCGCGACCACGTGACGGAAGAATCGGCGCGGGTCGCTGTCGAACGCGTCCACCGTGAGCCAGCCGACGGTGGTGTCGGTGCGGTGGCACCACTGGGCCAGCACCGAGGTCTTCCCGAAGCCGGCGGGTGCTGCCACGAGCGTCACCGGGCGGTGGACGACGACGTCGTCCAGGAGCGACATGAGCCGGGCGCGCGGGATGATCTGCTCGCCGAGCGGGGGGACCGTGACCTTCGTGACCGGCGTCGAGAGGGCCGCGTCGCCGGGGGCGTGCGTCCCGTGCGCCGGGCTCTCCGCGCCGGCCGGCGTCCGGGTCAGGGGCGGTCGGTGGGCGCCCGGGACCGCCCCGGACAGGCGGAGCTCCGGGGTGACCTGCGACGCCCCGCGCGAGCGCCCGTCGGGGTTGCTCATCCTGGACCCGTGGCTCTCTGCCGTCGCCGCCCACCGCCGGCACGTTGTCAGCGTCCGGATCGTCGACGAGGCGGACGTACCGTGTCGAGTGTAGGAGCGGGCCGGGCGGTCTGTCCCACGTCGGGCACCCCGGCGCCGTGACTTCACCCTCACGTGCACCTGTCGACAAGCGCCTCAGGCTCATGCTCTGCTCCGCGAGAACGGGTGGGGCCCGGTGCTCGTCCCGGACCACAACTCCGACGACCTGAGAGCCTGGTTCGGGCTCGACGGCGCGACCCTCGCCACGCTCCGCGAGCACCGGCTGCTCGACGACAGGTCCGCCGACGGCGAGCTCCGGCACTTCTCGGCTGATCGTCGTCGACCGTGGCATGCAAGCGCTTTCCTCCGTCCGTGCACTGTGGTCTGCTGTCGGCCCATGATCCTCAACGGAGTGCCTTGGTTCGACGACCGCGGCGAGGTCGTCAACGCCCACGGCGCCTGCCTCGTGGACCACGAGGGGCGCTACTACCTGTTCGGCGAGCACAAGACCGACGACGTCAACCGGTTCGACGGCGTGGGGTGCTGGTCCTCGGCCGACCTCGAGCACTGGACGTTCGAGCGCGTCGTCCTGCCGGTGCAGCCGGACGGTCCGCTCGGGCCGGACCGGGTGGGCGAGCGCCCGAAGGTGATGCGCTGCCCGGCCACCCGGCGCTTCGTGATGTACGTGCACGCGGACGACCTCGGCTACACCGACCCGCTGGTCGCCGTCGCCACGTGCGACACCGTGGCCGGCGAGTACCGCTGGCACGGCCCGCTCGTGCACCAGGGCGAGCCCGTCCGCCGGTGGGACATCGGCGCGTTCCAGGACGACGACGGCACGGGCTACCTGCTGGTGCACGAGGGCGACGTGTACCGGTTGGGCGACGACTATCTGACGGCGGAGGAAAAGGTCGCGGAGAACCTGGCCCCCGGCGGCGAGTCGCCCGCCATGTGGCGCTCCGACGACGGCTACCACCTCCTGATGTCGCGGAAGACGTCCTGGGAGCGCAACGACAACGAGGTGCTCACCGCGCCGTCCGTGCACGGCCCGTGGCGGCACGCCGGGCTCCTGGCGCCCGAGGGCACGCTGACCCACAACTCGCAGTGCTCCTTCGTGGCGCGGGTACGGCGGGGCGACGACGTCGTGCCGATGTACCTCGGCGACCGCTGGTCGTTCCCGCACCAGGCCTCGGCGGCGACCCAGGTGTGGCTGCCGCTCCTGACCGACGGCGGGCCGGCGCGGCTGGGGGAGTACTGGCCCGCCTGGGACCCGGCGACCGGGGAACCGGTGCCCCTCGACCGCGACGCCGCGGGCGCCGTGGCTGCCGTCGACGCGCCGTTCCGGTCCGCCGGCCCCGGCGATCGCCTCGAGGTCGACCTGGAAGGGGCGCGGTTCGCCGTGGTCGGCACGTCGGACGACGAGAGCGGGTACGCCCGGGTCGAGCTGCTCGACGACGGGCGCGTCGAGACGTCGCACCTCGTGGACTTCTACTCGAAGGTGCCCGACACCGGCCCGCGCTACGTCTCGCCCGTGCTGCCGGCGGGGCGCTGGACGCTGCGCGTGACGCCCACGGGCGAGGTGCCGACGTGGTCCCAGAAGGACGGCACCAGGTTCGGGTCGACGGGCAGCCGCGTCACCGTGCACCGGGTGCTCGTCCTCGCCTGATCGGATCGCCCCGAGGGCGGACCCGCTCAGGCAGGCGGCATCTCGATGGTGATGTTGGCGCGCTCGGTGCCCGGCGGGTCGCCGAGGGTCGCCCAGAAGTCGGTGTCGCGCATCCAGCCGGGGAGGCCGGCGGGGAGGTCGCGGCTCGGGATGGCGGGCAGCTCGGCGGGCGTGAAGTCGGCGCCGTAGGGGACGAGGGGGCGCGCCTCGTCGGGCTGCTGGATCCTCGCGTGCAGCCGCCCCAGCGCCACGTTCCAGTTGTCGAGCAGGTCCTGGCGGCTGATCGGCCCGCCCGGCTTGTCCGCCGTCGGGTGCAGGGCTCGCTGGTGGAACACGGAGACGCCGGCGCCCTCGGGCGAGGTCACGAACGTGCGCCAGGCCTCGAAGGCGGGGGTGCCGAACGTCACCACCGCCTCGATGCGGCCCGGCGCGAGCGCCGCCGCGAACCACCGGTGGCGGTAGGCGACGACCTCCGGGTCGTTCAGGTGGGGCAGCGCCATCTTCTGGTTGTAGATGCCGTAGAGGAACGCGTTGACCATGAGGTAGCTCGACGTGAACCCGAGCTTCTCGACGAAGCCCTGCACCCGGCGTCCCGCCTGCCCGGACAGGATGCGCCGGGTGAACGCCTCGGTCTGGGCAGGGTCCTGCCCGACGACGAGCAGCCGGGCGGTGCCGTTCGCGCGGCCCCGGTAGAACACGGGCCCCCACAGCGACCGGAAGCCGTCGGCGCCGCGGAACACGGTGTCGTCGGGGTAGGTGCGGCACAGCGTCCGGAACCTGCCGGTGGGCCCGGCGTCGAACGGGTCGGTGATCATGGCGCCTCCTCACCGACAGGGAGCGCCGCGCGGCGTCCGCACGCACGCGCACGACCGGGTGAAGTCGGGGCGCGCAGCCGGTGGGACGCTGTCGCCCGTGCCGACAATGAGGGAGCAGTCCCGGTGCGGGCGCCCGCCCCGCCGGGGTCGACCTCAGGGGGACGGCCATGGCGCAGCTGGTCATCACCGGGAACGTCGCGACGATGGCGCAGGGGGCGACGGCGCCCCCGGTGCCCGGTCGGGTCTGGATCGACGGCGGCACCGTCGTCGACGTGACGACCGGGCGCCGCCGGGTCGCCGGCTTCTCCCGGGCCCCGGAGGTCGACGTCGGCGACGCGGTCGTTCTGCCGGGGTTCGTCGACATGCACAACCACCTGGCCTACAACGCCCTGCCGCTCTGGACGGAGCCCGGCCGCACCGAGCGGTGGCTGCACAACAAGCACTGGCCGGACGCCGACACCTACACCGAGTCGATCACCGAGCCGGCCTGGGTGTACGCGAAGGCCTGCCCCGAGGCCCTGCTCGCCTACGTGCAGGTGCGGGCGATGGCCGGGGGAGCGACCGCGGCGCAGGGGTGGCCCACCGCGAACCGCGGGTATCGCACCGTGATGCGCAACGTCGACGCCGAGGACGTCGGCACCGGCCGGGACGACCTGATCTACACCTCGGTGGTCACCAAGACGGGCGAGGCGCTCACCACCGCCGTCCGCCGCATGGCCGCAGGCTCCGGGTTCATCTACCACTGCGCGGAGGGGCGCCGCGGCTCCCGCGTCCTGTCCGACTACACGGACCTGGACCGCGCCGACGGGCTGCTCCCCACCCTGCTGGCCGTGCACGCCTGCGCGGTGGACGCCGACGGCTGGGCCCGGTGGGACACCGCCGAGGCGGGCGGTGTCGTCTGGTCGCCCCTGTCCAACCTCCTGCTCTACGCCGAGACGACGCTCGTCGACGACGCGCGCGCCCGCGGGATCACCGTGTGCCTGGGCAGCGACTGGGGCCCGTCGGGCACGAAGAACCTCCTCGGCGAGATGAAGGTGGCCCGCATCGCCGCCGACCACCTCGGCTACGACCTCACCGACGCACAGATCGTCGAGATGGTCACCAGCAACCCCGGCACGCTGCTCGAGCGGTGCTGGCACCGACCCGTCGGCCGCCTCGTCCCGGGGGCGCTCGCGGACGTCACCGTCGTGCGGGGGCGGGGGCGCGGCGACGCCTGGACGCGCGTCGTCGCCGCCCGGGAACGCGACGTCGCCCTCGTCGTCGTCGGCGGCGTCCCGCGCTACGGGGACACGAGCCTCATGACGGCGGCCGCGGCGCCGCCCAGCTTCGCCGCCACGGTCGGGGGCCGACGGCGCCGGGTCGCGGTGCCGGACCCCGCGGACCCGCAGCGGGCCTGGTCGTGGCGGGCGGTCCTGGACACGCTGCGGGAGGTGCAGCAGGACCCCCAGCAGGCCATCGCGACCGCCCAGGCGCGCGCCTCCGCCGGCCCGCGCTTCGCGGAGGACGCCGAGCTCGAGCTCTTCCTCGACATGCCCGACACCCGGCGCACCGGCCGTGCCGGGCCGCCCAAGGACCCGGCCACGGTCCGGATCCCACCGGTGCCAGCGCCGGAGCACGACGCGGCGTACTTCGACCTCCTCGACGCCGCGCCGATCCCGCAGGGCGTGCTCGCCCCGCTGCGCGCGAGGTTCGGGCAGTGACGCCCCCGAGCCCGGCGGCCCTCCGGGCGCGCGCCGGCAGCCGCCTCGACGACGTCGTGCCCACCCGGGCCGAGCCCGGACCGGAGCCGGTGGCGCTCACCGCGACGCAGCAGCACGACCTCGTCGACCTCTGGACCACGCTGCTCACCGACGTCTACGTGCACGCCGGGCAGAAGCGCGCGCTCTACGGGTACGACCCGCTGCGGGCGCTCGCGGCCCTGCGCCGGGAGCTCCCCCTGCTCGACAGCGCCGGGTTCCTCCGGGCGCTCACCAGGGTGGTCAACCGGCTGCGCGACCAGCACACCCAGCTGTTCGTGGGCGCACCGGGGGCCGAGCCGTACGTCGCCGCGCTGCCGTTCCTCGTGGAGCCGTTCGGCCCGTACACGTCGCCCACGTTCCTGGTCACCAAGACGACGGGCGAGGCGCCCGACCCGGCGTTCGCCCCCGGGGTGCGGCTCACCACCTGGAACGCCGTGCCCTTCACCCGGGCGGTCGACCTGTTCGCCGACACCCTCACCGGGGGCCGGCCGGACGCGCGCCGGGCGCGCGCCCTCGAGACGCTCACCCAGCGGCCGCTCGCCTACCTGCCCCCGCCGGACGAGCTGTGGGTCGACGTCGGCTTCCGGCTCCCCGGGGACCCTGCGGGCGACCCCGACCGCACCGCCCGGTTCGAGTGGCGGGCGATCCGCCCGGGGGCGGCCGCGACCGCCGACGACCGGGTCGCGACCCGGACACGCCGCGGGATCGACGTCGTGGGCGAGACCGCGCGCCGCGCCCGCAAGCTGTTGTTCGCCACCGACCTGTGGGAGGGCGACCGGCAGGGTGTCCAGCCCCGGGCGAAGGGCTCCGGCTGGCTGCGCACCAGCGTGGCCGACGCCCTCGCCGCCCGGCCGGTGACGACCTCGCACGGCACGTTCGGCTACCTGCGGATCTGGACGTTCGACGTGCGCCACCCCGGACGGTTCGTCGACGAGGTCGCCCGGCTCCTTCGCCGGCTGCCCCAGGAGGGTCTCGTCGTCGACCTGCGCTCCAACCCGGGGGGCGTCGTCGACGCGGCCGAGCGGTTGTTCCAGCTCTTCACGGACCGACGCGTCGAGCCCGTGCGGTTCGCGTGCCGCGCGACGCCGGCGATGGCCGACCTCGCCGAGGCCGACGGCAACGGCGCCGACCTCGCCGACTGGGCGGGCTCCCTGCGCGCCGCCCTCGACCTCGGCGAGGAGTTCTCCCAGCACCTGCCGCTCGCGGACCCCGACCTCTGCAACGGCGCGGCCCGCGCCTACCGGGGACCCGTCGTCGCCGTCGTCGACGCCAACACCTACTCGTGCGGCGACCTCTTCGCGGCCGGGATCGTGGACCACGGCATCGGGCGGGTGGTCGCCGTGGGCGCCGCGACCGGCGGGGGTGGCGCGAACGTCTGGACCGGCGACGACGTCCAGTACGCCTACCACGCGGCCCACCGCACGCTCCCGGCGCTGCCACCCGGGATCGGCTTCGCGCTCGCGGTGCGCCGCATGGTCCGGTCCGGCACGTCCGCGGGCCTCGCGATCGAGGACGTCGGGGTGGCCGGCGAGGAGCGGTACGACATGACCGAGCGTGACGTCGTGGACGGGAACCCCGACCTGCTCGAGCACTGCACCGCGCTCCTCGCCTCCGCGTAGCCGCGCGAGGTCAGGACGCCGGGGCCGCCGTCGTGAACAGTCCGCGGTGCACGATCTCCCGGGCCCGCGTGCCGCGGGCGGCGGCCAGGGACTTGAGGTCGGCGACGTTCTGCTCGAGGACGGCCGACGCCAGCGCCTCGCGGCCCCGACGTCGTACAGCCCCGGCCCTGTCGCGTTCCACCGCCTGCTGGCCGAGTGGCGCGAGGGCGACATGAGCGACGTCCTCGTGCTGTCCGGCGGCGGGCCACGGCCCGGCCCGAGCGTGCCGGCGCCGGGCTCGCGGCGCGGCGCGGGTAATCTCGTCCCGTCCCCACCCGCAGGCCCGAGGAGCGACGACCCCGGTGAGACGTTCGTCCCCCAGCATCTCGGACGTCGCGCGCGCCGCCGGTGTGTCGATGGGCACGGTGTCGAACGTCCTCAACGGCACGGTCCGCGTCTCCCCGGCGACCCGGGCCCGGGTCGAGGCCGCGATCCGGGAGCTCGGGTTCGTCCGCAACGGCGTCGCGCGGTCGCTGGCGGCCGGCCGGAGCTCGACGCTCGGCTTCGTGATCATCGACCTCGCGAACTCCTACTTCCTGGACATCGCGCGGGGCGCCGAGAAGGAGGCCGGCCGGGCGGGGCTGAACCTGCTGCTGGCGAACTCCGACATGTCGGAGGAGAAGCAGCGCACGTACGTCGACCTGTTCGTCGAGGACCGGGTGGCGGGCATCCTCGTCGCGGCGAACCACGGGTCGACGCACGACCTGCACCGCTCGGCGCCGGGCGTGCCGCTCGTCGTAGTCGACGCGCCGGGCGACCACTCCGACGTCTGCTCCGTGGTGCCGGACAACGAGCTGGGCGGCTACCTCGCCGCGACGCACCTCGTCGAGCAGGGGCGCCGGCGGCTCCTGTTCGCCGGCACGACCGAGCTCGTGCCGGTCCGCGACCGCCTGCTGGGGGTCGAACGTGCCGTCGCCGAGCACCCGGGCGTCGTGCTCGAGGTGGAGCAGACGGGGAACGTCCAGGTCGAGGACGGGCGCCGCGTGGGCGACGACATCGTGCTGCGCGACCCCCGCGAGCGTCCCGACGCCGTCGTCGCGGCGGCGGACCTGCTCGCCGTGGGCGTGCAGCAGTCGCTGCTGCTGTCGTCGTCGCTGCGGGTGCCGGACGACGTCGCGATCATCGGCTACGACGACAACCGCGCCGCGTGGGACTCCGCCGTCCCGCTGTCGACGATTCGGCAGCCGGGGGAGGCCGTCGGCCGGGAGGCGGTGCGGCTCCTGCTGGAGGAGCTGGAGACCGGACCCGAGGCCCACCGGCACCGGCTCGTCACGTGCGAGCCGCGGCTCGTGGTGCGGGCGAGCACCGCCGGCACCTCCTGACGGGTCGGCGGGGTCAGCCGCCCGCCGTGAGCCGGCCGGCGAGCACGTCGCGCAGACCGGTGCGGGACCGCTCCGTGTCGTCGAGGTCGACCGGTCGCAGGCGACGGGGGAGTGCCGCGACGACCAGCGCGTACGCCTCGAGGACCAGCTCCTCCACGAGGTCGGGCGTGATCCCCGGCCCTGGGGCCAGCGAGTTCCAGTGGCGCTTGTTCATGTGGTAGCCGGCGGTCACGCTCTCGAGCTCCTGGCGGAGCGCCTCGCCGTCGTCGGGCGTGCACTTGAGCGTCACGAGCGGGGTGCCCGTGACCTCCGTGGTCATGCAGAAGACCTTGCCCTGGACCTTGAACACGTCGTGGTCGGGCCCGAAGGGCCAGGTGCGGGTGGCGCCGGGGAGGGCGAGCGCGACGGCGGCGGCGAGGTCCTGGTGCTCGGAGGGTCCCATGCCCGCCTCAGCTCTCGCGGGTCGTGCGGAGCACGTCTCCCTCGGCCTTGGCCGCCGTCCAGAAGGTGCGGAGCATCTCCTCGGGGGTGAGCAGCGAGTCCCGCTGCTCGACAGGCTCCGCCTCGCCGGCGATGGCCTTGACCTCGTCGTGGATGCGTTCCATGGAGCTGTCGAGCGACGACGCGACGTCGGCGGCGAGCTTGAGCGAGTCCGTGAGGTGCCGGGGCACGTCGCGCGCGTACTTGTAGTAGATCTTGTGCTCGAGGCTCGCCCAGAAGTCCATGGCGATGGTGCGCAGCTGGATCTCGACGACGACGTGCTCGACCCGGTCGGAGAGGTACACGGGCACCTGGACGATGAGGTGCAAGGACTTGTACCCGTTCGCCTTGGGGTGGGCGATGTAGTCGCGCTCCTCCAGGACGGTGATGTCGGCCTGGTTGGTCAGCATGTCGCGGACCTTGTAGATGTCGGAGACGAAGCTGCAGGTGACGCGGACCCCCGCGACGTCGAACATCTGCTGGCGCACGCCGTCGGGCGTCAGCGGGATGCCCTTGCGGCGGCACTTCGCCACGATCGACTCGAGCGACTTGAGCCGCGAGCCCACGTGCTCCACGGGGTTGTAGTTCTGCATGAGCCGGAACTCGTCGCGCAGGATCGAGATCTTCGTCATGACCTCGTCGATCCCGAACTTGTAGGTGAGGACGAGCCGGCGCAGCTGGTCGACCAGCTCCCGGATCTCGGCGACCGCGGGAGTGTGCTGCTCGGGTCCGTGCCCTGCGTCCTGGCTCACGGGCACCACGGTAGACGGGTTTCCTGACGCTCGATAATCCGATAAAAACGGTCGGAACTGTTCGGTATTCGAGACGGTCGGGAGGAACCGTTGACACCCCCCTCCCGGAGACCTACGTTCCTGCGCACCGGGTCGGACGACCGCGGCGCCCCAGGCGGTGCGGCCGGACGTCCCGGATGGTCACGAGCTCCGACGCGAAGCCCCGGCTCGTCGGACGGCAACCCCCAGCGCGGGCGGGTGCCCCGGGTGAGGACCAGGCCGGCCGTCGCCGACGGCACGGCAACACGCGACCCCCGCCCCGGCGGGGAGCAGGAGAGGACGAGCATGCACCGCGACGCCACCACCGTGCGCCCCCTGTCGTCCCGGCACGTGCCGTCCGCCTTGCCGGTGACCTCGGCGTCCGCCCGGGCGTGGTGTCGACGCCGCTGATCGCGGCCTGATCGTCCGCCGCCCGCGGCGGACGACCCTCCTCGACGGCCCGGCACCTGCCGGGCCCGG
>JADHZE010000073.1 GCA_026934365.1 Isoptericola sp. QY 916 | reverse complement strand
TGCTGCGCGAGCGCGCGCTCGCGCAGGCCGCCGTGGTGGGGGCCTCGCGCACCCCGGCGAGCTTCCGCGCCGAGGTCGAGCTCGTGCTCGGGCTGCGGGCGGGCACGTACGCCGACGACGGCGGGCGCCGGTACGTGTCGCCGCCCGTGCAGGACGCCGCGTTCGACCTGTGGGTGCTGGCGTCCTCCGGCGGGGAGAGCGCCCGTGTGGCCGGAGAGCTGGGCCTGCCCCTGGCGGCGAACTACCACGTGAGCCCGTCGAACACCCTCGAGACCGTCGCCGCGTACCGGGCGGCGTTCCGCCCCGGGGTGCTCGCCGAGCCGTACGTCGTCGTCTCCGCCGACGTGCTCGTCGCCGACACCACCGAGCGGGCCCGCGAGCTCGCGTCGCCGTTCGCCGACTGGGTGCTGTCCATCCGCCGCGGGGCGGACGGCGCGATCGCCTACCCGCGCCCCGCCGACGCCACGGACTGGGCCGAGCGCCCCGAGGACGAGCGCGCGGTGGTCGCCGACCGGGTGGACACGCGCGTCGTCGGCGACCCGGCGACCGTCGTGGGCCGCCTGGAGACCCTGGCCCGGGTCACCGGGGCCGACGAGCTCCTCGTCACCACCGCCGCGCACGACCTCGCCGACCGGCAGCGGTCGTTCGCGCTGCTCGCCCAGGCGTGGGGTGCGACCGAGGGCGAGGCGCCCCGCGTCCCCGCCCTGGCCGCGACGCCCTGACCCGCACCGACCGACCACCACCGTCAAGGAGAACCCCATGACCACGTCCGAGACCACGCCCGAGACCGTGCCCGGGACGGCCCCCGGAGGCAGCGGTCCGACCACCCCGCCGACGCAGGACGCGCGCACGGCCGGCGCGCGGGTCGCCGACGGCGCCCTGCTGGTCGACGTGCGGTCGGCGCGCGGCCGCGCCGCCACCGGCGACATCCCCGGGGCGACGCTCGCCGACCGGGACGACCTGGACGCGCTCTTCGGCCCGGCCGACGCGCCTGCGATCTCGCTCGACACCCCGGTCGTCGTGGTCTGCGGCTCGATCGACGGCTCCGGACCGGTCGCCGCGGCGCTCACGGCCCGCGGCTTCACCGACGTGACCCACGTCGACGGCGGGTTCCCCGCCTGGCGCGACGCCGGCCTTCCGGCGACCGCGCCGTCGGACGGCCCCGCCGCGGGCGCCTGACCCGCCCGGCACGAGCACGGCCCCAGCCCCACCGCTGCAGCGAAGGAGACCACCATGCCCGTCGAGTTCCTCGGCATCGCCACCACGAACGACGCGTCCGAGACGTCCGCCCGTACCACCGCCGCGTTCGACCCCGCCTACCTGGAGCGCATCGTGCGCGCGCACGAGGACAACGGGTGGACGCGGGTCCTGTTCGCCTACGGGTCCTCCGGCCCGGAGCCGGCGGCCCTCGCCGCGTACACGGCGGCACGTCTGCAGAGCATCGAGCTGCTGCTGGCCCACCGGCCCAACGTCTCGTACCCGACGTACGCCGCCAAGACGTTCGCCACCCTCGACCAGCTCTCCGGGGGCCGGCTGTCGGTGCACTTCATCACCGGCGGCAACGACCACGAGCAGGGCCGCGAGGGCGACCGGCTCACCAAGGACGATCGGTACGCGCGCACCCACGAGTACATCCGGATCGTCAAGCAGGCGTGGTCCAGCGCGGAGGCGTTCGACCACCACGGCGAGTTCTACGACTTCGAGGACTTCGTGCTCGACGCGAAGCCGGTCGAGGGCCACGTGCCGACGATCTCCTTCGGGGGGTCCTCGGACGCCGCCTTCCGGGTAGGGGCGGCCGAGGCCGACATCTACGCCGTGTGGGGCGAGCCCCTGGCCCGCACGCAGGAGCAGATCGACCGCGTGCACGCCGAGGCCGCGGCCGCGGGACGCACGACGCCGCCGCGCATCCACGCGGCCTTCCGGCCGATCGTGGCGCCCACCGAGGAGCTGGCCTGGGAGAAGGCGCACCGCGTGCTGGACCGGATCGAGGCGCGCAAGGCGCAGCTGGGCGGGCAGCTGTCCCGGCGGCACCCGATCGACAGGCCCGAGAACGCCGGGTCGCAGCGCCTGCTCGAGATCGCCGCCGCGGGGGACCGGTACGACACCGCGCTCTGGACCGCCACGGCGAAGGCGACGGGAGGGGCCGGCAACTCCAACGCGCTGGTCGGCACGCCCGAGCAGGTCGCGGAGGCGCTGCTCGCCTACTACGACCTCGGGGTGCGGGTCATCTCGGCGCGCGGTTACGACCTGCTCGACGACGCCATCGACTTCGGCAGACACGTCATCCCGCTCGTGCGCGAGGGCGTGGCCGCGCGCGACCGCGCGACCGCCCGGGCCGCTGCGACGGCCGAGGCCTCCGCGGACGCCGACGGCGCGGCGGTCGGCACCGGGGAGCGCGTGGCCTGATGCGCTTCCAGCTGCTCGACATCGTCTTCAACCCGCCCCATCCCGTCACGGGAGAGGCGGTGCCGCCCGCGGACCGCCTCGCGCGCGTCGTCGAGCACGCGGTGCTGGCCGAGGAGCTCGGGTTCGACTCGTTCGCGGTCGGGGAGCGGCACGCCGGCGACGTGCTGTCGTCCGCGCCCACCGTGATCCTCGGGGCGGTGGCGGCCCGCACCCGCCGCATCCTGCTGTCGACCGGCGTGACCGTGCTGTCCCTGCTCGACCCGATCCGGGTGGCGGAGGACCTGGCGACCGTCGACCAGCTCTCCCGCGGGCGGCTGGAGATCGTCATCGGCAAGGGCAACGAGGAGCTGCAGTACCCGCTGCTCGGCCTCGACATCGCGAAGCAGTACGAGTACCTCGAGGAGAACTACGAGCTCCTGCGGCTGCTCCTGTCGTCCGAGGACGTCACCTGGTCGGGCCGCCACCGCCACCGGCTGGAGCACGCCACCACACTGCCGCGACCCTTCGCCGGGCCCTTCCGCATCTGGCACGGGTCCGCGACGAGCGAGTTCGCCGTCGACCTGGCCGCCCGGTGGGGCGACCCGATCGTGAGCGCCAACGCGCTGCAGCCGCGGGAGAGCTATGGGCGGCTGATCGACCGGTACCGCGAGCGGTACGCGGCCGCCGGGCACGACCCGGCGTACCGGTTCGTCGGCGCCGGCTCCGGGGGCCTGTTCCTCGCCGACACCACGGAGCAGGCGATCGAGCAGTACCGGCCGCTGTACGAGGGGCAGGTCGCGCGGCTGCGGGCGCGCGGCTACGACCCCGCGACGCACGTCGGCAAGGCCCAGGCGTTCGAGACGATCGAGGACGCCGTCGAGCGCGGCCCGGCGCTGGTCGGGTCGCCCGAGCGGGTGGCCGAGAAGATCCTCGACTACCACGGCTCCTTCGGGCACGTGCTGCAGTCCGTCTCGGTGAACCACCTGCTGGAGCCGTCCCGCCAGGAGGACGTGCTGCGCCGGTTCGCGGCCGAGGTCGCGCCCGTCGTGCGCGCCGAGGTCACGACGACGCTCTGGGGGCCCGACGACGAGCGGCGGGCCGCCGGCCTCACCGCGGCGCAGGCCCCCGCGGTGCACGACGGCACGCGTGCAGAGGCGCTGACCGTCTGACCGCCCGGCGGGGTGTCCGGCATGCGGTCATCCCGTCGACCGTATGGTGGGCGGCGGGGAGAATGGCCGCGACGTCGACCGTGTGAGGAGGCCACCGTGACGGTCCAGCCCACCCAGCTGGTGATCCTGGCCGTGCTCGTCCTGGCGACCGTCGTCCTCGGCGCGGTGTGGAGGTCCCGCCAGGGGCGCGTCCGCACCACGCCCGCGCGGCAGGACCCCGTCGTGGACTGGGCGGCCCGCGGGGTCCGGCTGGGGGAGCGGGCGACGTTCGTCCAGCTGTCCGCCGAGGTGTGCGCCCCGTGCCGCGCCACGGCCCGCGTGCTGGAGGGCCTCGTCGAGCGCGAGGCCGGCGTGGAGCACCACGAGCTCGACGTCGACGACCATCTCGACCTCGTGCGCGAGCTCGGCGTCCTCACCACCCCGACGGTGCTGGTGCTGGACGCGACCGGGGCGCAGGCCGCCCGCAGCAGCGGCGGGATGTCGCCCGCTCAGGCGCGCCAGGCCCTGGCCGCCGTCGTCCCCGTCGGCTGAGCCCGCCGAACCCCGTCCCCGAGGAGAACCGATGACCTCCGAGCGTCCCGCCGACCAGGCCCCCGTCACGCGGGGCCCGGCCGGCATCGACCCGCGCGGCCCTCGGGTGGGCGCCGCCGTCACGGCACTGCTGCTCGCCGTGGTCGTGCTCCTCGGGGCGAGCCCCGCCGGCCTCGTGCTGCTCGCCGTCGTGGCCGCCGGGTTCCTCCTGGGCGCCGTGCGCGGCGCGCAGGGCACGGTGCAGGGCTGGCTCTTCAAGACCCTCGTTCGCCCCCGGCTCGCGCCGCCCGCCGAGCTCGAGGACCCGCGCCCGCCGCGGTTCGCCCAGCTCGTCGGCCTCGTCGTCACGGGCGTCGGCGTCGTGCTCGGGCTCGCAGGCGTGCTGGCCGCGGTGCCGTGGGCCGCGGGGATCGCGTTCGTCGCGGCCGGCCTCAACGCCGTCGTCGGCCTGTGCCTCGGCTGCGAGCTCTACCTGCTCGGCGCGCGCCTGCGGCCCTCCGCCCGCTGAGGCCGCCGCCCACCACCGGACCCCTCGAGGCCCCGCCGTCACCGACGGCGGGGCCTTCGGCGTCTGCGGCGCCCGTCCCGCGTCCGTGATGTGAGACGACCCGCCCGACCCTTGACTCGGGAGGCCGCGGCGGCTTCCCTGCCGCCCAGGTGACGAGCGCCAGCACCCAGGCCCGGCTCGCTGGCCAGCAACCCTTCGACGTGACGGGGTGCTCCGGGAACGACCTGACCCCGCCGCGCCCGCGGCCGGGTAAGCACGGCTCCGGTCGTCCATGACCGCGCCCCGGCCCGTGCCGGCGCGGGGGGCGACCCGCCATGACCACGAGGAACACCACGCGATGACCACCACCCCGCGCGCACCGCGCACCCAGGACCCCAGGCGCACCCCGCGACGCAGCGTCGTCGGGCTCGCCGCCACCGTCTCGGCCGCCGGCCTCCTGCTCAGCGCCTGCTCGACGGGCGCCGACGCCGCGGGCACCGGCGCCGACGCGAGCGGCGAGCCCGTCGCCGGCGGCGACCTGACGTTCGCCATCACGGTGGACTCGCACTGCGTCGACCCGCAGCAGGTCGGCAACAACGACGCGATCGCGGCCGCCCGTCAGACCGTCGCGTCGCTCACCGCCCAGGACCCGGAGTCCGGCGAGATCCTGCCCTGGCTCGCGGAGAGCTGGGAGGTGAACGACGACGCCTCCAGCTACACGTTCCACCTGCGCGACGACGCCACGTTCGCCGACGGCACGCCGATCGACGCCGCCGCGGTGAAGACCAACTTCGACGCGATCGTCGACCTGGGTGCCGTGGCGTCCCTCGGTTCCCAGTACCTCGTCGGCTACGCGGGCACCACCGTCGTGGACGAGCACACCGTGACCGTCGACTTCGACGAGCCGAGCGCGCAGTTCCTCCAGGCGACGTCGACGTTCTCCCTCGGCCTGCTCTCGCCCGACTCGGCGACCCTCTCGACCGAGGATCGCTGCGCCGGGAAGTACGTCGGCTCCGGGCCGTTCGCCGTGAAGTCCTACACCCCGGACCAGGAGATCGTGCTGGAGAAGGTCGCGGGCTACGACTGGGGGTCGGAGGCCAGCAGCCACACGGGCGAGGCGTACCTCGACACGGTGACCCTGAAGGTCATCCCCGAGGCGGGTGTGCGCTCCGGGTCCCTGCAGTCGGGACAGATCGACGCGACCGCCGCGCTGAACGCCGTCGACCTGCCGCAGTTCGACGGCAACGGGTTCTGGCTGTCCTACCGCGCCAACCCGGGCGTCGTGTTCAACCTGTTCCCCAACGAGTCCAGCCCGCTGGCCGCCGACGAGGCCGTGCGCACCGCGCTCGTCAAGGGGATCGACCGCCAGCAGATCGTGGACACCGTGCTGACCCCGCAGGACCAGCCGGCCACCGGTGTGCTGTCCCGTTCGACGCCGCTGTTCGAGGGTGCGGACGACCTGCTCGCGTACGACCCCGAGGGTGCGACGAAGGTCCTGGACGACGCGGGCTGGGTCGTGGGCGCCGACGGCATCCGCGAGAAGGACGGTCGGAGGCTCTCCACCACGGTGACGTTCTGGCAGGAGCCCGGCGCGCTCGAGCTCGTGCAGCAGCAGCTCCGGCAGATCGGGGTCGACCTGCAGCTCAAGCACGTCACGGTGGCCGAGAAGGAGGCGGCCACCGCCGCCGGCGACTTCGACTTCGACTACTACAACCTCACCCGGTCGGACGCCGACGTGCTGCGCACGATCTTCTCGGCGAACGCGCGCAACGTGAACCAGCGCGACCCGGAGGAGGTCGACGAGCTGCTCGACGACTCGGCCGCCGCCACCGATCCCGAGGAGCGCCGGACGCTGGTCTCCGAGGCGTCGAGGCTGCTGCTGGAGCGTGGTCACGCCATCCCGGTCTACGAGCTGTCCACCACGATCGCGGCGGCCGACCGCGTGCAGGGGCTGACCTTCGAGGCCTCCTCGCGGCTCGACTTCTACGACGCCTGGGTGACCGACGGCGCGGGAGAGTGAGATGACCCGCTACGTGCTGCGACGGGCCGGGCAGGGGGTGTTCGTCCTCTGGGCGGCCTTCACCGTCGCGTTCTTCGTCCTGTACCTGCTGCCGAGCGACCCGGCCGCGCTGGTCGCGTCCGGGGGCGGCGAGGTGAGCCAGGTCGACCCGACCCAGCTCGCCGCGCTGCGCGCGGAGCACGGGCTCGACCGGCCGATCCTCGTGCAGTACGGCGACGCGCTCCTCGGCGCGCTGGCCGGCGACTTCGGCGCCTCGTACGTGAGCGGCGCCTCCGCGACGGCCCTCGTCGCGCAGGCGCTGCCCGAGACGCTCAGGCTCACCGGTGCGGCGCTCCTCGTCGCCGTCCTCGGCGGGACGGCGGTCGCGGTGGCCAGCGTCCTCCCGCGGGCCCGGTTCCTGCGCCAGGCGCTGTCCGCGCTGCCGCCGCTCGGCGTCGCCCTGCCCACGTTCTTCGTGGGCCTGGTGCTGCTGCAGTGGTTCTCGTTCCGGCTGCCGGTGTTCCCGGCGATCGGCAACGAGGGCGCCGTCAGCCTGGTGCTGCCCACGATCACGCTGGCCGTCCCGGCCGGGGCGCAGCTCGCGCAGATCCTGTCCCGCTCCCTGCGCGGCACGCTCGGCGAGCCCTACGTCGAGACGGCGTGGGCGAAGGGCGCGAGCCGCGCCCGGGTGCACCTCGCGCACGCCCTGCGCAACGCCGCCATCCCGGCGTTCACGGTGCTCGGCGTCATGGTGGGTGGCCTGCTCGGCGGCGCCGTCGTGACCGAGACCGTGTTCTCGCGGCAGGGGCTCGGGCGGCTCACGGTGCAGTCGGTCAACCAGCAGGACGTGCCCGTGGTCCTCGCGATCGTGGTGTTCTCCGCGCTCGTCTTCGTCGTCGTGACCCTGGTGGTCGACCTCGTCTACCCCGTGCTCGACCCCCGGATCCAGCTCCGGACCCCGCGGGCCGCCTCCCGGCGGGCTGCGTCCCGGCGAGCCACGGCGGTGACCGCATGACGCTGCAGACCCTCACCCGCCCCGTCGTGACCGACGCGTCGGCGCCGGATCCCGCGGCGACGCCTGCCCGGCACGGCGGTGCCCGGCGCGCCCTGCGCGGCGCACGCCACGTGCTGCGGCGGCCGGGCCTGCTCGTCGCGGTCGCCGTCCTGCTCGTCGTGGCCGCCTGGGCCGTGGCACCGCAGGTGTTCACCGCCCAGGACCCGCTGGTCGGCGTCCCCGCCGACCGGCTCCAGCCACCGTCGGGCGCGCACTGGTTCGGCACGGACCACCTGGGCCGCGACGTGTACGCCCGCGCGGTGCACGGGGCGTCGCTGACCCTGCGCACGACGGCGCTCGCGGTGGCCGTCGGCCTCGTCCTCGGCTCGCTCCTCGGCCTGCTCGCGGGGTTCCTGCGCGGCTGGGTGGACGACGTGGTCGGCCGGCTCGTCGACGTGCTGCTGGCGATCCCGAGCATCCTGCTCTCCCTGGCGATCATCACGGCGCTCGGCTTCGGTCCGGTCAAGGTCGCGATCGCGGTCGGCATCGGATCGGTGGCGACGTTCGCCCGGGTGATGCGGGCCGAGGTGCTGCGCGTGTCGACCTCCGTCTACGTGGAGGCGGCCCGCGCGTCCGGCCTGCGGTGGCCGGCCGTGCTCGGGCGGCACGTGCTGCCCAACTCCTCCGGCCCGGTGCTGGCGCTCGTCGCCCTCGACCTCGGGACCGCCGTGCTGGCCGTGTCGGCGCTGAGCTTCCTCGGCTACGGCACCCCGCCGCCCGCGCCCGAGTGGGGCGCGCTCGTCTCCGGTGGGCGCGACTACCTCGCCACCGCCTGGTGGCTCACCACCCTGCCGGGTCTCGTCATCGTGGCCGTCGTGCTCGCCGCCAACAGGGTGTCGCGGGCCCTGGAGAAGACGGGAGAGGACCAGTGACACGCACGACGGCGAGCACCCCGGTGCTGGAGATCAGCGGACTCGAGGTGGCCTACCGGACCGCCGACGGCGGGCATCGACCGGCCGTGCGCGGCGTGGACCTGCGGGTCGGGGCCGGAGAGGTCGTGGCGCTCGTCGGCGAGTCGGGCTCGGGCAAGAGCACGACGGCGCACGCCGCGCTGCACCTGCTGCCACGGGGCGGCGAGGTGACCGCAGGCCGCCTCCGGCTCGACGGCCGCGACCTGTCCGGCCTCACCGAGAAGGAGTGGCAGGACGTCCGTGGTCGGCACGTCGGCCTGGTGCCCCAGGATCCGACCGTCTCCCTCAACCCCGTGGTGCGCGTCGGCGACCAGGTCGCCGAGGTGCTCGTCGTCCACGGGCTGGTGCGCCGCGCCGACGCCAGGGTCCGGGCCGTCGAGCTGCTGCGCCAGGCCGGCGTGGACGACCCCGCGGCGCGCGCCCGCCAGTACCCGCACCAGCTCTCGGGCGGGCTGCGGCAGCGCGTGCTCATCGCGATCGCCATCGCGGCAGGGCCGCGCCTGATCGTCGCGGACGAGCCCACCAGCGCGCTCGACGTCACCGTGCAGCGGCGCATCCTCGATCACCTCGACGCCCTCGCGCGGGAGACCGGCACGGCCGTGCTGCTCATCACCCACGACCTGGGCGTCGCCGCCGACCGCGCGGACCGGATCGTCGTCCTCCAGGACGGGGTGGTGGTGGAGGAAGGACCGGCAGCGCGGCTGCTGGACGACCCGCGGCACCCGTACACGCGTGCGCTGATCGCGGCCGCCCCCAGCCTCGCGAGCTCGCGACTCGTCGTCGGGGCGCGGGACGGCGGTGCGCGGGAGGGTGCTGCGCAGGGCGGGGAGGCGCCGCCGTCCTCGGCGGAGCCGGCGCCCGTCCTCGCCCTCGACGGTGTGCGCAAGGAGTTCGCCCTGCCGCGCGGCGCCGAGCGCCGCACCCTCGTCGCGGTGGACGACGTCAGCCTTGCCGTCGGCCCGGGGCGCACGTACGCGCTGGTGGGCGAGTCCGGCTCCGGCAAGACGACGACGGCGCGCCTGGCGCTGCGGCTCGAGCGGCCCTCAGCCGGGCGGGTCGTGTTCCGGGGCGAGGACGTCACCGCCGCGCGCGGCCGGGAGCTGCGGTCGCTGCGGCGCGGGTTCCAGGTCGTGTACCAGAGCCCGTACGCCTCGCTCGACCCGCGCTTCACCGTCGAGCAGATCGTCACCGAGCCCCTGCGGGCCTACGGCGTCGGCGACCGGGCGGAGCGTGCCGACCGGGTGCGCTCCCTGATCGACGACGTGGCGCTGCCCGTGGACGTGCTGCGGCGGGGCCCCCGGGAGCTGTCCGGCGGGCAGCGCCAACGCGTCGCCATCGCGCGGGCGCTCGCCCTGCGGCCGGACCTCGTGGTGCTCGACGAGCCGGTGTCCGCGCTCGACGTCTCGGTGCAGGCGCAGATCCTCGAGCTGCTGGTGCGCCTGCAGGCGGAGCACGGGCTCGCGTACCTGTTCGTCTCGCACGACCTCGCCGTGGTGCGCCAGGTCGCCGACCAGGTCGGTGTGATGCGCCGGGGCCGGATCGTGGAGCAGGGCGCGGCGGACCAGATCCTGCTCGACCCGCAGGAGGACTACACGCGCGAGCTCGTCGCGGCCATCCCGGGCCGCCGGGCGCGGTCCGGGACCTCGACGTAGTACCCGCTGTCGCTTCCCGGCCCGGAAGCGACAGCGGGTACGACGTCGGTGGCGCTCCGTCGGTGGCGTGGCGCCTGCCCGGGACAGGTAGGGTCGCGCGCATGGCGACGGTGCTCCCCTTCGACGGTCACACTCCCGACATCCACCCCACGGCGTGGGTCGCCCCCACGGCGACGATCGTGGGGAACGTGCGCATCGGCGCGGGGGCGAGCGTCTTCTACGGCGCGGTGCTGCGCGGCGACATGGACGCGATCGTGCTCGGCGAGGGCTCCAACATCCAGGACAACTGCGTGGTGCACACCGACACCGGCGTGCCCGCGACCATCGGCGCCGGCGTGGGCGTCGGCCACGGCGCGATCGTCCACGGCGCCACGGTGGGCGACGGCAGCCTGATCGGGATGGGCGCGACCCTGCTGAACAACGCGGTCGTCGGCGAGGGCGCGTTCGTCGCGGCGGGCGCGCTGGTGCGCGAGGGCCAGGAGATCCCGGCCGGGCACCTCGCCGTCGGCGTCCCGGCGAAGGACCGCGGTGAGCTCGACGCCGAGGGCGCCGAGCGCGTGCGCCGCAACGCGATCGAGTACCAGGAGCTCGCCGAGCGCCACCGCCGCTCGGTCGGCTGACCGGCTCGCGCGCACCGCTCGTCCAGCATCCGAGAGGGGCGCCCCGGCCCTTGCACGCCGGCGGTCGCGGTGGTCGGCTGCGGCCATGACGACACCTCCCACGGGCACGCTGCCCACCCGCACCCTGGGCTCCGGCGACCACGCCCTCACCGTGTCCGCGCTCGGCTTCGGCGGCATGTCCGTCGCCGACTCGTACGGCCCGGCCGACGCCGCCGAGGCGGAGGCGGTGCTGCTGCGCACCCTCGAGCTCGGCGTCACGCTGATCGACACCGCCGACGTGTACGGCGCAGGGCGCAACGAGGAGCTCATCGGGCGCGTGCTCGGCCCGCACCGCGACCGGATCGTGCTGGCGTCGAAGTTCGGGCTGGGGAAGCACCCCGACGGCCGCCCCGTCGACGGGCGACCGGAGTACCTGCGCGCCGCGATCGACCGCTCGCTGGCCCGCCTCGGCACGGACCACCTCGACCTGTACTACCTGCACCGCGTGGACCCGCAGGTGCCCGTCGAGGAGACCGTCGGGGCGCTCGGCGAGCTGGTCGCGGCAGGCAAGGTCCGCGCGATCGGCCTCTCGGAGGCGGGCGCGGGCACCGTGCGTCGCGCGCACGCCGTGCACCCGGTCACCGCCGTGCAGAGCGAGTACTCGCTGTGGACCCGCGACCCCGAGGACGCCGTCCTGCCCGCCCTGCGCGAGCTCGGCATCGGCTTCGTGCCGTTCTCCCCGCTCGGGCGCGGCATCCTCACCGGCACCGTCGACCGGGTCGCCGAGCTTGCGGACGACGACGTGCGGCGCAGGCACGCCCGGTACGCCGGGGAGGCGTTCGAGCACAACCGGACCCTGGTCCGCTCGCTCGAGGGGCTCGCCGCCGAGCGCGACGTCACCGCCGCGCAGCTCGCCCTCGCGTGGCTGCTCGCGCAGGGCGACGACGTCGTGCCCATCCCGGGCACCAAGCGGCTGCGCTACCTCGAGCAGAACGTCGCCGCCGCGTCGATCACGCTGTCGCCGGACGACGTCGCCGCGATCTCGCAGGTCATCCCCCGCGGCGCCGTGCAGGGTGTGCGGCACCCGCAGCCGGACCTGCTCGAGGCCTGAGCCGACGGCGCGACCAGCCGCCGGGAGCGCAGCGTGCGACGGCCCGGGTCCCCGCGGGGACCCGGGCCGTCGGCCTGCGGAGGTCAGGCCGAGGGCGTGCGCACCGCGCCGAACGCGGTGCGGGCGCGCAGCCGGAACCCGAGGTTCTCGTACAGCCGGATCGCGTTCGCGTTGTTCCCCGCCGCGTGCAGCATGGGGCGCGCGCCACGCTCGCGGACGTGGTGCGCGACGTCGAGGACCAGGCGCGTGGCGAGGCCCTGGCCGCGGTGGTCGGGGTCGGTGGTCACGGCGCTGATCTCGGTCCAGCCCTCCGGCTGCAGGCGCTCGCCGGCCATCGCGACGAGGCGCCCAGCCCGCCGGATGCCGACGTACCGGCCCATGAGATAGGTGCGGGGGAGGAACGGGCCGGGCCGCGACCGCTCGACGAGCGCCAGCATGTCGGGGACGTCCTCGGCGCCGAGCACGACGGCCTCGTCGTCGGCGCGGGTGCGCAGCCGGTCCGTCTCGACGAGCTGGACACCCTCGTGGAGCGAGGCGCGCTCCCAGCCCGCGGGGAGCACGACGTCGGCCGGCGGGCCGGGGAACTCGGCCCCGCGGCCCGCGACGTCGACGATCGCGTCCCACACGTCCGGGTCGTCCCACGACCGCACGGCGGCGAACGGGGACACGTCGGCGGGGTAGCGCAGCACCAGGTCGTTGCCCTCCGCCAGGTGGGCGTGCGCCCCCGTGAGCGACGACCAGCGCGGGTTGTCGAGGACGGCCTCGGACGCCTCGTCAGGGGTGCCGGCGGGAGCGTCGGTCGTGGTGGTCGTGGTGGTCATGTCGCCTCCTGGTCTGCCGGTGCAGCGTACGTGCTCAGGGCACCGGTACAGGCGTCGGTTCGCTGTCGGCGTCGAGGACCCCGGACCGGTCGCGGGCACGACGGGTCAGCGGTGCGCGCAGGCCGAGGTGCTCGCGCAGCGTGCCGCCCTCGTACGCGGCGGGGTAGGCCCCGCGCTCCTGCAGCGCGGGCACGACCCTGTCCACGACGTCGTCGAGGCCTGACGGCACGATCCACGGGCTGAGGTTGAACCCGTCGACGGCGCCGGTGCGCACCCAGCGGGTCAGCTCGTCCGCCACGGCCTCGGGGGTGCCGGTGAAGCCGCGCTCGCCCGCGTTGCGCACGACGAGCTCGCGGATCGACAGGTTCTCGGCCTCGGCGACGGCGCGCCACTGCCGCGCGATCTCGTGCGTGCGCGCGCCGGTCGTGGCGGAGCCGCGCTCGCCGCCGAGCTCGGCGACCACCGGGTCGTGCGCCGGGAGCGGGCCGTCCGGGTCGTAGGACGAGAGGTCCTCGCCCCAGATGTTGCCGACGATCGACAGCGCCGTGGCGGGGGTGACCTGGGCGCGGCGCACCCAGCGGGCCTTCTCCTCGGCCTCGGCCGGGGTGTCGCCCACGACGATCGCGGTGCCGGGGAAGATCTTCACGTCGTCCTCCGGGCGCCCGGCGGCGACGACGCGGCGGCGGACGTCGGCGGCGAACCCCAGCGCGTCGGCGAGCACCGCGCCGTGCCGGGAGAAGATCACGTCGGCGTGCGCGGCGGCGAAGTCGCGGCCCTGGGGGGAGTCGCCCGCCTGGAAGATCACCGGGTGGCCCTGCGGGCTGCGGGGCGTGGTGGCGTCGAGGACCAGGTCGCGAGGCGTGCGCAGGTCGGTGCCGGGCACGGTCACGCGTGCCACCGTTCCCTCCCCGGCCCCGCCCGTGGCGTCCGGGAACGCGTCCCAGACGCCGCGGGCGACCGCGAGGACGGCGGCCGCGCGCTCGTAGCGGTCGGCGTGGTCGAGGTACCCGCCGCGGCGGAAGTTCTCGCCGGTCCAGGCGTTGTCCGTCGTGACGACGTTCCACGCCGCCCGCCCGCCGGACAGGACGTCGAGGCTCGCGAGGCGCCGGGCCAGGTCGGCGGGGTCGTGGTACGTGGTGTTCTGCGTGGCCACGAGGCCGATGCGCTCGGTGATCGCCGCGAGCGCGGCGAGCTGGGTGATCGCGTCGGGCCGGCCCACGACGTCGAGGTCGTGGATCCGGCCGCGGGTCTCACGCAGGCGCAGGCCCTCGCCGAGGAAGAACGCGTCGAACAGGCCGCGCTCGGCCGTGCGGACCACGCGTTCGAAGGACGCGAAGTCGGTCTGCGACCCGGACTCCGGGTCGGACCAGATGGTGGTGTGGTTGACGCCCTGGAAGAAGACGCCGAAGTGCACCTGCGCGCGGGGGCGGGTGATCGGGGCGTCGGGGGCGTGGGGCGGTGTCGTCGGTGCGGTCATCGGGGTTCCTCAGGCGATCGCGGCGGCGTGCGGGGCGGCGTGCCGCGCCCGGGTGCCGGCGCCGGGGCGGGTGTCGTAGCGGTTGGCGGGGCGCGGGAGCCCGAGCGTCTCGCGCAGGGTGGCGCCCGCGCGGGGCGCTGCGGTGAGCCGGGCGGCACGCAGCGCGGGGAGCACGTCACGGGCGAGCACCGGCAGGTCGACGTCGAGCACGGCGGGCAGCAGCCGCACGCCCGCGACGTCGCCCGAGGCGTCGGCATCCGCGGCGTCGGGGCGCTGAAGCGTGCGCTCGCGCTCCTGGAGCTGCGGACGTACGCCGCGCCCGACGGCCGCGAACTGGTCGACCTGGCCGACGCCGAGATCGTGCCCGGGGACGTGCCCGCGCCGGTGCGGCTCCTGCCGCGCTGGGACCAGCTGCTCGTGGCGCTGGACGAGCGGTCACGGATCGTCGACGCCGAGCGCGCGGGGCTCGTCTACCGGCGCAACGCGGACGTGCTCCCCACCCTCTGGGTGGACGGCCGCGTGGCCGGCACGTGGACCCTGGACGTCGACGCCCGCCGTGCCACCGTGCACGTCGAGCCCTTCACCGGCGACGCCTGGGCGCACCACCGGACCGAGGTGGAGGCCGAGGCCGCCGCGCTGCTCGATCTTGCCGCGGCCGACGCCCCCGAGCGCGAGGTCACCTGGGCGGCTGAGGCCGCACGAGAGTCCGGCCGAGCACGCCGTTGAGCATCGCCGAGACGGCGACGCCCACGACGATCCACACGAGGGCGGTCACGAGCGCCGAGGCCGCGTCGCCGGGGCCCGTGAACGCGAGGGCGGCGAGGATCACGGTGACCAGCGCGACCAGCCAGCCGAAGAACATCCGCGGCCGCGGCACGACGCGCACGAGCGCCTGGAGCACCACGGCCGCGAGCAGGGCGAACAGGGCACCGGTCAGCGCCCACGCCAGCCCGGGGGCGCCGGGCACCAGGCGGGACGGGCCGAGCAGCCCGACGTCGAACGCGCTGTCGAAGACCACCGACGCCGCGAGCCCCAGGACGGCGCAGACGACGACGGTCACGGCGGCGCCGGACCAGAAGCGGCCGCGGTCCAGCTCGAGCAGCCCGCGGGACGTCGCCACCGGCGCGTCCCAGGCGTCCGCGGGCTCCGCCGTGGGCACCACGGACGGGGGCGGCGTGACGCCGCCTGGGGTCATGCCGGGCGTCCACGTCGTCGGGTCGCCCGGGTTCGTCGGGCCGCCTGGGGGCCGCGTGTCGGTCATCGGTTCTGCCTCCTGCCCTCGGTGACGGTGCCAGCCGACCACACCCCGGGTGCGGTCGCACGGGCGGGACGTCCCGTGCCACGCCGTGGACGGCCTGTCCGGCCTGCGCGCGGGTGTGGCACCATGTGGCCCATGACACGCCTCGCGCACCAGCGTCGCTCGCTCATCATTCGGTAGCGCGTCCGGCACACCCGCCGGACGCGCAGACCTTCCGTACCCCGGGGGGTCTTTTTTGTTGACCAGAACGCCCAGAGCTTCTCGACGTGGGGAGTCCCGCATGACCGCCACCCCGTTCCACGTGTACGACACCACCCTGCGCGACGGCGCGCAGCAGGAGGGCATGAACCTCTCCGTGGCGGACAAGCTGGCCATCGCGCCGCTGCTGGACGAGCTGGGGGTCGGCTTCATCGAGGGCGGTTGGCCGGGCGCCGTGCCCAAGGACACCGAGTTCTTCCGCCGGGCGGCGAAGGAGCTGGAGCTGAGGAACGCCGTGCTCGCGGCGTTCGGCGCCACCCGCAAGGCGGGCACCCGCGCGTGGGACGACCCGCAGGTGCGGGCCCTGCTCGACTCCGAGGCGCCGGTCGTGACGCTGGTGGCGAAGTCGGACGTGCGGCACGTGGAGCGGGCGCTGCGCACCACTCCCGACGAGGGCCTCGCGATGATCGCGGACACGGTGGCGTTCCTCGTGGGAGAGGGCCGCCGCGTCGTGGTGGACGCCGAGCACTTCTTCGACGGCTACCGGTTCGACCCGGTGTGGTCCCGGGCGGCGGCGGAGGCGGCGTTCGAGGCGGGCGCCGAGGTGGTCACGCTGTGCGACACGAACGGCGGCATGCTGCCGCACTGGGTGACCGACGTCGTGACCGAGGTGCGGGAGTCCCTGGGCCTGCCGCACGGGCGTGACGCCGTCGCGGGGGACCGGCTGCTCGGCATGCACGCCCACAACGACTCGGGCTGCGCCGTCGCGAACACGCTCGCGGCGGTGGCCGCCGGCGCGTGGCACGTGCAGGGCACGGTCAACGGCTACGGCGAGCGCACGGGCAACGTGGACCTCGTCACCGTCGTCGCGAACCTCGAGCTCAAGCACGGCCTGCGCACCCTCGCCGGGGAGGGGCTCGAGGACGCGACCCGCATCGCGCACGCGGTCGCCGAGATCACCAACATCTCCCCGTACGCCCGCCAGCCCTACGTGGGGGCGAGCGCCTTCGCCCACAAGGCGGGCCTGCACGCGAGCGCGATCAAGGTCGACCCCGACCTGTACCAGCACATCGACCCCACCGCCGTCGGCAACGACATGCGCATGCTCGTGTCCGACATGGCCGGGCGTGCGTCGATCGAGCTCAAGGGCCGCGAGCTGGGCTACGACCTCAGCGGCCAGGCCGAGCTGCTCACCCGCGTCACGACGAGGGTCAAGGACGCCGAGGCGCAGGGCTACACGTTCGACGCCGCCGACGCGTCGTTCGAGCTGCTGCTGCGGGAGGAGCTCACCGGCACCCGGCAGACGTACTTCCGCGTCGAGAGCTGGCGGACCATCGTCGAGACCGTCGCCGGCGGGCCCGGGCACGACGCGTCGAGCCGGGAGGCCGACGCGGTCGCCGAGGCGACGGTGAAGCTGCACGCGGGCGGCGAGCGCGTGGTCGCGACCGGCGAGGGCAACGGCCCCGTGAACGCGCTCGACCAGGCGCTGCGCAGCGCGCTGACGCGCGTGTACCCGCAGATGGAGAAGTTCGAGCTCATCGACTTCAAGGTGCGCATCCTCGACGCGCAGCAGGGCACCGACGCCACGACGCGCGTGCTGGTCGAGACCACGGACGGGCAGCACTCCTGGTCGACGGTGGGCGTGGGCCCGAACGTCATCGAGGCCGCGTGGGAGTCGCTCATCGACGCGTACGTCTACGGCCTCGTGCACGGGGGCGTGGAACCGCGCTGAGCGTGGCTACCGCGGCGGGCGGCCGTTCGTCAGGCGGTGCGGCCGGACGGCCTCGTACGTCGCCTTGAGGGCGGCCGTGGTCCGGTCGTAGCGGCGCTGCGCCACGCGCACGAAGAGGAAGTCGACGACGGCGAGCTGGGCGATGCGGCTCGACATGGCGCCCGAACGGAACTGGGTCTCGCGCGCCGTCGTCGCGAGGACGACGTCGGCGAGCTCCGCCAGGGGTGAGGCCGGGAAGTTCGTGACGGCCACGGTGGTGGCGCCCGCGTCGCGTGCCAGCGTGAGCGCCTGCACGGTCTCCACGGTGGTGCCCGTGTGCGAGACAGCGACGGCCACGCAGCCGTCGCCCAGGAGCGCCGCGGACTGGAGCTGGCCGTGCAGGTCCACGGGCGCGAAGCAGGCGATGCCGATGCGGGTGAGCTTCTGGCCGAGGTCCTGCGCCGTGAGGCCGCTCGACCCGGCGCCGTAGACGTCCACGCGGGGCGCGGAGGCCACGGCTTCGACGGCGTGCTCCAGGGCATCGAGGTCGAGCATGCGCGCCGTCTCCTCGATCGTCCGCGCCTCGTGGAAGGCGATCTTGGAGACGACGTCGGTGGCGGTGTCGGTCCGGTTGATCTCGCCCTCGGCGATGCCGGAGCGCTCCAGCTCGACGGCGCGCCGGCTCGTGGCCTGCGCGAGGTCGATGCGGAACTCGGGGTAGCCGGCGTAGCCGACGGCGCGGCAGAACCGGACGACCGTCGCTTGCGAGGTCCCCGCGCGGGCGGCGAGCTCGGTGATGGTGGCGCCGACGACGCCGGGCGGGTCGTCGAGCACGACCGCGGCGATCCGCGCCTCCGCGGGGCGCAGCGTGGGCAGCGCCTGGCGGAGCCGGACGAGGACGTCACCGTTCATGCGCGGATCTCCTTCCCGGCGGACGCCGGAGACGGGTGGGCGGTTTCCCGGACCGTGAGCCAGGTGTCGTGCGGTTCCACGAGCTCGCCGTCGCGGGGGTCGACGAGGGACCGGGCGAGGCGCAGCGCGCCGTCGAGGGGGCTCCCGTCGGCGGGGACGAGCCGCACGTCGGGACGCAGGGCGGACAGGCGGGCCCTGAGCGGCGTGGTCACGGGGGCGCCGATCTGCAGGACGCCGCCCGTGACCGCCGCGAGCGGCGGGATCCCGGGGCGCAGCGCGGCGGCGAGGCTCTCCGCGAGGTGGGTCCCGGCGTCGTGCAGGATGCCGCTCGCGACGAGGTCGCCCGCGGCGGCGGCGTCGGCGACGGCCGGCGTGAAGGACGCGAGGACGTGCGCGCGGTCGGGGCGCCCGTACAGCGCGGCGGGCCAGCCGTCGACCGGGCCGAAGCGCTCGAGCGCGGCGGCGAGCAGCGTGGGGGAGGCGGGCCCCGGGCGCCCGTCGTGGGTGGCGACGGCGGCCCGCAGGCCGTGCGCG
>JADHZE010000072.1 GCA_026934365.1 Isoptericola sp. QY 916 | reverse complement strand
GGGCTCCGTCCCGTGGCCGGTCGCCGGGGCTCCGGCGGTGGGCGACGGGCCGGACCAGCCGCGCCGCCGCCGTCGTGCGGCGAGGAGCTGGGGCACCAGGGTCGCGACACCGAGCAGGGAGAACAGCGCGTACGCCGGCTGCCGCAGCACCGCGGCGAGGACCAGCGACCCCACGACGGGCAGCGCGGCGGTGGCGAGCATCCCCGCGCCGGGCCCGGACGGCGCCGCCGCGTCGGCGGCCTCCCCACGGCCGGGGGCGGCATCGAGCCAGGCCGCCACGGTCCCCGAGCGGTGCAGCGTCCACGAGCGCACGCCGCGCGGGCCCGTCACCTCGAGCACGCTGCCGGCGCGCCAGCGGCGCGGCAGGCGACTCACCACCCACGCACGCCGTCGAGCGGTGCCCGTCCCGCGGACGAGCCGCGCCGTCGGGCGTGGCGCCCGGGTGCTCGAGGACGCCCGGGTGCCTGTGCCGCGGCGCGAGAGCCGCACGGTGACACGGTCTGGCCGCCGCGGGTCCACGCGTACCACGAGGCCGCCCCGTGATGGCGGGCCCGTGTCGTGGTGCAGCGCCGTCGACCCGCCGGGCGCGAGGGCGACGGTCACCCCGGCGGCGGGGCCGTCGGCGCGGGCGGCGAGCCACGGCCCGTCGAGGACGGCCGGCGCCGGGCGGAAGGTGCCCGAGGCTGCGTGCGCGTTCCCGGCCCCGTCGTCGTGCACGGCGACGGCGGCCCCGGGCAGGAGCGGGCGGTGCCCGACGACGTCGTCGTCGGACACGAGGACGCCGTCGGCGCGCAGCGGGACGTGCCGCAGCTCGGGTCGGCGCAGGAGGTCGGCGAGCCCCGCCCGGCACGCGCCGAACGGCAGCCCCGCCGGCAGGAGCACGTCCTCCCCCGGACGCACGGTGACCCGGACGTCGCCCGTCCGCCCCCGGGCGGGGCCGGGCGCGGGGACGACGAGGGCGGGCACCGAGGAGGTCGACATGACCCCCAGGGTGCCCGCCCGGGACGGCCGTCGAGGACGGCCTGTGGACAACTCCCGCTACTCGCTCGCCAGCGCCTCCACGGGGGAGGTCTTCACCGCGGTGCGGGCGGGGGCGACGGACGCCACCAGCCCGGCCACGGCGGCGACGAGCAGCATCACGAGGACGTCGCGCCACGGGACCACGATGACCGGGGTGCCGGCCCAGCCGAGCGCCGCGGCGGCGCCGGCCCAGCCGTAGACGAGCCCGAGCAGCACGCCCAGGACGGCGCCCACCAGCGCGATGAGCAGGCCCTCCACCGCGAGCATCCCGCGCAGCTGGCCCTTCGACAGCCCGATCGCCCGCAGGGTGGCGGACTCCCGGCGCCGCTCGATGACCGACAGCGACAGCGTGTTCGCCACGCCGATCAGGGCGATCACGACCGCCGCCGCCAGCAGACCGATGACGATCCCCAGCGCGGTGTCGATCACCTGCTGGAAGCCGGCGCGCTCCACCGCCGCGCCCATGACGTCGGCGGGGGCCTCGGTGTCGGCGACCGCGTCCTGGATCGACGGCACCACGGAGGTGGCGTCGGACGGGTCGTCGAGCCCCACCCACAGGCTGGTCACCGGGGCGTCGGGGTCGAGGGAGGACAGGTCGTCCGGCACCACGATCATCCCGGTGTCCGCGAGGTCGGTGACCGCGGCCGTCACGTCGAGGGTGCCGTCCGGGCCGGTCAGGGTGAGTGCCTGGCCGTCGGTGATGTCCCAGTTCTCGGAGACCTCCTCCGGCACGACGACGGTGCCCGGCGCGAGCGGCTCGACCATCTCGGTGCTGCGCAGCACCGACGCCGCGTCGTCCGGGGTCACGCCCCGGACGGTGACGGCGAGGCCCTCGTCCACGCCGTCGCCGGTGACCGTGGCGGCCGTGGCACGCGCCTCGACGACGCGGGAGACGCCCGAGACGTCGCTGACGGTGCCGGCGAGCGCGGCCGGGACGGGCGCCACGACGGCGTCCCCGGCGGCGACGCTCGTCGGGTCGCTCGACAGGTCGGTCGAGACGGTGACGTCCACCGGGTAGCGGGAGTCCAGCTCGGAGTCCATGGTCACCCGGGCGCTCGCGGCGCCGGTCGACATCATGCCGACGAGCGTGACGCCGATGAGCAGCGCGGTGGACGTGGCGGCGGTGCGGCGCGGGTTGCGCAGGGTGTTCGCCGCCGCGAGGCGCGCCGTCGGGCCGGACATCCCCACCAGGCGCCCGGCGAGCGCCACCACGCGGGGCAGCCAGAACACCGAGCCGACCAGGACGCCGACGAACGACAGGCCCCCGCCCGCGACGGCGAGCAGGAGGCCCGTCGTGGGCTCCTGGCCGACGGTGCTCAGCGCGACGCCGCCGCCCAGCAGGGCGAAGCCGATCACGGAGACGAGGATCGAGAGCACCAGCCGGACGCGACCGGCACCACGGGCCGCGGACGGCGCGTCGGCGGGGCGCAGGGCCTCGAGCGGCGCGACGCGCGTCGCGGCCCGGGCGGGGGAGAGCGCCGCGACCAGCGTCACGAGGGTGCCCACCGCCAGCGGGATGAGGACGACGGCGGGGGTGATCGTGACCGTCGCCGGCAGCGGGACCCCCAGGTCCATGCCGCGCCCGATCGTGAGCGCGGCCTGCCCCAGCCCGACGCCGGCCACCAGGCCGACCGCGGAGGACAGCAGGCCCAGCACGGCCGCCTCGAACAGCACCGACCGGCGCAGCTGGCCCTTGTCCGCCCCGACGCAGCGCAGCAGGGCGAGCGTGCGGGTGCGCTGGGCGACCAGCACCTGGAAGGTGTTCGCGATGACGAGCGCGGCGACGAGCAGCGCGACGGCCGCGAAGACCAGCACGAACAGCGTGAACATGACGTTCTCGCCGCCGGTCATCTCGCTGGCGACGGCCTCGGCGTGCTCCTCGGGCGTCACGACCTTGAGGTCGGCGGTGTCGGCGCCCGACGCCGCGGCCCCGTTGGTGAGCGCGCCGGTGATCGCCGTGCGGGCCTGCTCGACGCCGGCGGGGTCGTCGAGGGTGACGAGCATGGTCGTGGGGGCGACCGGCTCCTCGCCGGGAGCCGCCAGGTCGTCCTCCCAGCCGGCGACGTCCGCCGCCGGGGCGACGGCCGCGCCGCCCTGCATCGAGTACGCGCCGTACGGGTCGGTGAGCGTGCCCGACACGGTGAGCTGCTCGCGGACCTCGGTCCAGGCGTCCTCCTCGGAGCTCTGGTCGCCCTCGAGGACGTTGCGCACGAGGGTGATCGTGTCGCCCGGGGCGGCGTCGAGGCGCTCCGCGACGTCGGTCGGCAGCGCGATCTCGCCCGACGCCTCGGGGAGGGAGCCGTCGGCGACCTCGAGCGGCAGCACGCTCGTGTCCGTGGGTTCGGCCAGCACGCCCTGGTAGATGGTGCGGCCGCCGGCCTCGAGCTGCTGGTACGTCATGAGCTGCGGGTCGGCCGTGGCCACGCCGTCGGTGCCGCGCACCGCGTCGAGGGCGGCGTCGTCGGCGGGGACGCCGCGGACCACGAGGTCGGCGCCCGTGAACTGTGCGGCGATCGAGTCGTAGGTGGTGCGGGTGATGACGTTGCCCGCGAGGAGGGTGATCGCGACGAACGCGGTGCCGATGACGATCGCCAGGCCGGCGGCGGCGAGCCGGCCGGCGCTGCGCCGCATCTGCGACAGGGTGAGGCGGATCATCGCGAGGCCACCGTCCGCAGCGCGTCGAGGCCGGCGAGGGCGGACTCCGGCGTCGGGTCGGTGATGTCGCCGGCGATCTTGCCGTCGGCGATGAGGACGACGCGGTCCGCGTAGGCGGCGGCCGCCGGGTCGTGGGTGACCATGATGATCGTGCGGCCGAGCTCGCGCACCGAGCGGCGCAGGAAGCTCAGCACCTCCGCGCCGGAGCGGGAGTCGAGGTTGCCGGTGGGCTCGTCCGCGAACACGACGTCGGGCTGGGCGATGAGGGCGCGCGCGATGGCGACGCGCTGCTGCTGGCCGCCGGACAGCTCGCTCGGGCGGTGCGTGAGGCGCTTGCTCAGGCCGAGGGTGTCGACGAGGGTGCCGAGCCACTGCCGGTCGACCGTGCCGCCCGCCAGCTCGACCGGCAGGGTGATGTTCTGCTCCGCCGTGAACATCGGCAGCAGGTTGAACTGCTGGAACACGAAGCCCACGCGGGTGCGGCGCAGTGCGGTGAGCGCCTTGTCGTTCAGGCCGGTCACCTCGGTGGAGCCGATGAAGGACTGTCCGCTCGTGGCCGAGTCCAGGCCGGCGAGGAGGTGCATGAGGGTCGACTTGCCGGAGCCCGACGGGCCCATGATCGCGGTGAAGCGGCCGGCCGTGAAGTCGACGTCGACACCGTCCAGCGCGCGCACCTGCGCCTCGCCGCGGCCGTACGTCTTGGTCAGGGCGCGGGCCCGCACGGCCGGGGTGACGGTCGGTCGGGCGGCGGTGCCCTCGTCGGGGATCGGGACGTACACGGTCGTGTCCACGGAAGCTCTCCGGTGTCTCGGGATGGTGGCCCGGGAGCTCCGCAGAGCCTCGGACCAGGACATCACCGACGCTACGGAGCGCCCGTGCCGCCGACATCGGTCCGAGGGTGGGTCCTGGCGTGCTCCCAGGTCATCCCCCGGTATGACACCGACCCTGACCCGCACCCTGAACCGCCCCTGACCTGCACCCTCGCCGAGTTGTCGGATCCGCGCCGGGAAACGCACCGACCTGGCTCCGACAGGTCGGGGTCAGGAGCCGGGGCGGACCAGGCCGGTCTCGTAGGCGGTCACGACGGCCTGGACGCGGTCGCGGGCGTCGAGCTTGGCGAGGATGCGCCCGACGTGGGTCTTCACGGTGGCCTCGGCGACGAACAGGTCGGCCGCGATCTCGGTGTTGGACCGGCCGCGGGCCATGAGCACCAGCACCTCGCGCTCCCGGTCGGTGAGGCCGGCGAGCGCGTCGCGCTGGGGTGCCGCCTGGTCCGCGGGCAGCGCGGTGACCAGGTGCTCCAGCAGGCGGCGGGTGGACGACGGCGCGATGACGGCGTCCCCGGCGTGCACGGTGCGGATGGCGGCGAGCATCTCCTCGGGCGGCGCGTCCTTGAGCAGGAACCCCGAGGCCCCGGACCGGATGGCCTCGAGGACGTACTCGTCCAGGTCGAACGTGGTGAGCACGATGACGCGCGGCGCGTCGGGCGCGGCGGTGAGGCGCGCGGTGGCGGTGAGCCCGTCCAGGTGCGGCATGCGCACGTCCATGAGCACGACGTCGACGCGGTGGTCGGCGAGCAGCCGCAGCGCCTGCGCGCCGTCCCCGGCCTCGAGCGCCACCTCCAGGTCCGGCTGGGAGTCGATCACCATGCGGAAGCCCGCGCGCACGAGCTGCTGGTCGTCGACGAGCGCGACGCGCACGACGCCGCTCCCGGCGGGTCCGGGGGCGGGCGGCGCGACGTCGTCGGCGGGCGGGGTCATGCGTCCTCCTGGGCGGTGGTCGCCGACGGGGTCGTCGGCGCGGGCGGGGCGGTCACGGGCGCTCCGGGCAGCGGCAGCTCGAGGTGCACGCGGAACCCGCCGGCTCGGCGGGGACCGGTCTCGAGCGTGCCGCCGTACAGGTTGGCCCGCTCGCGCATCCCGCGCAGCCCGAACCCGGGGTCGTCCGCGGCGGCGGCGGCGCCCCGGCCGTCGTCGAGCACCTCGAGCTCGACGGTCGACGGCGTCCAGCGCACCGCGACGGTCACGGCCGGGTCGGGGCCGGCGTGCTTGCGCACGTTGGTCAGCGACTCCTGGCACACGCGGTACAGCGTGAGGCCCATGCCGGCGGGCAGGGTGCGGGGCTCGCCGACGCGCACCAGCGACACGCGCTGGCCCCCGTCCCGCGCCTGCGCGACGAGGTCCTCGATCTCCTCGACGCCGGGCTGCGGCGCAGGGCGCGCCTGGCGGGGCTCGTCGGCGACGCCGGTCGCCGGTCGCGGGGCGCCGCCCGGGCCGGCGGCGAGCGCGGGCGGCGACGCCGAGCGGGGCGCCGCCTCGACGCGAGCCGCGTCCTCGTCGTCCTGCGAGCGCAGCACGCCGAGCAGGCGCCGCATGTCGGTGAGCGCGGTGCGCCCGGTCTCGCTGATGGTGCCCAGCGCGCGCACGGCGGCCTCGGGGTCGGACGCCGCGGCGTACCGGCCGCCGTCGGCCTGCGCGACGACGATGGACAGGGAGTGCGCCACGATGTCGTGCATCTCGCGGGCGATGCGGGCGCGCTCGGCGGCGGCGCTGATCCGGGCCTGCTGGTCGCGCTCGATCTCGAGGCGGTGCGCGCGGTCGCGCAGGGCGTCCATGGTGACGCGGCGGGACCGTCGCACGAGGGCGAAGGCCCAGACGGCGAGGCCGGCGACCAGGCAGAAGATCCCGACCGGGAGCATCTCGGCGACGCCGGAGGCGCGGAGACCGCCCAGCGTGAAGACGGAGACCGCGAGGGGCAGGACGACGACGCTTCCCACGGCCGTGGAGCAGATCGCCGTGACGTGCGCCCAGGTCGGGCCGTAGACGGTCACCGAGAAGAGCGAGACGAGCACGAGCAGGTCGCCCGGCATGATCATGGGGTAGCCCGCGAGCATGTGGGAGAGCGCGATCGCGAAGACCGCCACGGCGGAGGGCACGGGCCGGGTGCGACGCCACGGGAGCGGCGCCAGGAGGGCCACGGTCCACACGGTGGACTCCGTGCGGGACAGGTTCGGGTCGGACGCGTACAGGTCGGTGGCCGAGGTCAGCATGAGCGCGGCGAGTAGCACGGTCGTCGTCAGGTCGACGCCGAAGCGGTGCGCCTCGAACCAGCGCCCCATCCTCTCGATCCAGCTCATGTCCGCCAGGGTAGGTGGGAGGGGGGAGCCGGCGCGTCCGCCCGGGGGCGGACGGCCGGAGCGAGGCATCGTCCCGCAGGGGGACAGGACCGACCGCACGACGACCCCGGCGGCTGCCGTCGTCGCGGACGGTGACCTGCCGGCGCGTCATCTCCATGTCACACCGGACTGGCGCCGACGCGGCGTGGGGAGGGGTCCAGGACCAGCGACGTTGCCGCTAGCATGAGGGAATGACCCACGTACTGCTGGCCGAGGACGACCCGGCTATTGCCGAGCCTTTGGCGCGGGCTCTCACGCGTGAGGGTTACGACGTCATCGTGCAAGGAACTGGTCAAGGAGCCGTCGACAACGCCGGGAACGCGGACATCGTCGTCCTCGACCTGGGCCTTCCTGACATGGACGGCCTGGACGTGGCACGGGAGATCCGCGGCTCCGGGCTGACCGTGCCGGTGCTGGTGCTCACGGCGCGCGCGGACGAGGTGGACCTGGTCGTCGGGCTCGACGCGGGCGCCGACGACTACGTGACGAAGCCGTTCCGCCTCGCGGAGCTGCTCGCCCGCGTCCGGGCGCTGCTGCGCCGCACGCACGGCGAGACGGGGGAGGACGAGGAGCTGCGCGCGCAGGACGTGCGCGTCGACGTCTCCGCGCACCGTGCGTTCCAGGGCGACCGCGAGCTGCACCTGACCACCAAGGAGTTCGACCTGCTCAAGGTGCTGGTCGCGAACGCCGGGTCGGTCGTGGTGCGCGACACCCTCATGCGCGACGTCTGGGGCTCCGACCCGGTCGGCTCCACCAAGACGCTCGACATGCACGTGTCGTGGCTGCGCCGCAAGCTCGGCGACGACGCCAACGCCCCGCGCTACGTCTCCACCGTGCGAGGGCTCGGGTTCCGCTTCGAGCTCGGCGCGAGCTGACGCCGACGGGACAGGGCTGACCTCGTGCGTCGCCGCGTCCTGCTGGCGACCATCTCCGCGGTCGCCGTCGCCGTGCTCCTGCTCGGCGTCCCGCTCGGCATCTTCGGTGCCCGGTACGTCCTGGCCACCGAGGAGCAGCGCGTCACCAACCGGGTGGACACGCTCGCGCGCAGCGTGGACAACAGCCTCGACCGGGGCGACGTCGTCGAGGAGTCGACGGTGCAGCGTGCGGCCGAGGGCAGCGAAGGCGACCTGCCGGCGTACGTCGTCGTCACGCTGCCGGACGGCACCCAGCTGACGGCGGGCGAGCCGGTCTCCCCGCCGACGATCGACAAGGCGAAGCTCACCGACAAGAACGTCGGCGTGTCGATGACGGTGTCGGCCATCGGCGCCTACGTGAAGTCCGCGCAGACGGTGGTACTGGTCATCATCGCGGGCATCGTCGCGATCGCGGCCGGCATCGCCGTGGCGGTGTGGCAGGCGAACCGGCTGTCCGCGCCCCTGGTCTACCTCGCGGCGTCCGCGGAGCAGCTGGGGTCGGGCCAGGTGCGCCCGCGCCTCGAGCCGTCGGGCGTCGAGGAGATCGACCTCGTCGCGGCGGAGCTGGCGCGGTCCGCCGACCGGCTCGCCGGACGCCTCGCGGCGGAACGGCAGTTCACCCAGGACGCGTCGCACCAGCTGCGCACGCCGCTGACGGCGCTGACGATGCGGCTCGAGGAGATCACGCTCGCCTCCGACGACCCCGAGGTCGTCGAGGAGGCCCGCATCTCGCTCGAGCAGGTGGAGCGGCTGGTGACCGTCGTGGACGACCTGCTCGCGGCGTCGCGGCGGTCGCAGGGCGGCACGACGGAGGCCGTGGTGCTGGCGGACGTCGTGCACCAGCAGGAGGAGGAGTGGGCGCCGACGTTCGAGCGGGCCGGTCGCCGGCTCGTCATCGAGGTCCCCGACGGCATGCAGGTGCTCGCGACGCCGGGAGCCCTGGCGCAGATCATCGCGACCCTGCTGGAGAACTCGCTCAAGTACGGCGACGGGACGACGACGGTGCGGTCGCGCCCGTCGGGCACGACCGGCGCGGTCGCGATCGAGGTCGCCGACGAGGGGGAGGGCGTGGCCGACGACGTCGCGACCCGCATCTTCGAGCGCGGCACGACGACGGGCGGCAGCACGGGCCTCGGCCTCGCCCTGGCGCGCGACCTGGCCGCCGCCGACGGCGGGCGGCTCGACCTGGTGCAGCGCCGGCCCCCGGTCTTCGCGCTCTTCCTCGCGGGCGTGCCGCGCACGCTCGACCCGCACCTGGTGCTGCCGCCGGGCACGACGATCTCGTCGCGCGGCCGCCGGCGGGGCTGGCTGCACCACCAGGGCGGCTGACCCCCCGGCGGGGCCGGTATCCTCGATGCCCGTGACCGGACCCACTGCCTCCGCCCCTGTCGTCGCCGTCGTCGGAGGAGGTCAGCTCGCCCGCATGATGGCCCCCGCAGCCGCCGAGCTGGGCGTGGGCCTGCGGGTGCTGGTCGAGGACCCGGCGTCGTCGGCCGCGCAGGTGGTCACCGACGCTCCGGTCGGCGTGGCGAGCGACGACGCCGCGATCCGTGCGCTCATCGCCCCCGACGACGGTCGCGCCCCGGCCGCGGTGCTCACGTTCGAGCACGAGCACGTGCCCAACGCGCTGCTGCAGGACCTCATCGACCACGGCACGCCCGTGCGCCCCGGCCCGGACGCGCTGGTGCAGGCGCAGGACAAGATCGTCATGCGGCGCCGCCTCACCGAGCTCGGTCTGCCGTGCCCGCGCTGGGCCGCGCTGCCGACCGACCCGGCCGCCGCGCGCGACGCGCTCGCCGCGTTCCTCGCCGAGGAGGCCGGGCACAAGGCCGTGGTGAAGACGTCCCGCGGCGGCTACGACGGCAAGGGCGTGCGCGTCGTGTCGTCGCCGGACGACGTCGCGGACTGGCTGCAGGCCGCGGCCGACGGTGCCCCGCCCCTGCTGGTGGAGCGGAAGGTGCCGTTCGTGCGCGAGCTCGCGGCGCTGGTCGCCCGGCGTCCGTCCGGCGAGGTGCGGACCTGGCCCGTCGTCGAGTCGATCCAGCGCGACGGCGTCTGCGCGGAGGTCGTCGCGCCCGCGCCCGACCTCGACCCGGCCGTGGACGCCGAGGCGCGCCGGATCGCCGTCGCGGTGGCGGAGGGGCTCGGCGTCACGGGCGTGCTCGCCGTCGAGCTGTTCGAGACCCGGGAGGCCGACGGCACCGCCACGGTGTGGGTCAACGAGCTCGCGATGCGCCCCCACAACTCCGGCCACTGGACCATCGACGGCGCGGTGACGAGCCAGTTCGAGCAGCACCTGCGCGCGGTGCTCGACCTGCCGCTCGGCGACACCGCCGCCCGCGCGCCCTGGACGGTGATGGCGAACGTGCTCGGGTCGAGCCTCGACGCCCTCACCGACGCGCTGCCCGACGTGCTCGCGCAGTTCCCCGAGGCCCGCGTCAACCTGTACGGCAAGGGCATCCGCCCGGGCCGCAAGCTCGGGCACGTCAACGTCAGCGGCACCGACCTCGACGAGGTCCGCCGTCGCGCCCTCGACGCCGCCGCGCTGCTGCGCGGCGAGACCGTCACCGCCGCCGTCCCGAGCACCCCCACCACCAAGGAGCACGCATGAGCACGCCCGCCGTCGGCATCGTCATGGGGTCGGACTCGGACTGGCCGGTCATGGAGGCCGCCGCCGACGCGCTGGCCGAGCTGGGCGTCGAGGTCGAGGTCGACGTCGTCTCGGCGCACCGCATGCCGACCGAGATGATCGACTACGGCCGCACGGCGTCCGAGCGGGGGCTGCGCGCGATCGTCGCGGGCGCCGGCGGCGCCGCGCACCTGCCGGGCATGCTCGCCTCGGTGACGCCGCTCCCGGTGATCGGGGTGCCCGTGCCGCTGCGGTATCTCGACGGCATGGACTCGCTGCTGTCGATCGTCCAGATGCCCGCCGGCGTGCCGGTCGCGACCGTCTCGATCGGCGGCGCGCGCAACGCGGGCCTGCTCGCCGCGCGCATCCTCGCCGCAGGGACCGACGCCGGGTCGCTCGCGCTGCGCGAGCGGATGGTCGCGTTCCAGGCCGAGCTCGCCGACGTCGCCCGGGCCAAGGGGGACTCGCTGCGGGCCGCCCGCGAGGGCGCGCGCCGCACGGGCTTCTCGGCCTGACGGCGGGGGTCGGCCGGGGAGCGGTCCTCAGCCCTCCACGCGCTCGCCCACCGTGTGCACGACGGTGACGGTCGGGTCCCACGGCACGAGGTCGTCGACGGCGGACTGCAGCTCGGCGACGTCGGGCACGTCGCCCGGCCCGCGGACCTCGACCACCAGGTCGGTCCCCTGCCAGGAGACGTCCTCGACGTCGGCGTCCGGGGTGTCCGCGAGCCAGGCCTCGGCAGCGGCACGGACCTGCCCGGCCCAGACCTCGGCCAGCACCGACTGGGCGGTGTTGGCGATCATCGGCACCGCCACCACGAGCACCGCGACGGCGCCCACCAGGACGGCGCGGCGCGGGCGACGCCGGCCGCCGGCGTCCTGCCGCACCTGTGCGGCGTCCGCGGCGTAGCCGGCGCCGGAGAACACGACCGTGGACGCCACGACGAGCGCGACCACGTTGGACCCGAAGAGCAGGAGCGCGCCCGCGGCGAGGGCCGGCTCGCCGGCGCCGAGGCACACCCCGACCACGCCGAGCGGCGGCACCAGCGAGATGGCGATCGCGATGCCGGGCAGCACGTCGCCGAGGTCGCGACGCGCGAGGGCGATGGCCCCCGCGAAACCGGTGGCGAACGCCGCGACGAGGTCGCCCACGCCGGGAGACGTGCGCCCCGTGACCTGCGAGTTGGTGACGACGTCCGACGTCTGCGGCAGCACGAGCGCCACCAGCCAGCCGAGGGCGACGACGAGCACCACGCCCCCGACGACGTACAGCGCGGAACGGCCTACGAGCCCGCCCCGCCCGGTGACGATCCCGAGCCCGACGCCGAGGATCGGCGTGGACAGCGGCGCGATGATCATCGCCCCGATGACGGTGGCGGTGGAGTCGGTGACGACGCCGGAGATCGCGATGATCCCGGACAGCACGAGCATCGCCCAGAACGCGGACCGTTTGGCCCGCACGTCCCCCGACGACAGGTCGAGGCGGTCGGACAGCTCGCCCAGGTCGCGGCGCTGCGCGGGGGGCACCACGACGCCGAGGAACCGCGCGCGGGACGTCTCCCGCGCGGCGGGCGTCGCCGGAGCGGTGTCACGGGTCGGGGTCGCGGACATGGCGCCTCCGGGCTGGCTCGTGCCCGGCGCGCGGCCGGGCAGCCCGGGCACGGTGCACCGCGGCGAGGAAAGTATGCCCCGCGCCGCGGCCTCCGGGAGGGCGCGCGAGAACGACCTCGGCGAGCTCGGGACTACCTCGGGATCAGCCGGGCATGCCCCCGACGGTGCTGCCGGCCTCCAGCTCGCCGTCGCGGACGTCGGCCCAGAACTGGTCGACCTTGTCCTCGTCGAGCAGCACGGTCGAGCCGACGCCGGTGCCCGGGTCGTACCCCGGGTTGGCGATCGGCGGGGTGCCGGTGACGCCCTCGGGGCCGGTGGCGGCCTTGAAGGCCAGGCCGAGGCGGCCGAGGTCGACGATGCCCGTCTTCTCGTCCACGGTGAGGGCGTCGGTGCCGGCGTTGACGAGCTGCACCTGGTTGACCGGGTTGAGCAGCACGCTGGGCTTGACGACCTTCGCGGCGACGGCGGCGATGACCTGCTGCTGCCGCTCGGCCCGGCCGATGTCGCCCTTCGGGTCGGAGTAGCGCATGCGCGAGAACGCGAGCGCGGTCTCGCCGTCGGCCATGTGGCAGCCGGCCTCCCACGTCAACTCGCTCTTCGGGTCGTCGACGTCGCGGTCGTAGCAGAGCTCGACGCCGCCGACGGCGTCGACGATCTCCTCGACGCTGCCGAACCCGACCTCGACGTAGTGGTCGATCGTCAGGCCCGTGAGCCCCTCGACCGTCTCGACGAGCAGCGGGGCGCCGCCGAAGGAGTACGCCGCGTTGATCTTGTTCGGGTCGTGGCCCGGGATCTCCGTGTACGTGTCGCGGGGGATCGAGATGAGGGAGGCCGGCCCGCTCCGCGGCTTCTGCAGCACCATGATCGTGTCGGTGCGGGCACCCTCGGTGCCGTCGTCGGCGACGCTGCCCGTGCCGCGCGCGTCGGAGCCGGCGAGCAGGTACGTGGTGCCGGGCGTGCCCTTGGCGTCGGACAGGGCGTCGACGTGCTGGATCTTGCCGTTCGCCCAGACGACCAGGCCGATCGGCCACGCCAGGAGCAGCACCAGGAGCAGCACGAGGACGAGGCCCGCGACGCGGCCCTTGCGCACGCGGAACCCGCCGCCCCCGGCGGTCGCCGCCGCGGCGCCCCCGCCGCTGCCGGGCGGGGGAGTGCGCCGCGCCTGGCCCTGGGCCGACGCGGGCATCACGCGCGTGCCCGAGCCCTCCCGGGCCTGCGGAGCGCGCGACTGGGGCGCACGGGAGGCCGGGGCCGACGCCGAGGAGCCGCGCGGCGCGTACGACCGGGGCTTCTGCTGGGCGCTGCCACGACGCTCGGGCGGCGTCGTCGGGATCTCGCGCGACGACTGGCGCCGCACGCGCGGCTCGACCGGGGCGGCGTCGTCGCGCCGGCCCACGCGGCCGCCCGTCGGCGGTGCGGACGGGCGGTTCCCGCCGCCCACGGGGATGGCGTCGCCGGAGCCGCTGGGCCGGTCGGACCGGCCGCCGGACGGCGTGAAGCTCGGCGGGATGCGCTGGTCGTCGTTGCTCATGGTTCCCCCGCGCTCATCCGCACACCGACGTCACGTCGGCGCCCGTGAACGCCTCCTCGCCGGCGTCGCGGGTCCGCTTCGGCTCGGGGTCCTTCTCGCCCTTGCCGGAGCCGTCCTCGGCGTCCCCCGTCGTACCCGGGTCGTCGTCCGCCACCGGGGTGGCGTCGACGTCGTCGGTGCCCTCGGCGGCCTGCGTGCCCGTGCCGGCGTCGTCCTTCGCGCCGTCCTTCGTCGCGCCGTCCTTGTCGCCGTCCTTGGCGTCGTCGGACTCGGTCTCGATCGCGTCGCTCAGCGGGCGGTCGTGCTTGAGGTTGTCCCAGACCTCGTCCGCCTCGTCGGTGAGCAGGACGTTCGCCGCGTTGTTCGGGTCGTACATGTACGGCGCGGTCATGAACGCGATGGTGTCAGGGCGGACGTTGCGCGCGCTGTACGCGAGCCCGGCGAGTCCCTGGATGGACGCGAAGTTGCTGCTCATCGTCATGGAACCGGTCACGGCGCCGAGGAACTTCAGCGACTTGGTCGGGTCGGCGAGCGTGCCGGCGCTCATCACCTGACGGGCGACAGCGGCCAGCAGCTCCTGCTGGCGGCCGATGCGACCGAGGTCCGACCCGTCGCCCAGCCCCTCGCCCGTGCGCGCCCGGGCGTACTTGAGCGCGGTGTCGCCGTCGAGCTCCTGCATGCCGGCGGAGAGCACGAGGTGGTCGGCCTTCGGGGCGTCGATGTCGTTCGGGATGCACAGCTCGACGCCGCCGAGCGCGTCGACCATCTTCTCGAAGCCGGCGAAGTCGACGACGACGAAGCCGTCCATCTGCACGTCGGTGATGGTCTCGATGGTCTTCTGCGCGCACAGCGCGCCCGACTCCACGTCGCCGCCCGTCAGGACGCCCTGGGCGAAGGCCCCGTTGAACTTCGAGCGGGACACGGGCGAGGTCTGCCCGCCGGAGGAGGTCGGGCACGACGGGATGTCGATCGTCGTGTCCCGGGGGATCGACAGCATCTCCACGCGGGACCGGTCGGACGAGATGTGCATGATCATCGTCGTGTCGGAGCGGGCGCCCTGGGTGCCGTCGCCCACGATGTCGGCGTTGTCGCCGCCGCGGCTGTCGGAACCCATGAGCACGATGTTCAGCGGCATGTCCGCGTTCGGGTCCTCCGGCATGACCTTCTCGGGCCGGTCCGCCCCGAGCAGCTTGTCGGAGTCGACGGCGGTGATGTTGCCGGTGAGCTTCACCGCCGCGGTCGCGCCGCCGACGGCGACGAACGCCAGGACCGCGGTCAGCCCCATCCCCAGGGTGCGCGCGACCGTGTGCCGGCGCAGGGCGCGGGCGTGCGAGGGCCCCGTGGTCGTGCCGGGGCGCGAGGCGACGTGGCGTGGGGTGGTGCGGGTCACGGGAAGCGAGCATAGAGGGTCGGTGTCACGCCGCTGCGGTGCCCGAGGACCGGGACGGTAGAGGAAATGTGTGGGTCGAACGTCGGCGCTGGTCCGCAGCCCGTCGTCGAACGGGATCCTGGGGGAGACTGGTGGTCGTGACGGACACGACGCCGCACGCGCGCCCGGCTCCCGCGGCGACCGGCACCCCTGATCCCCGCACGCGCACCGCGCGGCCCCCCGCCGGACGGCGCTACCGGCGTGCCGTCGCCGCGCTCACGCTGGTCGTCGCGGCGTGGACGGTGGTGTGGGCCGCGGTCACGCCCCTGTTCCGGTCGCCCGACGAGCAGAACCACGTCAACAGCGTGCTGCGGATCGCGTACGGCGGCGGCTGGCCGCCGCCCGGCGACGCCTACTTCTCCCCGGCGATCGCGGAAGCGGTCGACGAGGCCGGGTACCCCGCCGACCTGCCCGGCAGGTGGCAGCACCGCGAGGACGCCCGCCAGTTCGTCGTCGTCGTGCCCGTGCCGCGCGAGAACCGCACCCGCCTCGACGCCGGCAACGCGCTGGGCGACGCGTCGTCGGGCACCGAGGTGGACCAGATGACGCAGCACCCGCCGCTCTACTACGCCCTGGGTGCGGGCGTGCTGCACGCGACGGGGCTCGCCGACGCCCGCTGGGACCAGGTCACGCTGGCGCTGCGGTTCCTGGACGCGCTGCTGCTCGCGCTCGTCGTACCCCTCGCCGCCGAGGCGGCACGCCGGGCCACGGGGTCGCCGTCCGCGGGCCTGGTCGCCGGGGCGTTCCCCCTCCTCCTGCCGCAGCTCGGGCACGTCATGGGGGCCGTGAACAACGACGCCCTCGTCGTCCTGGCGTGCGCCGCCGCGACGTACCTCGCCGTACGGGTGGTCACGGGGGACCTGCGGTGGCGGGTGGCCGTGGCGATCGGCGTCGTGCTCGGCCTCGGCCTGCTCACCAAGGTCATGCTGGCGTTCGCGGTGCCCATGGTGGTCGCGGCGTACGCGCTCGCGCGCGGCCGCCGCTGGCTCGGCCGGCTCGGCCTCCTCGCCGTCGCCGGGGGCGTGACGCTCGCCGTCGGCGGGTGGTGGTGGGTGCGCAACGTGATCACCCTCGGCGCGGTGCAGCCCGTCGGCCGGCCCCGCGAGCTGACCATCCTCGCGACCGTGCCCGACGCCGACGTGCCGTCGATCATCGCGGGCCGGCTCGCGCAGTCCTTCTTCGGGAATCTGTCGTGGCTCGAGGTGCACCTCGCGGGGGCATGGATCGTCTGGGGGACGGTGGCGCTCATGGCCGCGTCGCTCGTGGCGCTCGTCCTGCCCGGCGCGCGCCGGACCGCCGTCGTCGTGCTGCTCACCCCCGCCGCGCTCGCGGCGGGCGTCGCGTACAACGCCTGGGACTTCCACGCCGAGACCGGCCGCCTGGTCGCGATCCAGGGGCGGTACGTCTTCGGCGGCGTGGTCGCGCTCGCGACGGCGGTGGCGATCGCGGCCTGGCAGCTCGCGCGGCGCTCGGACCGGCGCCTCGCCCGCGGCGTGCCGGTCGTCGTGACGCTCGCCCTCGCCGCCGCCGTCGGCGGCCTGCTGTGGGCGTTCGACGCGTTCTACCGGGGGCCCGGCGAGACCTTCGGCGACGCCGTGGACCGGTGGCTGGCCTGGAGCCCGCTGCCCGAGCCCGCGCTCGTCGCCCTGCTGGCCGTCGCGGGCGCCGTGCTGCTCGGGGGGCTGGTCGTCGGGCTCCTGTGGCCCCGTAGACTCGCGGCGTCGTCGATCGACCCGGCCCCCGGCACGCTGCCGCCGGCGGCTCCCGGCGCCCCGAAGGATGCGCGATGAAGCTGTTCGTCCAGATCCCGTGCCTCGACGAGGCCGGGACGCTCCCGCTCGTGCTCGCCACGATCCCGCGCGAGGTCGAGGGGTTCGACAGCGTCGAGGTCCTCGTGATCGACGACGGGTCGACGGACGGCACGGCGGAGGTCGCCCGCCGGCTCGGCGTGCGGCACGTCGTGCGGCACACCAGCACGCGAGGGCTGGCGCGGTCGTTCCGCGACGGCGTCGACTACGCCCTCGCCCACGGGGCCGACGTCGTGGTCAACACGGACGGCGACAACCAGTACCCGTCGGAGCGCATCGGCGACCTGGTCGCGCCGATCGTCGCGGGCGAGGCGGACATCGTCGTCGCGGACCGCCAGACGGCGACGATCGAGCACTTCTCCCCGTTCAAGAAGCGGATGCAGCGGTTCGGCAGCCGCGTCGTCAGCGCGGCCGCCGGGACGTCGCTGCCCGACGCCGCGAGCGGCTTCCGCGCGTACTCGCGGGGCGCGCTGCTGCGGCTGAACGTCGTGACCCAGTTCAGCTACACCATGGAGACGATCGTCCAGGCGGGGAACAAGCGCCTGCGGATCGCGAGCCTGCCGATCACCACCAACGCGAAGACGCGCGAGTCGCGGCTGTTCGCCAACATCTGGCAGCACATGGCCCGGTCGGGGAAGGCGATCGTGCGGTCGTGGATCATGTTCCGCCCGCACCTGGTGTTCCTCACGCTCTTCGCGGTGTTCTTCGTCGCGGCGGCCGTGCCCGCCGTCCGGTTCCTCGTCTTCCTCGCCCAGGGGGACGCCGGCGGCCACGTGCAGTCGCTCGTCTTCGCCGGCGCGATGCTCGTCGGCGCGCTGCTGTGCCTCGCGCTGCTCGTCGTCGCCGACCTGCTGCGCACCAACCGCACCCTGATGGAGGAGACCCTCGAGCGGGTCAAGGAGCTCCAGTACGGCCCGCGGCCCGACGACGGCGCCCGCGGCGGCGCCGCGACCCCGGCGCGGGACGACGAGGACGCGCACGCGTGATCGTCGCGTTCGGCACGTACGACGCCGCCCGGCACCCGCGCGTCGGCGTGCTCGTCGACGGGCTGCGCGCCCACGGGTACACGGTGCGCGAGCTCGACCGACCGCTCGGCCTGAGCACCGCCGAGCGGGTGCGGATGCTGCGCCAGCCGTGGCGCCTGCCCGGCCTGCTGGTGCGGCTGCTGCGCTGCTGGGTGCTGCTCACGGGCGACGTCGTGGCGCACCGCCGCGCGCACGGGCGCCCGGACGCGGTGCTCGTCGGCTACCTCGGCCACTTCGACGTCGTGCTCGCCCGCCTGCTGTTCGGCCGCACCCCGGTGCTGCTGGACCACCTCGTCTTCGCGGGCGACACCGCCACCGACCGCGGCGCGCGCGGGGCGCGGGTCACGCTGCTGCGCGGCCTGGACCGCGTCGCCACGTCGTGCGCCGACGTCGTGCTGCTGGACACCACCGAGCACCTGCGGATGCTCGGCGAGCTCGCCGGATCCCGCGCCGCCCGCGGGCTCGTCGTGCCCGTCGGGGCGCCGCAGGAGTGGTTCGACGCCGCCCCTGCCGACGCTGCCGCGCCCGACGACGCCCGGCCCCTGCGCGTCGTCTTCTTCGGTCTCTTCACGCCGCTGCAGGGCACCGACGTGCTCGCCGAGGCGCTGGCCGCCGCGCTGCCGCGGGCGGCCGAGGACGCCGCCCGCGGCGGGCGTGGCCTGGAGGTCACGCTCGTCGGCTCCGGCCAGGACCTCCCGTCCGTGCGCGACCGGCTGCGCGGCACCCCCGGGATCACCTGGCGCGACTGGGTGGAGCCCGCCGACCTGCCGGCCGTCGCCGCCGCCCACGACGTCTGCCTCGGGATCTTCTCCGCCACCCCCAAGGGGCTGCGCGTCGTGCCGAACAAGGTGTTCCAGGGCCTCGCCGCCGGCTGCGTGGTCGTCACCTCCGACACGGAGCCGCAGCGGCGGCTGCTGGGCGACCACCTCGAGCTGGTCCCGCCCGCCGACCCGGCGGCGCTCGCGGACCGGTTGCTCGCCCTGCGCGACCCGGTCGCCCTCGCCGCCGCCAGGGCCCGCG
>JADHZE010000071.1 GCA_026934365.1 Isoptericola sp. QY 916 | reverse complement strand
GGCGCGCTCGGCGAGGGACCCGCGCAGGTCGGTGCTGGCCATGGGCCCACGGTAGGTCGGCCGCGGCGTCGCGCGCACGGCTTTTCGCGGCCGGCGCCGGTTGTCGCGGTGCGACGGCGTGTGGCACGGTGCAGCCACCGCGCAGCCTCCTGACCTGCGCGGACCACGCACCACGAACCGCCGGAGCCCGCGATGACCGAGACCGTCCCCGCCGTCTACGAACGCCTCGACGAGCGCTTCGCCGCCGTGCGCGGCGACGGCCGCCTCGAACGTCTGTGGACGGGTGGCCGCTGGACGGAGGGCCCGCTGTACGTGCCCGCCGGCCGGTACCTGCTGTTCAGCGACATCCCCAACGACCGCGTGCTGCGGTGGGACGAGGCGGACGGGTCGGTGAGCGTCCTCGAGTCACCGGGCCGCTACCCGAACGGCCGCACGATCGACCGCCAGGGGCGCGTCGTGACGTGCCGGCAGGGCGCGCGCCGGGTGGAGCGCACCGAGCACGACGGCTCGACGACGGTCCTCGCGGACCGCTGGCGCGGACGGCGGCTCAACAGCCCGAACGACGTGGTGGTGTCCGCCGACGGAGCGGTGTGGTTCACCGACCCGCCGTACGGCATCACGACCGACTACGAGGGCGAGCGCGCGGACCCGGAGATCGACGGCTGCCACGTCTACCGGGTCGACCCCGCCACGGGCGACGTGACCGCCGTCGCCACGGACTTCGAGCGGCCCAACGGCCTCGCGCTGTCGGTGGACGGGACGCACCTGTACGTCGCGGACACGCACCGCCGGCACCTGCGGGTCTTCGCCGTCGACGGCGGCCGGCTCGCGGGCGGGGAGGTGTTCGCCGAGCTCGACGGCGGCCCGGACGGCGTGCGCGTCGACACGGCGGGCCGCGTCTGGGTGGCCGCCGGCGAGGCCCTGCACGTGCTCGACCCCGACGGCACCCTCCTCGGGCGGCTCCACCTGCCCGAGGAGGTCTCGAACCTCGCGTTCGGCGGCCGCAAGCGCAACCGTCTCTTCGTCACGGCGTCCACGTCGGTGTACTCGATCCTGCTCACCGTGAACGGCGCGCCGCTGCTCTGAGCGGCCCGCCCGGGGTGCGTGCTCGGTGGCCCGCCCGCGGCTGTGGACGCACCGTCCGAGCCCCGCCCCGCGCCGTTACGCTGCACGGGTGACGACCACGCTCGACCCCGCCGCCGCCGACGCCCGTTCCACCGCCCTGCGCGAGGCCCTGCGCACGCGCGTCGTGGTGGCCGACGGCGCCATGGGCACGATGATCCAGGCCGCGGACCCCACCCTCGAGGACTACGAGGGGCACGAGGGCTGCAACGAGATCCTCAACGTGTCGCGCCCGGACATCATCCGCGCCGTGCACGACGAGTACCTCGAGGTGGGCGTCGACGCGATCGAGACGAACACCTTCGGCGCCAACTGGTCCAACCTGTCCGACTACGGGATCGACGACCGGATCCGCGAGCTCGCGCGGGCCGGGGCGGCGCTGGCTCGCGAGCGCGCCGACGCCTTCGCGACCGCCGACCACCCGCGCTGGGTGCTCGGGTCGATGGGCCCCGGCACCAAGCTCCCGAGCCTGGGGCACACCACGTACGCGCACCTGCGCGCGACGTTCGCCGAGCAGGCGGCCGGCCTGCTCGACGGCGGCGCGGACGCGCTGCTCGTCGAGACGAGCCAGGACCTGCTGCAGGCGAAGGCCGCGGTCACGGGCTGCCACGACGCGATCGCGGAGGTCGGCCGGTCGGCGCCGGTCATCGTCTCCGTGACGGTCGAGACCACCGGCACCATGCTCATGGGGTCGGAGATCGGCGCCGCGCTCACCGCCCTGCAGGCGATCGGCGTCGACGCGATCGGGCTGAACTGCGCCACCGGCCCGGACCAGATGAGCGAGCACCTGCGCCACCTCGCGCGGCACAGCGAGGTCCCGGTCACCTGCATGCCCAACGCGGGCCTGCCGGAGCTGGGGCCGCACGGCGCCGTGTACCCGCTCACGCCCGAGGAGCTGGCCGCGGCGCACACGCAGTTCGTGCAGGAGTTCGGCCTCGGCCTGGTGGGCGGCTGCTGCGGCACGACGCCGGAGCACCTGCGCCAGGTCGTCGAGGCCGTGCGCGGCCGCGCGCTGCCCGACCGGAACCCGCAGCGCGAGAACGGCGTCGCGTCCCTGTACTCGCACACGGACCTGCGGCAGGACACGTCGTACCTGGCCATCGGCGAGCGCACCAACGCCAACGGCTCCAAGGCGTTCCGCGAGGCGATGCTCGAGGGCCGATGGGACGACGTCGTCGACATCGCCCGCGCGCAGACGCGCGACGGCGCCCACCTGCTCGACGTCTGCGTCGACTACGTGGGGCGCGACGGCGTCGCGGACGTGCGCGAGGTCGTCTCGCGGCTGGCGTCGGCGTCCACGCTGCCGCTGGTCATCGACTCCACCGAGCCGGCCGTGCTGCAGGCGGGGCTCGAGCTGCTCGGCGGCCGCGGCGTCGTGAACTCGGTGAACTTCGAGGACGGCGACGGCCCCGGCTCGCGCTACGCCAAGATCATGCCGCTCGTGCAGGAGCACGGCGCGGCCGTCGTCGCGCTGACCATCGACGAGGAGGGGCAGGCGCGCACCAAGGACGGCAAGGTCGCCATCGCCACCCGCCTCGTCGAGCAGCTCACGGGCGACTGGGGCATGCGGGTGGACGACATCATCGTCGACGCCCTGACCTTCCCGATCGCGACAGGTCAGGAGGAGACGCGGCGCGACGCCATCGAGACGATCGAGGCGATCCGCGAGATCACCACCCGCTACCCCGGCGTGCACACTACGCTCGGCGTCTCGAACGTGTCGTTCGGCCTCAACCCGGCCGCCCGCACCGTGCTGAACTCGGTGTTCCTGCACGAGGCGACGCAGGCGGGCCTGGACTCCGCCATCGTGCACGCGGCGAAGATCCTGCCCCGCAACGCGATCCCCGACGAGCAGTGGGAGGCCGCGGAGGACCTGGTGTGGGACCGCCGGCGGTACGACGACGAGGGCAACCTCGTCCACGACCCGCTCGCGCACCTCCTCGAGCTGTTCTCCGGCGTCGACGCCACCGCCCTGCGCGACCAGCGCGCCGCCGAGCTCGCCGCGCTGCCGGTCGGCGAGCGCCTGGAGCGCCGCATCGTCGACGGCGCGCGCAAGGGTCTCGAGGGGGACGTCGACGAGGCGCTGGCCGCCGGCATGAAGGCCCTCGACATCGTCAACACCCACCTCCTGGGTGGCATGAAGGTCGTGGGCGAGCTGTTCGGCTCCGGCCAGATGCAGCTGCCCTTCGTGCTGCAGTCCGCCGAGGTCATGAAGACCGCGGTGGCGTTGCTCGAGCCGCACATGGAGAAGGTCGAGGGCGGCGAGGGCCGGTCCAAGGGCACCGTGGTGCTCGCCACCGTGCGCGGCGATGTGCACGACATCGGCAAGAACCTCGTCGACATCATCCTCACCAACAACGGCTACACGGTGGTGAACATCGGCATCAAGCAGCCGGTGAGCGCCATGATCGAGGCCGCCGAGGAGCACGACGCCGACGTCATCGGCATGTCCGGGCTGCTCGTGAAGTCGACGGTCGTGATGAAGGAGAACCTCCAGGAGCTGGTCTCCCGAGGCATGGAGAAGCGCTGGCCGGTGCTGCTCGGCGGCGCCGCCCTGACCCGGACGTACGTCGAGGACGACCTCGCCTCCGCGTTCCCCGGCACCGTGCGGTACGCGAAGGACGCCTTCGAGGGCCTGCGGCTCATGGAGCCGCTCGTCGCCATCGCGCGTGGCGCCGACCCGGAGTCGGTGGGACTGCCCGCGCTGCGCAAGCGCCGGCACGGCGTCGTGACCGTGACGGAGACCGCGCCGGAGGACCTGCCCGCGCGCTCCGACGTCGCCGCCGACAACCCGGTGCCGGAGCCGCCGTTCTGGGGCACCCGCATCGTCAAGGGCATCCAGCTCGCCGACTACGCCGCGTTCCTCGACGAGCGCGCCACGTTCATGGGCCAGTGGGGGCTCAAGCCCGGCCGCGGGGACGACGGGGCGTCGTACGAGGAGCTCGTCGAGACCGAGGGTCGGCCACGGCTGGCCGCCTGGCTCGATCGGGTCCGCACCGACCAGATCATGGATCCCACCGTCGTGTACGGGTACTTCCCCGTGTGGTCCGAGGGAGACGACGTCGTGGTGGCGCACCACGAAGGGCCGGACGGCGGTTCCGGCGGCGAGCCGGGTACCGAGCGCCTGAGGTTCCGGTTCCCGCGGCAGCGCCGCGACCGGCACCTGTGCCTGGCGGACTTCGTCCGCCCGCGCTCGTTCGCCGAGGAGTCCGGGCGGTTCGACGTGCTGCCCGTGCAGCTCGTGACCGTCGGCGACGCCGTCTCGGGGCACACCGCGAAGCTCTTCGAGGCGAACGCCTACCGCGAGTACATGGAGCTGCACGGCCTGTCCGTGCAGCTCACCGAGGCGCTGGCCGAGTTCTGGCACTCCCGCGTGCGCGACGAGCTCGGCTTCGCCGGCGAGGAGCCCACCGACGTCGAGGGCCTGTTCAAGCTGCAGTACCGCGGCGCGCGGTTCTCCCTCGGCTACCCCGCGTGCCCGGAGATGGAGGACCGCCACAAGGTCGTCGAGCTGCTGCGCCCCGAGCGCGTGGGCGTGACCCTGTCCGACGAGCTGCAGCTGCACCCCGAGCAGTCCACCGACGCGTTCGTCTTCCACCACCCCGAGGCGAAGTACTTCAGCGTCTGACGTCGGCCTGTCGGGGCGCGCGAGGTTCGACGTCAGGCGCGCGACCGGGGAGGATACGGTCATGATCACGCCGCAGACCGGTCACGACGTCATGCCCGCGGGGACCCGTCCGGCGATCACGGTGGACTCCTACCGGCCCACCGACCGCGCTGGCCTCTACGACGTCTGCCTGCGCACGGGCGACTCGGGCGAGGACGCCACCGGCCTGTACGCCGACGGCGATCTCCTCGGCCACGTCTACCTGGGCGCGTACCTCGAGCTCGAGCCCGAGCTCGCGCGTGTCCTGCGCCGAGAGGACGGTGCCGCCGTCGGCTACTGCGTGGCCACCGCGAGCACCACCGACTTCGAGCGCCGCTGCGAGGAGCGCTGGTGGCCGGCGCTGCGCGCCCGCTACGACGCCCCCGCCGAGGACGACGAGTCTCCGGACGCGCGGCTGCTGCGCACGATCCACTCGCCGTCCCGGACCGATACCCCGTGGCTCGCCGAGTTCCCCGCGCACCTGCACGTGGACCTGCTGCCCGAGGCGCAGGGCGGAGGCCGCGGCCGCCGCGTGCTCGAGGCGACGCTCGACGCCGTCGCCGCCACCGGCGCACCAGGTATCCACCTCGGTGTCGGCGGGCGCAACGTGCGCGCCATCGGCTTCTACGAGCACTTGGGCTTCCGCACGCTGGAGCACCACCCCTGGGGCCTGACCATGGGGATGCGCCTGCCGCGCCGCTGACCCCGCCGGCCGCCGCGGTCGAGCCGACGACACGTCGTCCGCTGGGACCGCACCGCCCGGGTCGCGACCGTTGCCCGCGCGCGACATGATGCTGCTGTCTTGCTGACTCGACCACGGTGATGAGCACCGGGCCCCACGGTGGGTCGTCGCCAGACAAGGAGAAGGCGCCGTGCGCAGCACGACAGGTCGCAACGTCGCGACAGGCGTGACAGCAGCACTGCTGACAGCAACGTTCGTGGCCACCGGCGAGGCGGCCACCTCGAGCGACGACCCACCTCGGGACACCACGTTCCAGAAGGTCACGCTCAACGACCGGCCCGGCGAGCCGATGGACCTCGCGGTCCTGCCGAACAACGATGTCCTGCACGTCACCCGGGCGGGCGCCGTCTGGCTCAACGAGGCCCGCTCGGGCGTCAACCGCCAGATCGCCCAGCTGGACGTCTACCAGCACGACGAGGAAGGGCTGCAGAGCATCGCCCTCGACCCGGACTTCGAGGACAACCACTGGATCTACATGTACTACTCGCCGCCGCTGGACACCCCGGTCGACGACCCCGCGACCCCGGACGTCAACGAGGGCGACGCGCCCCTGACCGGGACACCGCAGGACTTTGCGCCGTTCGAGGGACTCATCCGCCTGTCGCGGTTCCAGTACCGGGACGGCGAGATCGACCTCGGCTCGGAGCAGCAGGTCATCGACGTGCCGGTCGACCGCGGCATCTGCTGCCACGTCGGCGGCGACATCGTGTTCGACTCCGACGGCAACCTCATCCTCTCCACGGGAGACGACACCAACCCGTTCTTCTCGGACGGGTACACCCCGATCGACGACTCCCCCGGGACCAACCCCGCGTTCGACGCCCGCCGCACGTCGGCCAACACCGACGACCTGCGCGGCAAGCTGCTACGGATCACGCCGGGGCGCGGCGGCGGCTACACCGTCCCGAGGGGCAACCTGTTCCGGCCCGGCACCCCGGACACCCGCCCGGAGATCTACGCGATGGGACTGCGCAACCCGTTCCGCATCGAGGTCGACCCCGAGACCGACGCGGTCTACGTCGGGGACTACTCTCCCGACGCCGGCGAGGCCGACCCGGCACGTGGGCCGGCGGGACACGGCAAGTGGACGATCGTCGACAGACCCGCCAACTACGGCTGGCCGTTCTGCGCGACGCCGGAGCTTCCGTACGTCGACCACGACTTCGCGACCGGTGATTCCGGGGAGCCGTTCGACTGCGCGAACCTGGTCAACGACTCCCCGTACAACACCGGTCGAACCGTGCTCCCACCCGTCGCGCAGCCCGACGTCTGGTACTCGTACGGCGTCTCACCCGAGTTCCCGGAGCTCACGGCGGGACCGGACGACGGCATCGGGCCGATGGCCGGCCCGGTGTACCAGTTCGACCGCAGGGACACCCTGCGGCCGCGGGCAGTCGCGTGGCCGGAGCACTACGACGGGATCCCGCTGTTCTACGAGTGGACGCGCGACTACGTCAAGGCCATGCACCTCGACCGGCGGGGCACCCTGGCGGACATCGAGCCGGTGCTGCCGTCGTTCGTGTTCGACAACCCGATGGACATGGAGTTCGGCCCGAACGGGGCGCTCTACGTCCTCGAGTACGGCGACGGGTACTTCGCCGAGAACCCGGACGCGCAGCTCGCCCGGTACGACCACATCGGCCGCCGCGGGAACCACAGTCCGGTCCCGGTCGTCGGAGCCGACGTCACGGCGGGCCTCCCGCCGTTGACGGTGCAGTTCACCAGCGCGGGGACGGCCGACCCCGACGGCGACCGGCTCCGCTACGCCTGGGACTTCGACGGCGACGGTGACGTCGACGCGCGCGGTCCCGACGCCACCCACACGTACGACGAGCCCGGCGTCTACCGCGCCGCCCTGACCGTCAGGGACGTCGGGGGACGCGACCGCGGCCGGCACGCCTCCGCCGACGTGGACGTCGTGGTCGGCAACGAGTCGCCGCAGGTGAGCTTCGTGGCCCCGGTCGCGGGCCAGTCGTTCTCGTTCGGCGACACGGTGGACTTCGAGGTCGAGGTCACGGACGACCAGCCGGTCGACTGTGCCCGGGTCCAGGTGACGTACGTCGTCGGCCACGACGACCACGGCCACCCGCAGACGACCGCGTCCGGATGCACCGGGTCGATCGTCACCTCGGTGCCGTCCGGTCACGACCCGGAGAACGACACCCTTCGCGGGGTGTTCGTGGCCGGGTACACCGACCCTGGCGTCGACGGGCTGCCCGGCCTCACCGGCAGCGCCGAGGTGGTGCTCGTGCCCGCCGAGTGACCAGCACCGGGGGTGCCCGGCCCGTGCCGGGCGCCCCCACCCTCCGTGATGCCCTGCACGATCTGCCTCGACGACGAGGAGTCGACATGTGTTATGGATTTGACGGCCACGACGCGCTGCGGCGTTCGCTCGAGACCAGAGGTTCCCACCCGTCCGGCGTCAGCCGCCGCACCCTGCTTCGGGGGAGCCTCACCGGCGCCGCCGGGGTGGCGCTGGCCGGTACCGCCGCCACCGGTTCCGCCTCCGCCAGGCCCCGGGCGGGCCACGGCCCGCGCTGGGGGCGGCGCGTCCCACGGGGGAGGATCAGCATCCAGCTCTGGACCGTGCGGGACGGGCTCGGTGGCGGTCTCTACGACGAGACGCTCGGCGCCATCGCCGAGACGGGGTACCCCCGCGTCGAGCAGGCGCTCGGGTACTTCGGCCGGACGGCCCGCGAGCTGCGCGAGTTCTACGACGACCTCGGCATCCGTGCCTCGTCGTCGCACGACGGCATCTCCGAGTCCCGCGCGGCGCTGCACGAGAAGTTCCAGAACGCGACGACGCTCGGTCAGCGCTATGTCGTGGTGCCGTTCCTCGCGTCCGACTCGCTGGCGGACTGGAAGACATGGGCCCGCCAGATGAACAAGGAGGCGGCCCTCGCACGGCTGTACGGCCTGCGGTACGGCTACCACAACCACGCTCACGAGTTCACGACGGACCTGGGAGGCGGCGTCACCCCGTGGGACGTCCTCACCTCGCAGCTCGATCCACACCTCGTGCATCTCGAGGTCGACCTGTACTGGGTCGTGACCGGCGGGGTGAACCTCGGCCTGTCGAACCGGCAGGCCGAGGACTTCGCCATCCGCACCATCCGCAGGTCACCCCTCCGGGTGCGGCAGTACCACGTCAAGGACCGCCACGACGACGGGCCGGAGGAGACCAGCCACGCCGACCTCGGCACGGGCTTCATCGACTTCGCGCGCATCTTCCGCGCGCACGAGGTCGAGGAGTACATCGTCGAGAACGACACGCCTGACGTGACGTACCTCCAGACGGCGGACGTCGGCTACGACTACCTCCGCAGGATCCGCTACTGACCGGCGGTGGGCGGCCCCGGCCGGGTTCCCGGCCGGGGCCGCCCACGCCGGGACGCCCGCCCGGCTACGCGGCCACGCTCCCCCGCAGGATCGACGTCATCTTCTTGCCGTTGGCGACCTCGTCGACGAGCTTGTCCATCCAGCGGATCTGCTGCATCAGCGGGTCGTCGATGTCCTCCACGCGGACACCGCAGATCACCCCGGCGATGAGCGACGCGTTCGGGTTCATCGCGGGCGCCTCGGCGAAGAACGTCTCCAGGTCCACCTCGTCGGCGATGACCTTCTCGAGGCCGGCGTCGTCGTAGCCCGTGAGCCAGGTGAGGACCCGGTCGAGGTCGTCCGTGCTGCGGTCCTTGCGCTCCACCTTCCGCACGTACAGCGGGTAGATGCTGGCGAAGGTCATCCGGCGGATCCGGTCGGCAGGCATCGGTCGCCTCCTGTCGTGACGGTCGGGTGTGCTCCTGCCGAGGCTATCGCGCGGGGAGCGCGTCGACAGCAGCCGACGAAGCTCGCTCGAGCCGCGTCACGAGCGCGACGAGACCGGCAGCGAGCGGCACGAGCACGAGGTTGCCCAGCAGCATCGGGCGCAGGAACGGCAGGCCGGCGACGTAGCTGGCCAGCAGGCCGTCCAGCCCCGCAGGGTAGAACGTCCCGCGGCCGAGCCACCACACGCCTGCATTGGTCCAGAGGTAGAAGAACAGCGAGCTGCCGACGCCGAAGCCCAGCGCGGCGACGAGGCGACCCGTGGCGCCCCGGGTGCGGCCGGCCCACCAGGCGCCGACGCCGATCGCGGCCCACGCGGTCCACGTGAACACCAGCACCGAGGAGTTGCCGAGCAGCACGTCGCTCAGCGCCACCACGACCAGCGGCGCGAGCATCGCGAGCCGGTGGCGCAGCAGCCCGGCGGCGGCGAAGGCCGCGGCGGTCGAGAGCTCGAGGTTCGGCGGCGCGCCGAGGTCCGTCTTCACGAGCCGCCAGACGACGGCGCCCGCGACGAGCAGCACCGCTAGCGCGGGCCGCCACCACCGGTGCACGAGCTCGCGGGCGGTGAGCGGAGCCTCCAGGCGAGTGGTCGCGGCGCTCACTGCTCGATCTCCTCGAGCTTCCAGGTGATCGTCTGGCCGTCCTTCGTCTCGAGCGAGCCCGCCCCGACCTGGGCCAGCTCGTCGTCGACGTACAGGCCCCAGAACTCCGTCTCCGGGTCGGCCTCGCGCCCGCGGATCGCGGTGACGTACGCGTTCTCGCCCTTGCCCTGCACCTGGGCGTCCGGATCCTTCTCCTGCAGCAGCTCGAGAGCGGTCTTGCCGTCCACGCCCTCGTAGGAGAACTCACCCACGTTCCCGGCCACCTGCTCGGAGGCCTCCACCGACGCGGACGCGGTGGGCGAGGCGCCGTCCGACGAGCCGCCCTCCGAGCACCCGGCGACGAGCCCCGCGGTCAGGGCCAGAGCGGGCAGGAGCACGAGCAGTCGAGGCGCCGTCCGGCGCGGTGCGGTCTTCACGGCCAGAGGGTACCCATCACCGGAGCGCACCCGCCGCTCGGGCCGCCATGCGGACGACGGCCCGGACGGGTCAGGCGTCGATGCGGGACTGGTCGAGGGTGCTCGCCCCGGCGACGATGAACTCCTTGCGGGGCGCGACGTCGCTGCCCATGAGCAGCTCGAACACGCGCTCCGCCGCCTCCGCGCCCTCCACCGTGACCCGGCGCAGCGTGCGGTGGCGCGGGTCCATGGTGGTCTCGGCGAGCTGGTCGGCGTCCATCTCCCCCAGGCCCTTGTAGCGTTGGATGTCCTCCTTGTACCGGCGCCCGGCCCGGTCGAGCTTCTTGAGCGTCGCGGTGAGCTCCGCCTCCGAGTACGTGTACAGGTACTCGTTCTTGCGCCGGCCGCTGCCCAGCACCTCCACCCGGTGCAGCGGCGGGACGGCGGCGAACACGCGGCCCGCCTCGAGCATCGGCCGCATGTACCGGTAGAAGAGCGTGAGCAGCAGGGTGCGGATGTGCGCGCCGTCGACGTCGGCGTCCGTCATCAGCACGATCTTCCCGTAGCGGGCGGCGTCCAGGTCGAAGGACCGGCCGGAACCGGCGCCGAGCACCTGGATGATGGCCGCGCACTCCGCGTTGCGGAGCATGTCGCTGATCGACGCCTTCTGGACGTTGAGGATCTTGCCGCGGATCGGCAGCAGCGCCTGGAAGTCGCTCGAGCGGGCCAGCTTGGCCGTGCCGAGGGCGCTGTCGCCCTCGACGATGAAGAGCTCGCTGCGGTTCACGTCGTCACTGCGGCAGTCCGCGAGCTTCGCCGGCAGCGACGACGCCTCGAGGGCGTTCTTCCGCCGGGAGATCTCCTTCTGCTTGCGGGCCGTGACGCGCGCACGCATCTCGGCGACGACCTTCTCGAGGAGCAGGGCGGACTGCGCCTTCTCGTCGCGCTTGGACGACGTGAGGAGGGCGCCCAGCTCCTTCTCGACGACGCGGGAGACGATCGCCCGCACGGGAGCGGTGCCGAGCACCTCCTTGGTCTGGCCCTCGAACTGCGGCTCCGCGAGCCGGACCGTGACGACAGCGGTGAGGCCGGCGAGGACGTCGTCCTTCTCGATCCGTTCGGCCGCGTCCTTCGTGGAGACCTTCAGACGACGCGCGTTCGCCTCGATCTGCTTGCGGACGGTCTTGAGCAGGCCCTGCTCGAACCCGGACAGGTGGGAGCCGCCCTTGGGCGTCGCGATGATGTTGACGAAGGTGCGGACCTCGGTGTCGTACCCGCCACCCCACCGCAGGGCCACGTCCACCTCGCAGTCGCGCTGAACCTCCTGCGGCGACATGTGACCGCGTGAGTCCAGCACCGGCACCGTCTCGGTGAAGTGGCCGCTGCCCTTGAGCTGCCACGTCGACGTCACCGGGGCGTCGGGCGCGAGGAACTCGACGAAGTCGATCGCGCCGCCGTCGTGCTGGAAGACCTCCTCGTGCGGGCCGGACTCCCCCGGCGTGCCCGGCAGACCGCGCTCGTCGCGCAGCGTGAGCTTCAGCCCGGGGACCAGGAACGTCGTCTGGCGGGCGCGCGTGACCAGCTCGTCGTAGCTGAACACCGCCGTCTTCGGGAACACCTGGCGGTCCGCCCAGTAGCGCACCCGGGTACCGGTGACGCCCCGCTTGGTCTTCCCGACGATCGCCAGCTCGGACCCCGACACGAACGGCTCGAACGGCGACTCCGGGGACGGCCCGGAGACCGGGTCGGAGAAGACGCCCGGCTCGCCGCGGTGGAACGTCATCCGGTGGGTCTTGCCACCGAGGTCGACCTCGACGTCGAGGCGCGCCGAGAGCGCGTTGACCACGGAGGCGCCCACGCCGTGCAGTCCGCCCGACGCCGTGTACGAACCGCCGCCGAACTTGCCGCCGGCGTGCAGCTTCGTGAAGACGACCTCGACGCCGGTCAGGCCGGTCTTCGGCTCGACGTCGACCGGGATGCCGCGGCCGTCGTCCTCGACCGTGACCGACGAGTCGGCGTGCAGCACCACGCGGATGTTCGTCGCGTGCCCGCCGAGGGCCTCGTCGACGGAGTTGTCGATGATCTCCCACAGGCAGTGCATGAGGCCGCGCGAGTCCGTCGACCCGATGTACATGCCGGGGCGCTTGCGCACGGCCTCGAGGCCCTCGAGGACGGTGAGGTGGCGCGCGGTGTACCCGGACTCGGAGGTGGCAGTCACGGGAACGAGGGTAGACGACCGAACAGGTGTTCTTGTGCGCTCCACGCCGTCGGACTGTGCTCCACGCCGCTATGCCCGGAGCGAACCCGGCCCGGGTCCGGGATGCTCCGGTCCACCTGTCTGGTTGGATGGTCATGTGAGCACCACGACGACCGAACCGACCCAGCCGCTGACCGCCGCCGACCGCTGCGACCGCTGCGGCGCCCAGGCGTACGTGCGAGTGGTCCTGCCTGTCGGAGAGCTCCTCTTCTGCGGGCACCACGCACGCGCGCACGCGGACGCCTACCAGGGTGTCGCCGTCCACGTCCAGGACGAGACGGACCGGCTCCACGAGGAGCACGGGGCGCGCTGACCCGGCGCAAGCACACCGACCCCACGAGAGCCCCGCACCGTCCGGTGCGGGGCTCTCGTGCGTGGGGGGCGGGACGACGGCCGAGGCCGGCGAGGATCAGCTGCTGCGGCCCGAGAGCGAGCCGACCCACGACGCCCGGACGCCGAGGGTGGTGCGCCACCCGTCCGCCGTCTTGGTCCGCGACACCTTCGTCCCCATGGCCGAGGTGGCCGTCAGCGTCTTGATCTGGCCGCTCGACCACCGCGACGTCACCGCGATCGAGCGCACCGACGCGAGGCCGAAGACCGACCTGGCCGTCGCCTGCGTGATCGAGTCGCTCCACGTCAGGTACGGGTTGCCGGGCGCCTTGGCCGAGTACGTGTCGGCGACGTGCGCGAGGTAGGGCAGAGCCGCCGTCCCGAACACCTCCGTGTTGGTCGCCGTGCCACGGCGCCCTCCCGCGCTGCCGGTCGACGCGAAGTACGGCGTCTCCGCGAACCCGCCCTCGGCGTCGCGCAGCACGGTCACCGTGCCGTCCTGCACCGTGGCGTCCACCGCCGCGACCCAGGCGCTCCCCCAGCTCCCGCCCTGCTTCTTCCAGCCGGTGTAGTGCTGCGAGCGGGTGTCGTCGTAGACGTGGCAGCCGCACGTGGACTTCAGGCCCTTGACCTTCTCGACGATCGCGTAGTTGCGCGCCGCGACCGCCTGCGCCTCCAGCGCCGCAGCACCGCGGTTGCTGCTCGCGCCCCAGCCCGAGGGCATCTCGTCCAGCCCGTAGAGGTACTCGGTGTTGATGACCACCTGGTTGACGACGTTCGGCCGGTCCGACCGCTTCGTCACCACCAGGCGTCCGTTGCGGTAGGTCCCCTGGGCGCCCGCCACGGTCGCGACCGCCTTCGTCCCGGTGGGCTGGTAGTTCCGCGTGCCGGACCACTCGTACGTCAGGCTGGAGCGCGCGGACACGCTCTTCGTCGTCGCACCGCCCTTCGTCACCTTGGCAGTCACCCCCGAGGGCGCGACGCCGACGGTGACCTTCTCCGCGGCTCCGCCGCTCGCCACGACGGCCCCCGCCGGGTCCATGAGCCGCCAGGCTCCGGAGCCGACCGCCAGCACCGTCGTGGTCCGGCTGTCCGACGGCGGTCCGAGCACCTGCACGTCCAGGGTGGTCCGGGGGTCGTTCGCCGTCGAGACGGTGGTGCCCGGGTAGTAGTAACCGAGGATCTGGGCCGCGGTACGACCTGAGCGCGACTGCTCGTAAGCGCCCCACTGGGCCATCCCGACGCCGTGCCCCGAGCCCGAGCCGGAGATCGCGAACCGCACCGGCACCACGAGCACCGTGACACCGCCGCTCGTGGCGTGGCTGGTCCTGAAGCGGTACGTCGTCGAGGCGGTGGGCTTCACCGTCGTCGACACGCGGCCCGTCGACCCGGTCCGCACGGTGCGGACCTTCACCCACGACGTCCCCGCCTTGCGCTGCAGCGTGACCGTCGCGCCCCGCACCGGCTGGCCGGACTTGAGGTAGCGGACCGTGAGGGACTTTCCGGTCGCCGCCGTCGTCGTCCCTCCGCCGGAGCCCGTCAGCGACCAGGTCGCCGCCTGCGCCGCAGGCGCCACGAGCACCGACGCGAGCGACAGCGCCAGGGCGACGACGAGCGCGAGCAGGGCGACGACCCGGGGCCGCCCGGGGAGGGTCGTGGTCTGGAGCACGCGGACACCTTGCCACATCGGCCCAGGTCAGGGGAACGCCCCCGCACTTCACCCGGGGGCCCGGGGCACCGACCGTCATCGCCGGCGCGCGGGCGCCTCTCTCCTCTCGGCACCGTCCACCGAAGGAGAGTCCCCGATGTCCAGCTCCGCTCCCGTCGCCCCCGACCGCGACCTCGACAGGGCCGCCGCCCTCGCGGCACAGCTCGACCCCGCGCTCGACGGCACCACGGCCCTGCCCGCCGACCCGGCCTACGACGCCGCGCTCCCCGGCTTCAACCTCGCGCTCGCCCACCGGCCGGCGCTCGTCGTGCGGGCTGCCTCGCCCGAGGACGTCGTCGCGACGGTCCGCGCCGCCGCGGGCCACGGGTTCGGCGTCGGAGTCCGCTCCACGGGCCACAGCGCCGCCGCGACCGGCGCCGGCGACGTCCTGCTCGACGTGTCCGCCCTCGACGCCCTCGTCGTCGACCCCGTCGCCCGCACCGCGACCGTCGGGCCCGGCGTCCACTGGCAGGCGGTGCTCACCGCCGGCGCGGACCACGGGCTGGGCGGGCTCTGCGGCTCGTCCCCCCAGGTCGGGGTGATCGGCTACACGCTCGGCGGCGGGCTCGGCCCCCTGGCGCGCACCTTCGGCTTCGCCGCCGACCACGTCCGCGCGATCGACGTGGTCACCCCGGCCGGCGACCTCGTCACGGCGACGCCGACGCAGCACGAAGAGCTCTTCTGGGCGCTGCGCGGCGGCGGGGGCGCGTTCGGGGTCGTCGTCGGGATGACGTTCGACCTCTTCCCCCTGTCCACCGTGCGCGCGGGCACGCTCTGGTTCGACGTCGACGACGCGCACGCCGTGCTGCACCGGTGGCGCGAGCACACGACGACGCTGGCCGACGACGTCTCGACGTCCGTCGCACGCCTGAACCTGCCGCCCCTGCCCGACGTGCCCGAGCCGCTGCGCGGGCGCGCGGTCCTCGTGGTGCGCTACGTCCGGCACGGGCACCTCGCGGCGCCCGACCCCCTGGTCGACGACCTGAGGCAGGTCGCCGTGCCGATCCTCGACGCGGTCGGAGACCTGCCGTACGCGCAGATCGGGGCGGTGCACGCCGACCCGGACGACCCGATGCCGTTCGTCGAGCGTGGCGGGCTGCTGCGCGAGCTGACCGAGGACGCGGTCGACGCGTTCCTCGGGGCCGTGCCTCCCGACTCCCCCGTCCTCGCGGCCGAGATCCGGCTCCTCGGCGGCGCCGTGGCCGGGCCGCCCGCCGTGGCCAACGCCGTCGGCGGGCGCGACGCCGCCTGCACCCTGTTCACCGGGGCGCTCGGCAGCCCGGTCGGGCCGCCCGACGTCGCCGACCGCCTCCAGGCGGTGCACGACGCGCTGGCGCCCTGGACCACCGGCGGCTCGCTGCTCAACTTCGCCGGCCCGCGGGACGACGTCTCCGCCGCCCTGGTGCGCGAGGCGTACGGCCCGGCGACCTACGACCGGCTCCTGGCGCTGCGCCGCCGGCTGGACCCCGCCGGCACCCTCGCCCCGTCGTCGCGCTGGTCCGTCGCCGCCGACATCGCCGCCGACGTCGCGCCCTGACGGCTGGCCCACTGCTCGACGAGCCGCGCGGACGCACGAGAGCCCCGGTACCGACGGGTACCAGGGCTCTCGTGACGACGTGCTCCTGAGGCGGATCAGTCCAGGTAGTCGCGCAGCACCTGGGACCGCGACGGGTGCCGCAGCTTCGACATCGTCTTGGACTCGATCTGGCGGATCCGCTCACGGGTGACCCCGTAGACCTTGCCGATCTCGTCCAGCGTCTTGGGCTGCCCGTCCTGCAGGCCGAAGCGCATGGAGACGACGCCCGCCTCGCGCTCCGACAGGGTGTCGAGCACCTGGTGCAGCTGCTCCTGGAGCAGCGTGAAGCTCACGGCGTCCGCCGGGACGACGGCCTCGGAGTCCTCGATGAGGTCACCGAACTCGCTGTCGCCGTCCTCGCCCAGCGGGGTGTGCAGCGAGATGGGCTCGCGCCCGTACTTCTGGACCTCGACCACCTTCTCGGGGGTCATGTCCAGCTCCTTGGCGAGCTCCTCCGGGGTGGGCTCGCGACCCAGGTCCTGGAGCATCTGCCGCTGCACGCGGGCCAGCTTGTTGATGACCTCGACCATGTGCACCGGGATGCGGATGGTACGGGCCTGGTCGGCCATGGCGCGGGTGATGGCCTGCCGGATCCACCAGGTGGCGTACGTCGAGAACTTGTAGCCCTTGGTGTAGTCGAACTTCTCGACGGCGCGGATCAGACCGAGGTTGCCCTCCTGGATCAGGTCCAGGAACAGCATGCCGCGGCCGGTGTAGCGCTTGGCGAGGGAGACGACGAGGCGCAGGTTCGCCTCGAGCAGGTGGTTCTTGGCGCGCTTGCCGTCGTGCGCGATCCACCGCAGGTCGCGGTACATCCGGCGCTCGTCGGCGCTCGCCTTCGTCTTGTCGTAGGCGGCGTAGTCCTGGGACAGGCGCTCCTCCGCGAACAGGCCGGCCTCGATGCGCTTCGCGAGCTCGACCTCCTGCTCGGCGTTCAGCAGCGCGACCTTGCCGATCTGCTTGAGGTAGTCCTTGACGGGGTCGGCGGTCGCGCCGGCCGTGACGACCTGCTGCGCGGGCTGGTCGTCGTCGTCGGTGTCCGAGACGACGAAGCCGGTCTCCTCGTCCTCGCCCTTGCCCTTGCCTGCCGCGGGCTTGGCACCCTTCGCGGCGGCCTCGTTCTCCTGCTCGTCGTCGGCGTCGGTCGCGTCGTCGAGCTCGACGTCCTCGACGTCGTCGGCTGCGGGCTCGTCCTTCGACGCCGCCTTGCGGCCACGCGTCGGCTTCGCCCCCTTGGCCGCCGTCTTGGTGCCGGCGGCCTTGGTCGCGGGCTTCTTCGCGGACGTCGCCTCGGCCGGCTCGTCGTCCGTCGACGCGGCGGACTTCACGGCGGAGGTCGTCACGGTCGAGGTCTTCACCGCGCTCGCGGAGCGCGCCGCCGGCGCCTTCGCGCGCGTGGTGGTGCCCCGGCTCGAGCTGGCGGCGGCGACCTTGGTGGCCGTGGGCACACCGATCTCCACCCCGGCGGTCGCCAAGGCGCGCAGGACCGCCTTCAGACGCTTGGGGTCCGCCACCGCGGCGTTCTCGCAGGCAGCGCGGAAGCTCTCGGCGTCGACCCGGCCGTCGGCGGTGCCTCGAGCGAGCAGCCCCTGCAGGGCAGGGTGCTCGAACTCGCGGGGAAGTGCAGGGTTCTGCGCAGTGGACGCCACAAACCGACCTTTCGGCATTCGAGGGGACGGTGCACCGCCGTCAAGGCCTCCGACTCGGACTGTCGTGGCTCAGGCGGACACCTCTATTGTACCGGCGACATCCGCGACGGAAGGGCACCACGGGCTCCTGCGCCCGCTCCCGTACCCACGTCGTCCGTTCCCCGGTGCTGGCTCAACGTCCGGGGAGTCGCGAAGATTCCCGACGGCAGAGGCGGAACGACGGGCGAAACCCCGGGCGGCACGGTGGGGCCGGGCCTCGCACGCCCGCGCGCAGGACCGCCCGAGGACGGTCGCGAGCGTCACATCGCACGACGCGTGGACCGCGCGCGTCGCCGCGCGTGTCGCCGCGCGTGTCGTCACGGCTTCACCGCCAGGACCGGACAGGGCGCCTCGAGGAGGATGCGCTGCGCGCCGGACCCGAGGATCAGCTTCCCCACCGGGCTGCGTCGTCGGAGACCCACGACGATGAGCTCGGCGGCCACCTCCTGCGCCGTGCGCACGAGATCCTCGGCGAGGTCCCCCGTGCCGCCCACCACCGAGTAGGCGAGCCCCGAGGAGGCGAGGTCGTCCTCGACCGCCTGCCTCTCGGGCCCGCCGTCGTCCCGGGTGACGACGACCGTGAGCGGGACGGACCGCTCCTGCGCCTCGCGCTTCGCTGCGGCGAGTGCCGCCTGTCCCTCGGCCGTGCTCAGGAGTCCGACGACGATCGCCATGGGGGCACGCTACCCGACCGTCGGCCCGGCCACATCGGTCGCCCCGGCGAGATCCTCCGCAGCAGGCCCTCGCGCCGCGCTCACCCACCCGGGCGGGACCGCCGCCTCCAGCACCCCGGCCACGAGCGCGGCCAGTCGGTAGCTCGGGTCCTGCCGCGCGGACTCTCGCACGCGCCGGGCCGCGAGCCACCCGTCGCCCCGCCACCAGGCCAGGAAGCCCAGGAGCGCGAGGGGCGGCGCGTGCCACCGCCGCGGCGCGCCGCCCACCAGCTGCTCCAGCACGAGCCGGGCCGCGTCGGCGGTCGCCCCGTCGGGAGGCACCCCGACCCGCGGGTCCACCACCCGGGCGATCGCCCGGGCCGTGCCCGACTCCACGTCGCGCGGGAC
>JADHZE010000070.1 GCA_026934365.1 Isoptericola sp. QY 916 | reverse complement strand
GACAACGCGGCCGCGGCCCTCGCGCTCGGCATGACCCCCGGCGACATCGCGATCTCGATCGGCACGTCGGGCGTCGTGTCCGCGGTGGCGCCGACGCGCACCGCCGACGGCTCCGGCGCCATCAACGGCTTCGCCGACGCCACCGGCAACGCGCTCATGCTCGCGGTCACCCTCAACGCCGCCCGCGTGCTCGACGCCGCCCGCGCGGTGCTCGACGTCGACGTGCACGAGCTCGCCGACCTCGCGCTCGCCGCCCCGCCCGGCGCCGACGGCCTCGTCCTCGTGCCCTACCTCGAGGGCGAGCGCACCCCCAACCGCCCCGACGCCACCGGCACCTTGCACGGCGTCCGCCTCGCGACGTCCACCCGCGAGCACCTCGCGCGCGCCTACGTGGAGGGCATGCTCTGCGGCCTGGCCGACGGCCTCGACGCGCTGCGCGCCCAGGGCGTGCCCATCGAGCGCGTCATGCTCATCGGCGGCGCCGCCCAGTCGCCCGCGGTGCAGCAGGTCGCGACGCAGGTCTTCGGCCTCGCGATCGGCGTGCCCGAGCCGGGCGAGTACGTGGCCGACGGCGCCGCGCGCCAGGCCGCCTGGGTGCTCGCCGCCGCGGCCGACCCGGACGTCGCCGCGCCCGCCTGGTCGACGACGGTCGCCACCACGCTGGACGCCGACCCGCGCCCTGTGGTCCGCGAGCAGTACGCCGCCGTCCGCGACCTGGTCTGAGCCGGGTCCTCGCCGCGCCCCCGACGGGCGCGACGAGGACCCTGGCACGGCGGGAAAGCGATTACTAGGCTGGCGCCATGATCGACCTGCACCCGCTCGTCGAGCGCGCCGTCGCGCACGACATCGCCCTGCACACCCTCGACGTGCGCGTGGGCGACGACCGACGTGTCGCCGCCGTCGCACCCACCCGCGGCCACGACGTCCCGCAGCGGATGTTCTCGGTGTCCAAGACGGTCACCGGCCTGGCCGTCGGGCTGCTCGCCGCCGAGGGGCGGCTGTCCCTCGACGACCCGGTCGTGCGGCACTTCCCCGACCTCGTCGCGGGCCACCCGCCGCACCCGTGGCTCGAGGCCACGACGCTGCGGCACATGCTCGCGATGGTCGGCCCGCACCGCTCGACGACGTACAAGGTGCGCGGCGGAGGCTGGCTGGAGTCGTACTTCCGCGTGGAGCCCACGCACCCGCCGGGCACCCTGTTCACGTACGACACCAGCGCGTCGTACACGCTGGCCGCGCTCGTGGAGCGGACCACGGGCGGCACGCTCGCCGACTACCTGCGCCCGCGGGTGCTCGACCCGCTCGGCATCTCCCCCGGCCTACGTTTCCTGCCCGGCCCGGACGGCTTCAGCCACGGCGGCTCCGGCCTGATCGGCACGCCCGACGACCTGACCCGCCTGGCCCGGCTGCTCAACGACGGCGGCGTGCACGACGGCGCGCGGCTGCTCCCGGCGGAGTACCTCGCGGCCGCGACGTCGCCGCAGTCGGACCCCGCCATGCAGACCTGGGGCGGGCCGTTCCGCGCGGCGTACGGGTTCCAGCTGTGGCTGCCGCCCGCCGGCGGCTGGCTGATGTTCGGGATGGGCGGGCAGATCGTCTACGGCGACCCCGAGCCGGGGGTCACCGTGGTCGTCACCGCCGACTCGCAGGCCGCGGCGAGCGGCGACCAGAAGCTGCTGGACCTCGTCCTCGACCACCTCGTCGGGCCCGCGCGCGAGCTGGCGCGGGCGGGCGGGGCGGCCGCCGCGCCCCCGGCGGGAGCCGCCGTCACGACGCTCACCTGGCCCACCCCGAGGCACGACGCCGCGCACGCGCGTCCGCTGGCCGGCACCTGGGCCGGCCGCACCCCGGGCTCTGGCCCGGCGGACCTGACGCTCGATGTCGACGCCGCCGGGGGCACGATCGCGTCGTCCGACGGCTGGTCCATCGCGCTCGACACGACCGGCCCGCTGACGACCCGGATCGGCGAGGAGCCGGCGGTCGTCACGGCGGGCTGGTCCGCCCCCGGCACCCTCGACGTGCGCGCGGGGACCCACGGCGACGAGCTGGCCACGCTCCGGCTCCGCCTGGCCCTGGCCGACGACGGCGCCCTCGCCGTCCAGTCGCAGGGCTTCGGCGAGACGCTCGACCCGCGGTGGACGTTCCACGCGGCCTACTCCCGCTGACACCACCCGATCGTCGTGGGCGCTCGTTCGGCGCTATTCGTCTCGCGAACAGCGCCGAACAAGCGCCCACCACGATCCCCGGGTCAGCCCTTGACCGAGCCGATCAGCGCGCCCTTGACGAAGAACCGCTGGATGAACGGGTACACCAGCAGCATCGGCAGCGTCGCCACGAAGATCACGGCCATCTTCACCGACTGCGCGGGCGGGACGACGTCGACGGCGCTCTCGTCGGCGTTCATGCCGGACGCGACGATGACGATCTGACGCAGCAGCACCTGGATGGGCCACTTCTCCGAGTCGTTGATGTAGAGGATGGCCGCCTGGTACGTGTTCCAGTAGTACACGGCGTAGAAGAGCCCGATGGTCGCGATCGACGCCAGGGACAGCGGCAGCACGATCCGCAGGAACACCCCGAGGTCCGAGCAGCCGTCGATGCGCGCGGCCTCCTCCAGGCTGTCCGGGATGCCCTGGAAGAAGCTGCGCATGATGACGAAGTTGAACGCGTTGATCAGCACCGGGAGGATCAGCGACCACAGCGAGTCGATGAGCCCCAGCTTCTGCACCACGATGAACGTGGGGATCATGCCGCCGCTGAACAGCATGGTGAACACGACGAGGAAGTTGATCACCCGCCGGCCCTTGAGGTAGCGCTTGGACAGCGCGTACGCCATGAGCGCCGTGACCAGCAGGCTGAGGAAGGTCCCGCCCACGGTGACGATGACGGAGACCCCCATCGCCTGGAAGATCGTCGACGTCGACAGGATGTACCGGTACGCGTCGAGCGTGAACGTGTGCGGGATCAGGATGAACGGCCGGGTCGCGATCTCGCCCGGGGTGGCGAGCGAGCTGCCCAGCACGTTGAGGAACGGGATCAGGCACAGCAGCGCGAAGCCCGTGAGGACGACCACGTTGACGACCTGGAAGACGCGCACCCCGACCGAGGGCTTGCGGGTCCGGCCCGTGGGGCGGAGGGGCCGTGCGGCGGGCGCTGCCGCGGCGATCTTGCTCATCTGGAACTCCCGGTTCGGGGCTGGTCGGAATGCTGGTCGGTCGTGCGCAGGGCGAAGAGCCCTGCGGTGACGAAGAAGCCGAAGGCGATCGGGTACAGCAGGAGCTGGCTGCCGAGGAGGCAGGCGAGCCCGGCGGCGAGGAACCACCACCCGGTCGTGCGTCGGGCGGGGCGGCGGCGCGCGAGCGCGAAGCCGACGACGGTGAGCCCGAGCACCACCGGCACGGTGAGGCTGAACCACGCCGCGAGCGTGCGCGTGGCCTCGTAGGCGGCGTCGACCGGGACGCCCGCCGCGCCGGCGACCCCGCCGTCGGCGAGCAACGGGTAGAGGGTGTCGGCGAACGTCGCCTCGTCGACGCCGTTCACCACGAGGGTGAACGCGCCGAGGGAGAGCGTCGTCACGGCCGCCGCCACCCCGGCCACCCAGAGCTCGACGGTGCGCCGGACGACGACCGCCGGACCGGCGGGCTCGGCCGCGGCGTCGCCGGCGGCGCGGCGGGCGGGCGTGTCGGTCATGGCCATGTCAGCCGTTCACCTCGGCGTAGGCGGCCGTGAGCTCCTGCTCGATGTCGCCCAGGCCCTGCCCGCGGAGCTTCTCGATGGCGGCCTCGTAGTCCGCCATCTCGATCTGGCCCACGACGTACTTGTTGTAGGCGTCCTTGGCCGCGTCGTGGACCGTGGTCCACTGCCGGTCGTAGGCCTCGGAGGACAGCGACTGCGTCGGGTTGACGACGGCGTACTGCTCGTTCTCGAGCATCTTCTCGTTGCCCTCGTCGACGTACGGCTCGGTGCTCTTGTAGGTCACGACCTTCTCGGACAGCCGCGACGACGAGTACGGCTGGACCTCCTGCTCCCAGGCGGTCTGGTCCTCGATCGTCACCACGCCGTCGGCGTCCTGCGAGTAGTGCGTGCCCTCGACGCCGTTGGTCATGAGGCCGAACGCCTCTTCGTCCAGCAGCTTGTCGGCGAACCCGAGCACCCGCTGGAGCTCGGCCTCGTCCTTCACCTCCGACTTCGGGAAGGACAGCCAGCCGCCGAGCCCGCCGGCCGTGTCGGTGAGGATCCTGCGTGGCACGTCGCCCGAGGTCATGTCGTTGACCAGCGCCCACTTCATGGGCGTCTCGGGGTCCGCGTCCTGCGCGAGCGCGAGGTAGCCCTTGGCCTCGAACAGGCCCGTGACCACGATGCCGCCCTTGCCGCGCGCGATGGCGTCCTGCTGGTTCGTCTTCTGCATCGTCACGAACTCCTGGTTGACCGCGCCCTGCTCGTACACGCCGCGGTACCACTCCATCGCCTGCTTGAAGGCGTCGCCGTCGAGCGTCGAGCGCACCTGGCCGGCGTCGTCCACCTCGAAGTCGTCGCCGGCGCCGAAGTACCCCGACAGGGACCGGAAGCCCAGGTCGAAGCTCTCCTCGCGGTCGATGAACCCGGTGGTGTCGTCCTTGCCGTTGCCGTCCGGGTCGTCCTTCGTGAACGCGACGGCGACCTTCTCCAGGTCCTCGATCGTGTGCGGCACCTCCAGGCCCAGGTGGTCCAGCCAGTCCTGGCGGACCACCACGCCGTAGCGCGCCTTGATCTTCTGGAACGGCACCCCGTAGAGCTTGCCGTCCAGGCGGGCCGCGTCCAGCGTCTGCGGGTCGATCTCGGCGAGGTTCGGGAAGTCCTTCAGGTAGGGCTCCACGTCCCAGAACATCCCCGACGTCAGCGACTGCCGCACGGTCGAGCTGTCGACCGGCGCCATCGACACCATGTCGGCGAGCGCGCCCGACGAGAGCGCCGCGTTGAGCTTCTCGGCCGACGACGCCGCCGGCACCCACTGGACCTTGAAGTCCTCGCCGGTGTGCTTCTCCAGCGCGGTCTGGATCGGGCCGTCCTCGTCCGGCGTCACGGGCGTGTGCAGCGTCGCCATCCACGTGATGGGGCCGCCCGCCGCACCGTCGTCGTCGCCGGACCCGTCGCTGCCGCACGCGGTCAGCGCGAGCGCGGCCACCGCGGCCGCGGCCGCACCCTTGGCGAACAGGTTCTTCCTCATGCGAGGTGCTCCTCTCGTGTCGCCTGCTCCGTCGCAGGCGTGCTCGACGCGCGAAAGACGCCGGTGTCGTCCCGCTCGATCCGGCCGGTCACGTCGGTGAGCCGCAGCGTGGGGCTCGCCTCGGCCGTCACCTCGGGGCCGACCGCCCCGACCACCCGCACCCGGGTGAAGGCGGAGTCGGCCACGTACCCGACGCGGATGCCTGCGCGCGCCACCGCCTCGACCCCCGCCGCCATCGCGGGGACGCCCGGCTCGGCGTCCTCGGCGAACGATATCGCCACATCGTCGAGGGTGATCTCGCTGAGCGGCGCCTCGGGCAAGCCGTACAGGTGCGCCGCCGCGGCATGCACCCCGCGGGCGGTCACGTGGGCCAGGTGGATCCGCCGGAACGCGGGCGTCCGGTCGTCCACCGGGTGCGGCGACCGGTCGCCGACCCACGGCTCCTTGCCGTCGGGTCCGCAGAAGTAGAAGGGGTTGATCACGAACGGGCACAGCACCCCGTCCATGATCACGTTCGCCACGCGCACGTCCTCGACGACGCCGCCACGCCCGCGGCGCGACTTCAGCCGGATCCCGCGGTCGGTGCCGGAGAACACGCAGCCGGTGATGACGACGTTGCGGATGCCGCCGCTCATCTCGCTGCCGAGCACCACGCCGCCGTGGCCGTGCACCATCGTGCAGCCGGTGATCGTGATGTTCTCGCACGGCACGCGCTCGGCGGTGCGCTCGGTGCCCGCCTTGATCGCGATGCAGTCGTCGCCGACGTCGATGTGGCAGTCGCTGATCCGCACGTTCCGGCACGACTCCGGGTTGATGCCGTCCGTGTTGGGCGAGTCGGCGGGGTTGTGGATCCGCACGCCGGACACGCTCACGTCCTCGCACAGCAGCGGGTGGACGGTCCAGGCGGGAGAGTTCGTGAGGGTGACGTCGCGGATCGTCACCCGGGTGCACTCGTGGATCCCGACGAGCGTGGGCCGGGGGTGCACGAGGGACTCCCGGTCGTGGCGGAACGTGTCCCACCAGGCCGCGCCGCCGCCGTCGATCGTGCCGCGGCCGGTGATCGCGACGTCGGTCTCGCCGTGCGCGTAGACGCACGGCTGGTGGATGGTGGAGCTGGCGCCCTCCCAGCGGGCCTCGACCGGCGGGTAGAGCGCGGGATCGGGCACGAACTCGAGCCGCGCGCCCGCCTCGAGGTGCAGCTCGACGTGCGAGCGCAGGCGCAGGGCTCCCGTGCGGTGGGTTCCGGCGGGCACCACCACGGTGCCGCCGCCCGACGCCGCGGCGTCGTCGATCGCGGCCTGCAGGGTCGTCGTCGCGAGGGTCTCGTCGAGGGTGTGCACGTGTGGCCTCTCGGTGGTGCCTGGTGCGGCGGGCGGGCGTCCGGCCTTCTCGGGGCCGGACGCCCGCTCACCGACTCGGGAAGGTCAGCCGTTCACCTTGGCGTAGGCCGCGGTGAACTCCGCCTCGATGTCGTCCAGGCCCTGGCCGCGCAGGTCCTCGACGACCGCCTCGTAGTCGGCCATCTCGATCTGGCCCGTGAGGTAGCGGTTGTAGGCGTCCATCGCCTTGTCCTCGATCGTCGACCACTGCCGGTCGAAGGTCTCCGAGCTCAGCGACTGCGTCGGGTTGATGACGGCGTCCGGCTCCTGCGCGGCCATCTTCTCGTTGGCCTCGTCCACGTAGGGCTTCGTGCTCTTGTAGGTGACGATCTTCTCCGAGGGGCGCGACGACGAGTACGGCTGCACCTCCTGCTCCCAGGCGGTCTGGTCCTCGATCGTCACCACGCCGTCGGCGTCCTGCGAGTAGTGCGTGCCCTCGACACCGTTGGTCATGAGGCCGAACGGCTCCTCGTCCATGAGCTTGTCGAGGAAGCCCAGCACCTTCTTGACCTCGGCCTCGTCCTTCACCTCGGACTTCGGCAGGGCGAGCCAGCCGCCCATGCCGCCGCCGGTGTCGGTGATGATGTGGTGCGGCTGGCCGTCGAGCGTCATGTCGTTGACGAGCGCCCACTTCATGGGCGTCTTCGGGTCGGCGCTCTGCGCGAGGTCCACGTAGTTCTTCGCCTCGAACAGACCCGTGACCACGATGCCACCCTTGCCGCGGGCGATCGCGTCCTGCTGGTTCTGCTTCTGGACCGTGACGAACTCCTGGTTCACCGCGCCCTGCTCGTACACGCCGCGGTACCACTCCATCGCCTGCTTGAACTCGTCGCTGGCGAACGCGGCGTGCACCTGGCCCGAGTCGTCGACGGAGAACTTGTCGCCCGCGCCGAAGTACCCGGTCAGCGAGCGGAAGCCGACGAGGAAGCTCTCCTCGCGGTCGATGAACCCGGTGGTGTCGTCCTTGCCGTTGCCGTCCGGGTCGTCCTTCGTGAACGCGACGGCGACCTTCTCCAGGTCCTCGATCGTGTGCGGCACCTCCAGGCCCAGGTGGTCCAGCCAGTCCTGGCGGACGACGACCCCGTAGCGCGTCTTGATCTTCTGGAACGGGACCCCGTAGAGCTTGCCGTCCAGCTTGGCGGCCTCGAGGGTGTCGGGGTCGATCTTCGCCAGGTTCGGGAAGTCCTTCAGGAAGGGCTCCACGTCCCAGAACTGCCCGGCCTTGAGCGCCTGACGCACGGTCGTGCTGTCGGTGACCGTCAGCGACACGATGTCGGCGAGCTGGCCGGACGCGAGGGCGGAGTTGATCTTCTCCTCCTTCGACGCGTCCGGGACCCACTGCATCTTGAACTCCTGGCCGGTGTACTCCTCCAGGGCCGTCTGGATCGGGCCGTCCGCGTCCGGCGTCACGGGGGTGTGCAGCATCGACATCCAGGTGATCGGGCTGTCGTCGGCCTTGCCGTCGTCGTCGCCCGAACCGTTGCTGCCGCAAGCGGTGAGCGCGAGCGCGGCCACCGCGGCCGCGGCCGCACCCTTGGCGAACAGGGTCTTGCGCATGGGTACTGCTCCTCTCATGACACCTGCTCCGTCGCAGGCGAGATCATCGGGTGGTGCAAGGAACGGTGGGTGGAGCCCGGGACCTCCGGGGACTCCTCCAGGGGGCGGAAGACGATGCGGGTGACCAGTCCGACGACGAACGCCGGGAGCCCGGCCCCGAAGAGCAGGAGCAGCGGCGTGGCGTACGTCCACAGCAGCCACCAGGCCGCGCCGACGGCGGCCGCGCCGATGATCGTCCAGTGCAGCGAGCCGAAGCCGATGAGCAGCGCTGCGGCGAACCGGCGCCGCGTGGTGGCGATGTCGGTGGCGGCCATGACGGGGAAGACGTAGGCGGTGGCGACACCGAGCACGACGAGCGCCAGCACGTTGACCGCCTGGAGGATCCACGTCGGGGCGAGGAAGACGTTGGTGACGATCACGCCGCCCGCACCGAGGACGACCGCACCGGCGAGCATCGCCTCGCCTGTCCGCTCGCGGACGTCGGCCACGAACGTGCGGGCGAGCGGGGGCGTCTCGCCGTGCCGCAGCCAGCGGTCCACGGACTTCGCCGTCGCGTACGACGCCGGGCCGAACCCGAGCAGGCCGAGCCCGAGGATCGTCGTCGCAAGCCACAGCACGCTCAGGGCCGCGACCCGGAAGATGCCGCGACAGATCGCGTCGATCCGCACGAAGCCCTCGAAGGAGAACATCAGTAGACGCCCTCCTCGCCGAACCGCTTGGCGAGGCGGTTGGCGAAGACCACGAGGACGAGGCCGACGAGCCCCTTGAACAGGCCGACGGCGGCCGCGTAGCTGAGCTGCCCGTTCTCGATACCCGCCGTGTACACGTAGGTGTCGAAGATGTCGGCGACGTCGCGGTTCAGGGAGTTCATCACGAGGAACATGTGCTCGAAGCCGAGCTCCAGGAAGTCGCCGATGGCGAGGATGAACATCACGATGATGGTGGGCCGGATGGCCGGCAGCGTGATGTGCCAGGCCTGGCGCATCCGGCCCGCGCCGTCGAGCTCGGACGCCTCGTAGAGCTGGACGTCGACCGCGGTCATCGCGGCGAGATAGACGATGGTGCCCCAGCCGGCGCCCTTCCAGATCTCCTGGAAGATGTACATCGGCCGGAGCCAGTCGGGATCGGTGAGGAACGGGACCGGGTCGAAGCCCCATGAGACCAGCAGGTTGTTGACGGACCCGCCGTCGGTCGTGAGCAGCACGTAGAAGATCGAGACGACGATCACCCACGACAGGAAGTGCGGTAGGTAGACGACCGACTGGATGCTGCGCTGGAACCACTTCGTGCGGACCTCGTTGAGCAGCAGCGCCAGGATGACCGGCACCGGGAACGCGAAGATCAGCATCCCCAGCGAGATCATCAGGGTGTTGCGCAGCAGGACGTAGAACGTGTCCTCGGAGAAGAAGCGCACGAAGTGGTCGAAGCCGACCCACGGGCTGCCGCCGATGCCGAGGAACGGCAGGTAGTCCTGGAAGGCGATGACGAGCCCGCCCATGGGCGCGTACTTGAAGAGGATGAAGTACAGGATCCCCGGCACTGCCATGAGGTAGAGCGCCTTGTGCTTCCACAGCGCCGGCACGCGCTTGCGGCGCGGGCGCGCGGGCACGCCGCCACCGGACGTCGTCGGCGTCGTCGGAGCCGCGGTCTTCGCGGCGGTGACCGCGCTCATCGCGCGGTCCCCTCGATCATCACAACCACCATTGGCGTGCCCCTCTGCTCGTCCTCGAGCTGTCCGCGCTCCTGGTGAAACGCGCCGGTAACCGGTTTCTCGGAAAGGTACCGGACAGGTCCCGGAATCGGCAAGCGCCTTCCACCGATCGGTGTCGAGATCGTGATCTGGCGCTCGCCGAGGAAGCACGAGACCGCCGGGTGGCCCCGTCGCGGCGAGGTAGCGGGCCCCGCGCCGAGGTAGTACCGGTCGCGGCGAGGGAGAACCCGGTCACGGCGAGGTGGAACCGTGGCACCGGGAACGGTTACTACCTCGGCACGGCTCGAACTACCTCGCGGGGACGGGCGTGTAGGTGCGCACGCGATGGCGCAGGGCGCCCGGGCCGGACGACGTCGCCCACGCGCCGTCGTCGGCGATCTCCCAGGTCAGCGCATCGACGACGGGGGCGAACGCGTCGCCCTCGACCGCCAGGTCGATCTCGGTGACGACGAGCCGGTCGGCGAGCGCCAGGGTCGCGGCGTAGACCTCGCCGCCGCCCATCACCCAGACCTCGTCCCCGCCGGGGGCCGCGGCGGCGAGCGCCAGGGCCTCGTCGATCGACGCGGCGGTGACCGCGCCCTCGTCGGACCAGCCGGGCCGCCGCGTCACGACGACGTTGGTGCGCCCCGGCAGCGGGCGGCGCGGCAGCGACTCCCACGTGCGGCGCCCCATGACGACGGGGTGCCCCGCCGTCGTCATCTTGAAGTGCGCGAAGTCCTCCGGCACGCGCCAGGGGATCTCGCCCGCGGCGCCGATGACGGGCCGGCCCGCGGCGTCGTGCGCCTGGGCCCAGATCAGACCGATCACGTCGTCGCCGGGGTCAGACGGCGACCGGGGCCTTGATGCCCGGGTGGTGCTGGTAGCCGAGCACCTCGATGTCCTCGTACGCGTAGTCGAAGATCGAGTCGCGCGGTGCGAGGCGGAGCGTCGGGTAGGGGTACGGGTCGCGCTCCAGCTGGGTGCGGACCTGCTCGACGTGGTTGTCGTAGACGTGGCAGTCGCCGCCCGTCCAGACGAACTCCCCCACCTCGAGGCCGGTCTGCGCGGCCACCATGTGCGTGAGCAGCGCGTACGAGGCGATGTTGAACGGCACGCCGAGGAACAGGTCGGCGGAGCGCTGGTAGAGCTGGCAGCTCAGCTTCCCGTCCGCCACGTAGAACTGGAACAGCAGGTGGCAGGGCGGCAGCGCCATGTCCGCGAGCTCCGCCACGTTCCACGCGCTCACGATGAGGCGGCGCGAGTCCGGGTCGACCTTGATCTGGTCGATCACGCCCGCGATCTGGTCGACGTGCTGCCCGTCCGGCGTCGGCCACGACCGCCACTGCACGCCGTACACCGGGCCCAGCTCGCCCTCCGGCGACGCCCACTCGTCCCAGATCGTCACGCCGTGCTCCTGCAGCCACCGCACGTTGGAGTCGCCGCGCAGGAACCAGAGCAGCTCGTACGCGATCGACTTGAGGTGCACCCGCTTGGTCGTGATCAGCGGGAACCCCTGCTGCAGGTCGTAGCGGAGCTGCCGCCCGAACACGCTGCGCGTGCCCGTCCCCGTGCGGTCCTCCTTGTGCGTGCCGTGCTCCAGCACGTCGCGCAGGAGGTCCTCGTAGGGGGTGGGGATCGCAGCCATGCGGCAACCCTACGACCCTCGCGACACCGCCGGCGGCGCCGCGACGGCGCGCCGCTGCGGAGCCCGGACCGACCTTCACGGCGGCAGTTCTGTCTCGGGTCGGCAGTTCGAGCTGCCGAACTGAGCCCGAAGTGCCGCGCCGACGTCTCGGACGTCACACCCCGCGGCAGTCACGGAGGAGGGCGCTGCGCGGTCGACGTGGTGAGAGCGCCCGACGGGCGCGGCACAGGAGGCAGTGATGCGACGCATCGTGATCGTCGGTGGCGGCTACGCGGGCTTCACGACGGCCCGGGAGCTGGAGAAGGGCCTGCGGCGGGAGCTGCGGCGCGGGGAGGTGGAGCTGGTGCTCGTCGACCCACGCCCGTACATGACGTACCAGCCGTTCCTGCCGGAGGTGGTGGCCGGGTCCGTCGAGGCGCGGCACGCGGCGGTGGCCCACCGCAGACACCTGCGCCGCACGCGGCTGGTCGACGGGTCGGTGGTGCGCGTGGAGCACGCGGACCGGGTCGTGGTCGTGCGGCCGCGCTCGGGAGAGACGTACCGCCTGCCCTACGACACGGTCGTGGTGACGGCGGGCGCGGTGACGCGCGTCTTCCCCGTCCCGGGCGTCGCGGAGCACGCCATCGGGATGAAGCACGTCGAGGAGGCGGTCGCCATCCGCGACCGGCTGCTGACGTCGTTCGACCGGGCGGCGAGCCTGCCGCGCGGCCCGGAGCGGGAGCGGCTGCTCACCGTGACGTTCGTCGGCGGCGGGTTCTCCGGCGTCGAGGGCTTCGGTGAGCTGCTGTCGCTCGCGCACGACCTGCTCCCCCGGTACCCGGAGATCGACGCCACCGAGCTGCGGTTCCACCTCGTGGAGCTCAGCGACCGCATCCTGCCGGAGGTGACGGACCGCCCGGGCCGGTGGGTCGTGGAGCAGCTCGAGCGCCGCGGCGGGCGCGTGCACCTCGGCACGGGCCTGGAGTCCGCGGTCGACGGGGTCGTCCGCCTCTCGACCGGCGAGGAGTTCGCGTCCGGGCTGCTGGTGTGGACGGCGGGCAACGCCGCGAACCCGGTGGTCGCGACGCACACCGACCTGCCGGTGGACCGCCGCGGGTACGTCGTCGTGCGGCCCGACCTGCGGGTCGGCACGGACGACGAGCCCGTCGACGACGCGTGGGCCGCGGGCGACGGCGCCGCCGTGCCCGACCTGGCCGTCGCGCGGCCCGGCGCGCTCGCCGTGCCCAACGCGCAGCACGCCGTCCGGCAGGGCCGGCGTCTGGCGCGCAACCTGGTCGCGAGCCTGCACGGTCGCCCCACGCGCCCGTACGTGCACGGCAGCCTCGGCGTCATCGCCACGCTGGGGCTGGGGTCGGGCATCTTCCAGTCCCGCGGGATCGTGGTGCGCGGCCGGCTCGCGTGGCTCGTCCACCGCGGCTACCACCTGCTCGCCGTCCCGACGTGGGAGCGCAAGGCCCGCGTGCTCGCGGTCTGGCTCACCGCCGCGGTCTTCGGGCGCGACGTCGTCTCCCTCGCGTCGGTGCAGACGCCCCGCGCCGCGTTCGCCGCGGCCACCACGCCCGACGACGCGCCCGACGACGTGAGAGCCGCGCAGGACGACGCTCAGGAGGCCGTGGCGTAGCCCGCCAGCTTGTCGGGGTTGACCTGGACGTACACGTGCTCGACCCGCCCGTCGACGACGTCGAGCGCCAGGAGCGCGAACGGCGCGCCGTCCAGGTCGACCACGACGGCGGGCAGGCCGTTCGCCTCGACGGCGCGCACCGTGCCGGCGTCCCAGAACTTGCGCCACACGTTGTCGAGGAAGAGCGACACCCGCGCGAGGCCGACCAGCTCGACGCGCGACGCGTGCACCCGCCCGCCGCCGTCGGGCCGCGCGACGACGTCGTCGGCCAGGTAGCGCTCGAAGCGCGCGAGGTCGCCCTCGTGCGCGGCGGCCACGAGCTCGTCGAGCAGGCGCCGGTGCTCGCCGGGGTCGACGGGTACCGCCTCGCGCGTGCCGAGCCGGTCGCGCGACCGCCGGGCGAGCTGGCGTGCGTTCGCCTCGGTGAGGTCGAGGATCTCCGCGATCCGCCCGTACGGGTAGCCGAACGCCTCCCGCAGCACGTACACGGCGCGTTCCACCGGCGTGAGCCGCTCCATGAGCAGCAGGGTCGCGAGCTCGAGGGCCTCGGCACGCTCCGCTCCCAGCGCGGGGTCGTCGGAGGTGTCGACCGGCTCGGGGAGCCACGGCCCGACGTACGTCTCGCGACGGGCGCGCGCCGACGTCGCCGCGTTGATCGCGAGCCGCGTCGTCACGGTCGTGAGGAAGGCCGCCGGGTTCCGGACCTGGTCGCGGTCCGTGCCCTGCCAGCGGAGCCAGGCGTCCTGCACGACGTCCTCCGCCTCGGCGACGCCCCCGAGCATCCGGTAGGCGATGCCGAACAGCTGCGGCCGGACGGCGAGGAACGCGTCGAGCGCCCCGGCGCCCTCGGTGTCGTCGAGGGGGCCGGGGCGCTCGGGCGCGTCGGGACGCGACGTCATGCGGCCAACGCTACGCCCGCGCCCCGGCGAAGTCCGCGTACGTCACGGCGCCGAGCCGGGCGTCGCCCTGCGGCACGATCGAGTCGTCCGCGAGCACGGCCCCGAAGTACGACGCGGCCGGGTCTGCCACCACCTCGCGGGCGTCTCCCGACGCCCCGAGCGCGGCGGCGATGAACTCGTCGAACCGCACCCGCTCCGGGCCGGCGACGTCGAGCACGACATCGCGCGGCTGCCCCGCGGCCGCCTCGGCCACGAACCGCGCCACGTCCGCCGACGCGATCGGCTGGAACCCGACGGGCGGGATGCGCACCACGCCGTCGACCGTGGCGCCGTCGGCGATCCGCGGCGCGAACTCGAAGAACTGCGTGGCGCGCACGACCGTCCACGGGACACCGCCGGAGCGGATCAGCTCCTCCTGCGCCACCTTGGCCCGCAGGTACCCGGAGTCCGGGTTGCGGTCGGCGCCCACGATCGACAGCGCCACGTGGTGCCGCACGCCCGCGCGCTTCTCGGCGTCGAGCAGCGTGCGCGTCGACGTCGCGAAGAAGCGCAGCACGTCGTCGTCCGCGAACGACGGCGAGTTCGACACGTCCACGACGACGTCGGCGCCCGCGAGCGCCGCGTCCACGCCCTCGCCGGTCAGGGTGTCCACGCCCGTGCTGGGCGCGGCGGCGACCGCGTCGTGCCCGGCCTCCGTGAGGTGTGCGATGACCTGCGTCCCGATGAGTCCCGTCCCACCGACGACCACGATCTTCATGAGCCTGTCCTCTCTGCGGTGCTGCTGAGGTGTCCCTGCGGCGGGCGGCCCGGTGGCCGCCCGACACCCTGTCGACCGGGGACCGCGGCGGTCCGTGACAGGCGCGGTCGTGTGACCCCGGCCACACCGGAATCGGACGGGCGGCCCGCACGTTCTCCTCGGGACGTCCCGGACTTCCCCGGACGAGCAGTGGGAGGATCACCTCATGACGGACCAGAGCACCGCGCCCGACACCGCAGCCCCCGTGACGCCGTCGCCCACCGACCCGCTGTGGGTGGAGCGCACCGGCAACCGCACCTACCGCGGGCACACCGCCCGCGGCGCCAGCGTGGAGATCGGCCCCGTGGAGGCGGGCGCCGTCTTCACGCCCGGCGAGCTGCTCAAGATCGCGCTGGCCGCGTGCGCGGGCATGAGCAGCGACACGAAGTTCGCCCGGGTGCTCGGCGAGGCGTACGAGGCCGTGATCCGGGTCGAGGACGCGAAGGACCTGGACGAGGACCGGTACCCGGTGCTCACCGAGCGCTTCGAGATCGACCTGTCGGCGCTCGACGAGGCCACGCGGAACAAGACCCTGCTCCTGGCGCAGCGCTCGATCGACCGGGCCTGCACCGTGGGCCGCACCCTCAAGGCGGGCGCCCTGGTGCCGCCGGCGGTCTTCGAGCAGCCGGCCGGCGACGCGGAGGACGACGCGGAGGAAGCCGCGTCGTGACCGGGCGCGGCAGGGGTGGCGAGAGCCCGACGCCGGGCGACGAGGTCGTGCGCGCGGACGTGCCGGGAGACGGGGCGGGCGACGAGGTCACCGAGGTCCGGGACCCGGCCGCGCGCGGCGAGGAGTGGGCCCGGTACCGGCCGACGCCGCTGCTCGACGCGCTGCTCGACAAGGCCGTGACGATCCCGTCCGCCGCGATCCACAAGCACGTGGACCGGCTGCGGGCACGAAACCCCGAGGCCGACCCGGCCGGGATCGTGCGGATCCTGGAGAAGGAGTACCTGACCCTGCTGACGACGGCGGGCGGCGCCGTGGGCGCGGCGGCCGCGGCGCCGTCGGTCGGGACGGCCGCGGCGACGGCGCTCACCACGGGCGACGTGGCCACGTTCTTCGGCGCGTCGGCGGCGTTCGCGCTCGCCGTCGCCGACGTGCACGGCATCGAGATCGACGACGTGCCGCGCCGTCGCGCGCTGCTCCTGGCGACCGTGCTGGGCGACCGGGGCGCGAAGGACGTCGAGAACGCGATCGGCGGCTCCTCCGTGGCGTGGGGCAAGGTGCTGCTCACGTCCATGCCGCAGACGACGATCAAGCGGGTCAACAAGACGCTCGCCCGCCAGTTCCTCAAGCGGCAGGTCGCCAAGCAGGGCTCGCTCGCGCTCGGTCGGCTGCTGCCGTTCGGCGTCGGGTTCGTCGTGGGCATCGCGGGCGGGCGCGCGCTCGGCCACGGCGTCGTCGCGCAGTCGCGGCGCGCGTTCGGGCCGCCGCCCGAGCACTTCCCCCGCGTCGTGGAGCTGGTGCTCGAGCCGGGCGACGACGTCCCGACGCTGCGCGCGCCGGACGCGCCACGGCGCACGTCGCCGAGCCGGTGGCTGCCGAGCCGCAAGGGGCGCGGCCGCACGCCGGAGGACGACGGCTCGTGACGACGCCCGCCACGCCCCGCGCCCACCACGTCGAGGTGGCACGCGTCGTCCCGGTGGAGGCGTCCGTCGCGTTCGCCTGGGTGGCGGACCTGCGCACCCACCCGCGGTGGATGATCGCCACCAGGCTCGAGGGGGCGGCCGGGCCCGGCCCCGAGGTCGGCGACCGCTACACGATGGCGAGCGGCCCGGGCGCGCGGCGCGACCCCGGCGCCGCCCTGGCACGCCTCGTGGTCATCGACCGGATGGTCGTGGAGCAGCTGGAACGCCCCTCCACCGCGGCCGCCCGCGTCGGCCGCACCCGGCTGCGCAAGCTCGGCCCGGTGCTGCTCGGCGAGGCGGGCTTCGACGTCGTCCCGATGGACGCCGGCCGCTGCCGCGTCGTGTGGTGGGAGGAGGCGTACCTCGCCGGCCCGCTCCCCCGCGCCGTCACCGCGCCGCTGGTCGGGATCGCCCTGCGGGGCTTCATGCGCCTCTCGCTGGGCCGGCTCGCGCGGGCGCTCGACCGCCGGCGCTGACCGGTCGCGGCGACCGGCGCCCCGCCGTCGTGGGACGCCCTGCCGCCGCCGACCCACGGCCGGTATGGTCCGTGGGGTGAGCACCGAGGGTTCCACCGCGCCGTCGTCCACCACCCCGACCGCCCAGGCCGCCGACCTCGCCGAGAGGCTCGGGGACCTGCGCCGCGAGTACGCGGACCTGCAGGCCCGCGGCCTGAGGCTCGACCTCACGCGGGGCAAGCCGTCCGCCGAGCAGCTCGACCTCTCCGAGGCGCTGCTGGCTCTGCCCGGCGAGGGCCACCACACGGCCGAGGACGGCACGGACACGCGCAACTACGGCGGGCTCGCCGGGCTGCCCGAGCTGCGCGCCATCTTCGCCGAGCTGCTCGGCGTGCCCGTCGACCAGCTCCTCGCGCAGGGGAACGCCTCGCTGACGCTGATGTACGACACGATCGTGCAGGCGCTGCTGTTCGGCGTGCCGGGCTCCGAGCGCCCCTGGTCGCGCGAGGAGCAGATCACGTTCGTCTGCCCCGTGCCCGGGTACGACCGGCACTTCGCGATCTGCGAGGAGCTGGGCATCCGCATGGTCACCGTGCCGATGACGCCCGACGGCCCCGACGCCGAGGCCGTCGCCGCGCTCGTCGCCGACGACCCGACGATCAAGGGCCTGTGGGTCGTGCCGACGTACGCCAACCCGGACGGCTCGGTCGTCTCGGAGTCCGTCGCCCGGCGCCTCGTGTCGATGCCCGCCGCCGCCCCCGACTTCCGCATCTTCTGGGACAACGCCTACGCGGTGCACCACCTCACGGAGCACGAGGCGAAGTCCGCGAACGCGATCGGCCTCGCCGCCGAGGCCGGCAACCCCGACCGCGTGCTCCTGTACGCGTCGACGTCGAAGATCTCCCTGGCGGGCTCCGGCGTCGCGTTCTTCGCGTCGTCGCCCGCCAACGTCGCCTGGTTCACGAAGCACCTGGGCATCCGCTCCATCGGCCCGGACAAGGTCAACCACCTGCGGCACGCGCAGTTCTTCGGCGACGCCGCCGGCGTGCGCGCCCACATGCGCAAGCACCGCGAGGTCCTCGCGCCCAAGTTCCGCGCCGTGGTCGACATCCTCGACGCGCGGCTCGGCGACGCCGGCGTCGCCACCTGGACCCGGCCCGACGGCGGCTACTTCGTCTCCGTCGACGTCGTCCCGGGCACCGCGGCGCGCGTGGTGCAGCTCGCCAAGGAGGCCGGCATCGCGCTCACCCCGGCCGGCGCCACCTTCCCGTACCACCAGGACCCGAACGACCGGAACCTGCGCCTCGCGCCCACCATGCCGCCGCTGGACGAGGTGCGCGTCGCGATGGACGGCGTCGCCACCTGCATCCTGCTCGCCGCGGCGGAGGCCGCCGCCGCGTCCTGACGGTCACCCACCCGGAGCGTTGTGAGCGGACGATTGGCCCTGTCGTGAGGCCATGACGGGGCCAATCGTCCGCTCACAACACTCCGGGCCTGCGGGATCACAGGATCTTCGCGCTTCCTCTCGGGGCGGGTCACGACGGCCCGCTGCGACCTGCACACGCCCGGCCTAGGCTGCTGGGGACGCCCGCGGCAGACGCCGAAGCCCGCGGCGCGCGGCCTTCGTGCCGGCGGGTGCGGCGGGCGTCGGACAGACGACCCCGACCTGGACCCGACGCTCCGTGACCTCCTCCCCCCGCAACTCCGCCCCGGGCGCCCCCGTCGACGACCCGCACGACGACGCGAAGGACGCCCCCGCCAAGACCCGGCTCTCGCTCACCCAGGTGGTGGCGAGCGCCCTCGCCGCGGTCAGCGCCACGGTGCTGATGTCCTTCTTCGGCGTCGCCGGGACGATCATCGGCGCCGGCCTCGCGAGCGTCATCACGGTCATCGGCAACTTCCTCTACACGCGCTCGATCGAGAAGACGCACGAGCAGCTCAAGCCCGTCGTCACCAAGGTGGTGGCGCGCACCGGCCCCAGCGCCGGGCGCTCGCGCACCGCCGCGATCCGCGTCAGCGGCACCGCCACGACGGCGCGCGGCACGGTGGTCAGCACGTCGGACGCCGCGGACACCCTGGCCGACGGCACCGTCGCCGGGGCGCAGCCGCTCGACGCCACCGCGCCGCTCGACTCGACGCAGGTGCTCGGGGAGACCCGGCCCCTCGGCCCGGTCGGCGCGGT